>NZ_JAPSET010000041.1:0-64836 GCF_026847585.1 Phreatobacter sp. AB_2022a
GCGGCTTCCGCCGCCGGCCAATAGCCGGCTTCGCGCAGCAGGCTGCCGTCGGTGCCGACAAGGCTCGCATAGACATGACCGTGGCGGGCATCGATGGCGGCGAGAACGGGACGCGGGCCGGCTCGGGCCAGGAGCGGCGCGGCCAGCGCGTCGAGCGTCGAGATGCCGACCGCATCGCCGCCGGCGGCAAGGGCCATGGCGCGCGCGGCCGCGACTGCCACGCGCAGGCCCGTGAAGCTGCCCGGCCCGACGGTGGCGGCGAAGCGACCGATCGTGCGCAGCTCGACGCTGGCGCCGGCGGCGAGATCGGCAACCAGCGGCATCAGCCGCTCGGCGTGGCCGCGCTCCATGGGCTCGCTCAGGCGCGCCACGACCTCACCGGTCTCGGTCTCGAGGATGGCGGCAGAGGCCGCGCCGAGCGCGGTATCCAGGGCAAGCAGGAGCATTCTCCTCCTCTATACCGCCGCGGCTGCGCCGCGAAGAGGCCCGAAGTCGCGGGGGAACAGATTTTCCGGTGTTTCAGGCCGGGCGGCGGCCGAGGCCCATGAGCGCGAGGCCGACAAGGGCGAGGCTTGCAAGGCTCACGGCCGTCCGCGCGCCGTTCCAGGCGGTCCAGCGCGGCGCATAGCCGGTCCAGAGCCTTGCCGCCGCGGCCGCATCGGCCGGCGCGCCGGCGGCGGCGAGGGCATCGTTCATCGGCACATTGACGAGGACAGTCGGCGCCATCGCACCGAGAAGATAGACAAGCGCCGCGGCAGCAAGCAGCAGGGCCGCGCGCGGCACGCCAGCGACGAGGGCCGCGAGCGCGGCGGCGGCCGCCGCCAGCGGCGCGCCGAAAAAGGCCGGCGCGAAGGCCGCGTTGCGGACGGTGGCGTTGATGCCCTGCATGGCCGCGACGGCCGCGACCGGTCCGGCTGCGTCGAGGCCGCGCATGACCGACACCGAATAGGCGTAAAAGAAACCGGCGATCGCGCCGAACAGCAGCAAGGCCGCGAACGCCAGCGCCTGCGCGGCGCAGAGCGCGCCGGAAACATGGTTCCGGTCAAGGGGAAGACGGGCGGAAACGACCATGGCGCGATCCTTCGGGTGAGTACCATGCGGTACTGACAGCTTCAGTACCGCATGGTACTCATCATCGCAAGCCCCCCATGCCACAGGTGACAACCGTGCCCGCCCCGATCACTCCCGACCGCCGCGACGACGTTCTCGACGCCGCACTGGCGCTGCTCACCGATGGCGGGCTGAAGGCGGTGACGACGGCAGCGATCGCGCGCGCCGCCCGCTGCTCCAAGGACACGCTCTATCTCCTCTTCGAGGATCGCGACGCCATTCTTGCCGCGCTGGTCAAGCGCCAGGCAGCGGCGCTCAATGCGGCACTCGCGGCCGGCATGACCGGCGCGACGCCGCGCGAGGCGCTGACCGCCGCAGGAGCTCGCCTCGCCGCGCTCCTGACCGGCGAGGCGTCGCTCGTCATCAACCGCGCCGCGCTCGCCGACGACAGCGGCCGGTTGAGCCAGATCCTGATCGCGGCCGGCCGCGACAGCTCCGCGCCCGGTCTCGTCGCACTGATCGCGGCGATGCGGGATGCCGGAGACATCGCCGCCGGCGATCTCGCGGAGGCCTATGCGACCTTTTTCGGCCTGCTCATCGGCGACCGGCAGATCCTCGCGCTGCATCGGGTGCCGGCGGCGGAGGCGGATCACGACGCCGTCGCGCGGCGGGCGGTCGAGCGGTTCGTCCGGATCTATGGCGAGGCTGGCGTCAGCCGGGCCGATGCATCGCCCGCCAGCGGCCGGGCGTGAGGCCGAAGGCGCGGCCGAACTGCCGCGTCAGGTGGCTCTGGTCGGCAAAGCCGCTGATCAGGGCGGCATCGGTGAGCGACTGGCCGGCGCGGATCGCGACCTTGGCCCGGTCGAGCCGGCGCATGGTCAGGTAGCGGTAGGGACTGGTGCCGAGGCCGAGGCGGAACTGGCGGGCCAGCGCGAAGCGGTCGAGGCCGGTGGCAGCCTCGAGCTCCTCCGAGCCGACCTGCCGGTCGAAATGGGCATCCAGCCACGACCGGGCCCGCTCGACGGCCCTGACGTCGACGGTGCGGCCGCGGCCGGCGCCGGCGCGCGCCGAGGCGTCGAGGGCGAGCAGGGCATCGGCGATCGCGATCAGCGCCTGGGTCGTCTCGAGCGGTTCGAGCGGCCGGTCGAGGCAGGCGAGGGCCGCTCCAAGGGCCCCGACGAGGCGCCGATCGGTCGACACCGCCGCCTTGACGAAGGGCAGGCTCGCGGCGCGACCGGCCAAGGCGTCGCGGATGAGGCGCGGCTCGATATAGGCCATGCGGTAGCGGAAGCCGGCAGCGACCCCGGCCCGGCCGTCGTGACGCTCGTCGGGATGCAGCACCATGGCGTGGCCCGTGGCGCTGTCGGCCCGCTCGCCGCGATAGGTGAAGGTCTGCACGCCGGCGACCGTGTAGCCGATCGCATAGGTGTCGTGGCGGTGCGGGTCGTAGGCATGGCCTGAAAAGAAGGCTTCCAGCCGCTCGAAGCCGTGCTGGGACGGCGCCAGCCGGATCCAGTCGCCGGGCGATGGAACGCACGATCGTTCAAGACCGGTCGAGGTCCGCTCGTCCAGATTTCGGGCCATGACGTTCGACACCAAGATCCGTTTTGACAGCAAGATCGCCATCGTGGTGCGCGAGGATCTCGCCACCTGGCAGAAACTGAATGTGACGGCCTTCCTGGCCGGGGGCCTCGTCGGCTCCGCCCCGGAACTGGCCGGCGAGCCCTATGCCGATGCTTCGGGCCGGTTCTACGGCCCGCTGATCCGCCAGCCCGTGCTGATCTTCGCCGCGACGGGCGCGGAGCTGACGCGCACCCTGAGCCGGGCCCGGGAGCGCGGCGTCCGGGCCTCGCTCTATACGCACGAGCTGTTCGCGACGACCAACGATGCCGACAACCGCGCAGCGGTTGCCGCCGTGCCGACCGAGGCGCTCGATCTCGTCGGCCTCGCACTGCATGACGAGCGGCGCCAGATCGACCGGATCGTCAAGGGCCTGAGGCTCCACCCCTGACGCATCCGGCGGCGCCATGCGGCTCAGACCGACTGGACCTCGCGCACGTCGGGCAGGAAGTGGCGCATCAGGTTCTGGATGCCGTGCTTCAGCGTCGCCGTCGAGGACGGGCAGCCGGCGCAGGAGCCCTGCATGTTGAGGTAGACGATGCCGTCCTTGAAGCCGCGGAAGGTGATGTCGCCGCCATCGGCGGCGACGGCCGGGCGCACCCGCGTCTCCAGGAGCTCCTTGATGGTGTCGACGGTCTCGGCATCCGCCGGATCGAAGAACTCCTCGTCACCGTCGGGGGCGATCGGCGTCTCATCGCGCAGCAGCGACTGGCCCGACATGTAATGTTCCATGATCGCGCCGAGGATGGCGGGCTTGAGGTGCTGCCATTCCGCGGCCGCCTTGGTGACGGTGATGAAGTCGTTGCCGAAGAACACGCCGGCGACGCCGTCGATGCCGAACAGCTTCTCGGCGAGCGGCGACTGCCGCGCGGCTTCCGCGTTCGGCATGTGCAATGTGCCTTCGGGCAACACGGTGCGGCCCGGCAGGAACTTCAGGGTCGCCGGGTTGGGCGTCGCTTCGGTCTGAATGAACATCGGTTTCGGTCTCCTCGGGCGCCCGGGTCAAGGCCGGCGCCTGATTGGAACGATTCAAGCAGAACCGTTCCAAAAAATCCACTCGCTGCACTGTCCGCTTCGCATGGGGATGTGGCGATCGCGCCCCCCTGCGTCAACCGGCACCGGAATCAGGCCAGGGCCTCGATCTCCTCATCGGTCAGCTGGCCGGGCACCAGCGCCACGGGGATCGGGAAGGTGCCGGCCGAACGGGCAAGGCTCGAGACGAGCGGGCCCGGACCGTCCTTGCCGATGCCGGCGGCGAGAATGAGGATGGCGACGTCGGGATCCTCCTCGATCTGGGCCAGGATCGCGTCGGCCATGACGCCGTCGCGGACCACGAGCTCCGGCTCGACGCCGACCAGCTTCATGGCGAGATCGGCGGCGCGGTCGAGCTTGGCGCGCGCTTCGGCATGCGCCTCGGCGCGCATCACCTCGGCGACGCCGAACAGCCCCTGGCCGTCGCGCAGCTGGGCATCGACCACCGCCAGCATCTGCAGGTGGTGGCCGGTGCGCGAGGCGCGCCGCGCGGCGAAGACGATGGCACGGTCGCATTCCGGACTGTCGTCGACGACGACGAGGAATTTCGGCGCGTGACCGGACTGGTAGCTGGTGCGCCTGCGGGTCATGAAGCCTCCGTCGATCCGCAAACTCCTAATTTCGCATTTGGCCGGAACCGCCGCAAGACGGCCCGCCGCCAGCAGGCCGCTGCGGCATGCCCGTCGACGGCGAGCCTCGCCCTGTGCCCTGCCGCACAGCACGCCGGCCGCAGCGGGACCAGGCTTGCCCGCACGGTACGAGGAGGCGGCCATGAAGACGTCCCACATGATCCTGTCGATCGGCGCGACCCTTCTGGCCCTCGGCATCCTCTCCGGCGCACTGCGCGGCACGCGCCCGGTCAATCGGCCGATCCGCTTCGACCTCGGCAGCACGATCAGCTTTTCCGAGGGTCTCGACGGCTGAGCCTCGGCAATCGCGCCGCGGCACGCGCGGCAAAGCTTTAAAACTGACCGCAGCGCTGCTATGTGCGGCCTCATGACCGACACGCCGCTCGAACTGATCCGCAATTTCTCCATCGTCGCCCATATCGACCATGGCAAGTCGACGCTCGCTGACCGCCTGATCCAGGTGACCGGCGGCCTGACCGCGCGCGAGATGACCGAGCAGGTTCTCGACAACATGGAGATCGAGAAAGAGCGCGGCATCACCATCAAGGCGCAGACGGTACGGCTGAACTACAAGGCGGCCGACGGCAAGACCTATGTGCTGAATCTCATGGACACGCCCGGCCATGTCGACTTCGCCTACGAGGTCTCGCGGTCGCTGGCGGCCTGCGAGGGATCGCTCCTGGTCGTCGACGCCTCGCAGGGCGTCGAGGCCCAGACGCTGGCCAATGTCTACCAGGCCCTCGATGCCGGCCACGAAATCGTGCCCGTGCTCAACAAGGTCGACCTGCCGGCGGCCGAGCCGGAGCGGGTCAAGGAGCAGATCGAAGAGGTGATCGGCCTCGATGCCTCGGACGCCGTGCCGGTCTCGGCCAAGACCGGCCTCAATATCGAGGCCGTGCTGGAAGCCATCGTCACGCGCCTGCCGCCGCCCAAGGGCGACCGGGCGGCGCCCTTGAAGGCCATGCTGGTCGACAGCTGGTACGATGCCTATCTCGGCGTCATCGTGCTGGTGCGGGTGATCGACGGCGTCCTGAAGAAGGGCAGCCGGATCAAGATGATGGGCACCGGCGCCGTCTACGACGTCGACAAGATCGGCGTGTTCACGCCGAAAATGGCCGATATCGGCGATCTCGGCCCGGGCGAGGTCGGCTTCATCACCGCCTCCATCAAGGAAGTGGCCGATACCCGCGTCGGCGACACCATCACCGACGATCGCAAGCCGACGGCCGAGGCCCTGCCCGGCTTCAAGCCGGCCCAGCCGGTCGTGTTCTGCGGCCTGTTCCCGCAGGACGCTGCCGATTTCGAAGACCTGCGCGCCGCGATGGGCAAGCTTCGGCTGAACGATGCCAGCTTCTCCTTCGAGATGGAGAGCTCGGCGGCGCTCGGCTTCGGCTTCCGCTGCGGCTTCCTCGGCCTGCTGCACCTCGAAATCATCCAGGAGCGGCTGGAGCGCGAGTTCAACCTCGACCTCATCGCGACCGCCCCTTCCGTCGTCTACCAGATCCTGCTGCGCACCGGCGACGTGATGGAGCTGCACAACCCGGCGGACATGCCCGATCCGATGAAGATCGAGAGCATTTCCGAGCCGTGGATCCGCGCCAAGATCATGACGCCGGACGACTATCTCGGCGCCGTGCTGAAGCTCTGCCAGGACCGCCGGGGCGTGCAGATCGACCTCAACTATGTCGGCACGCGCGCCATGGTCACCTATGACCTGCCGCTCAACGAGGTGGTGTTCGACTTCTATGACCGGCTGAAGTCGATCTCCAAGGGTTATGCCTCGTTCGACTATCAGATCACCGACTACCGCGAGGGCGATCTCGTCAAGATGTCGATCCTGGTCAATGGCGAGCCGGTGGACGCGCTGTCCATGCTGGTGCACCGGGCGCGCGCCGAGAGCCGCGGCCGCGCCATGTGCGAGAAGCTGAAGGACCTGATCCCGCAGCACCTGTTCAAGATCCCGATCCAGGCCTCGATCGGGGCCAAGGTGATCGCCCGCGAGACCATCTCGGCCCTGCGCAAGGACGTCACCGCCAAGTGCTACGGCGGCGACATCTCGCGCAAGCGCAAGCTGCTCGACAAGCAGAAGGAGGGCAAGAAGCGCATGCGCCAGTTCGGCAAGGTCGACATTCCCCAGGAAGCCTTCATCGCCGCTCTGAAGGTCGACGTCTGACGCGCCGGCCGCTCAACCCTTCACCAGAACGAGCCGGTGCAGAGTCGCCTCCTTCAGGTTGAAGAAGGCCCAGGAGGTGGCGAAGAAGGCCAGGTACTTGTTGGTCTGCTGGACCCCGACCAGCTGATGGGCGCGCTCGCGGTTGGCGACGAGATTGTCGAACCAGGCGCGCAATGTCGGCCGGTAGTCGTGCTCGGAATCGTGGGTCAGGGTGAAGCCCGCCTCGCGCGCGGCGGCCAGATGATGGCTGTGCAGCGACAGGATCGAGCCGGGGAAGAACAGCTGCGCCGTCACCATGGAGGTGGCGTGCGGGTCGTTGCCGTTGAGCGAGAAGAAATGGTGCACGGCCCGGCCGCCGGGCTTCAGCGCGGCATAGACCTTCTTGGCCAGTTCCGGGATCTCGTTCGGCCGCACGTGCTCCAGGGCGCCGATCGAGTAGATCTTATCGTAGCGCTCTTCGCCGAGGTCGGTGGTGACGAAATCCTCGAGCATGACGTTGAAGCCGAAATTCTCCTCGATATAGCGCTTCTGCTCGTGCGACAGGGTGTAGCCGGACAGCGACTTGAGATCGCCGGCATGGGCGTGGATGTGCCGAAGCATGGAGCCCCAGCCGCAGCCGAGCTCGAGAATGGCCTCGCCCGGCTTCGGATCGATCAACGACAGGATATGGTTGGCCTTGTTGAGCTGGGCCTGTTCCAGCGTGTCGTCGGCTTTGAGAAAGTCGGCGCAGCTGTAGAACATGAAGGTCTTGTCGAGGAACAGCCGGTAGAACTCGTTCGACAGGTCGTAGTGGTATTCGATGCCGCCGGCATGGGGCTGCGCCAGCATCTGGGCGATCAGCCGCTCGCGCCGGCGCGGCGGCGGGTAGTGATCGATCACCGCCTGCAGGAAACGCGGATAGGGCCGCGTGAAGGTACGCCAGACGGTTTCCGGGTCGACCGGCCGCGGCGAGCTGGTGAAAAAGTTGACCACGGCCGATGGCGGGCCATAGGTCAGGCCATCCGAGATCAGGCGCAACCAACGCATCGGCCAGGCGGTCGGCGGGACGACGAGCCGCGGTGCCGCGGCGCCTTCCTCAACGGGCGACATGGCAAGCTCCCTTGCTGATCCAGCCCCCTTGGAGAGGGAACGCGGATTGACGCGGCAGGGAAGCTAACATGGCGCTTTATCCCGTCCAGGCGAGGGACGGTAAGGCAGCCATGTTGTCGTATCTCAGCAAGAACGCGTGATCAGGCGCGGCCACGCGCCGATTTTTGCGGCCGGACCATCACATCGATCCAGCGTCCGATCTCGCTGCGCCGCCTGCCCTTGTCCAGGATCTCGCGGTCGAGGCCATGGCGCCTGGCCATCGGTCGGTCGTCGGGATCGGCCTCGAGCCGGTCGAGATCGGCGCGCCAGCCCCCGAGGGCCGCCTCGTCCTCGAAGAAACCCTCCGCGATCAACCGTTCGCCAATGGCGCCGGCAATGGCGGAAACCTCGCCGAAGGAGAATTCGGGATGGTACTGCACGGCCCAGGCCGTGCCGCGGCCGGACCTGATTTCCACGGCCTGGACCTCGCTCATGCCGTTTGAGGCGAGCAGCGTGGTGCCCGGCGCCATCGTCTCGACCTCGTCCTGGTGCATGGCCAGGGCATCGAAGGCGACCGGCCGGTCGGCCAGCATGGCGTGGGTGCGGCCGGCGCCGTTCGGCGCGATCCTGCGGGCAATGCCCATTTCGCGGCCCTTGGGATTGCGCCTGACGACGCCGCCGGCGGCCGAGGTCAGCACCTGCAGGCCCCAGCAGGAGCCGAAGACGGGCGTGCCCGCGGCGAAGACTGCGCGGGCCAGGTCGATCTGTGCGGCAATGTCAGGCGTCATGTCGTAGAGATTGAGCGAGGAGCCGGTCAGCGCCACGCCGTCATAGGCTTCGAGCCCGGCACTGTCGGGCAGATTGGCGCCGGGATCGGCGGGAAAGCACAGATCGACGACGGCATCCGGCGCGAGTTGGCGCAGCACGTCGGCATAGGCTTCACTCGGCATGGCCCCGCGCGAGGCGGCGTGGCGGGCACGGTCGGCGGCGGTGTTGCCTTCGACGACGAGCAGACGGAGGGTCATGGGGAGCAGTGTCCAGGCGGGGATCAGCCCCGTATCTATCCCGCCGGGCAGGCGGCGAAAAGAGGCCGGCGGGCCGGCCGCAGGGATATCGGCCAGACATGGCGGCACGGCATCATGGTCCCGTTGCCCGTCGCGCGCCGCAGCGGTTGCCCTTGGCGATGAAAAGCGGCATCACGTGCGGTGACCGCACACCGCGCCGGGACCGGCGCACGAGGCCCCTTTGGATACGCCGACGGACAGCTTCCGGCAGATCGACCGCGACCATATGCTGGGCCTCGAAAAGGGCCTTGCGGTGATCGCCTGTTTCGACGCCCAGCACCAGCGCCTGACCATCGCCGACATCGCACGCATGACCGGCCTGACCCGGGCGACAGCCCGGCGCTGCCTGATCACGCTGGCGCGCATCGGCTATGCCGAAACCGACGGCAAGTTCTTCCAGCTTACGCCGCGGGTGCTGAAGCTCGGCTATGCCTACCTTTCCTCGACGCCGCTGACCGCGATCCTGCAGAACGCGCTGGAACGGCTCAGCGAATCGATCGGCGAGAGCTGCTCGGCGTCGATTCTCGACGGCAACGAAATCGTCTATGTCGCACGCGCGGCGACCAAGCGGATCATGTCGGTCGGCCTGTCGGTCGGCGTGCGGCTGCCCGCCTTCTGCACCTCGATGGGCCGCGTCCTGCTCGCCGCGCTGCCGGACGAGACGGCGCGCCAGCTGGTCGAGACCTCGCCGCGCCGGCCGCTGACGCCGAAGACCCGTGTCGGCGTCGGCGCCATCATGGCGGCGATCGCCGGCGCCCGCTCCGACGGCTATGCCATCATCGACCAGGAGCTGGAGATCGGACTCGTCTCGATCGCCGTGCCGGTCGTCGACAGCCGCGGCCGAACGCTCGCGGCGATCAATGTCGGCACCCATGCGAGCCGCTTCTCCTCCGATTCGCTGGCGCGCGACCTGCTGCCGAAACTGAAGGCGGTGCAGGCCGAGCTTTCGCGCATTGTCGGCTGATCGCCTGTGGGCGGCCCCGGCCGAACGGTTGAAATCGTCAGCCTCTCCTGCCAGCGTCCCTCGCCATGTTGAGCCAGACGCCCATCGATTCCGGAACGCCCCAGGAACTGCCCGCGGACAACCGCGTGACGCCGATGATGGAGCAATATCTGGAGATCAAGGCCGCCCACCCGGACAGCCTCCTGTTCTACCGGATGGGCGATTTCTACGAGATGTTCTTCGACGACGCGGTCGCCGCCGCGCGGGCACTGGGCATCACGCTGACCAAGCGCGGCAAACATCTCGGCCAGGACATTCCGATGGCCGGCGTGCCGGTCCATGCCGCCGACGACTACCTGCAGCGGCTGATCAGCCAGGGCTTCCGGGTCGCCGTCTGCGAGCAGGTCGAAGACCCGGCGGAGGCCAAGAAGCGCGGCTCCAAATCGGTGGTCAAGCGCGACGTCATCCGCCTGGTGACGCCGGGCACGCTGACCGAGGATTCGCTGCTGGAAGCCCGGCGCAACAACTTCCTGCTGGCGGTGGCGCGCGCCAAGACCTCCTCCGTCGCCTCGGTCGACGCCTTCGCGCTCGCCTGGCTCGACATGTCGACCGGCGAGTTCCGCGTCACCGAGACCGACGGCAACCGGCTCTCGGCCGACATCGCCCGGATCGATGCGAGCGAGATCGTCGTCTCCGACGCACTGTTCGCGGACGGCGAATTCGGCCCGTTCTGGCGCTCGTTCAAGACCGTGTCGCCGGCACCGCGCGACCTGTTCGACGGCGCCAGCGCCGAACGGCGGCTGGCCGGCTATTTCGGCGTCAAGACGCTCGACGGCTTCGGCAGCTTCTCGCGGCTCGAACTGACCGCCGCCGCCGCCGCGGTGACCTATATCGAGCGCACACAGCTCGCCTCGCGCCCGCCGCTGTCGCCGCCGGTGCGCGAGGCCGAAGGCACGACCATGCTGATCGACGCGGCGACCCGCGCCAATCTGGAGCTGACGCGCACGCTTGGCGGCGAACGGACCGGCTCCCTGCTCGCCGCCATCGACAGGACCGTGGTGGCCGCCGGCGCCCGCCTGCTGGCGAGCCGGCTCGCCAATCCGCTGACCGATCCGGTCGCCATCGCGGCCCGGCTCGATGCGGTCGAGATGCTGGCGGGCGCCACCGCGCTCAGGACCGAGATCCGCGCCCGGCTCGCCAGCGCGCCCGACATGGCGCGCGCCCTGACCCGCATCGCCATGGGCCGGGGCGGTCCGCGCGACCTCGCCGCGATCGGCCAGGGGCTGGTGGCAGCCGCGGGCCTCGCCGAACTGCTGGCCGGAACCCGCGCCGGCGAGCTCGCCGATGTCGCCGAGGGGCTCGCCCAGCCGGATCCCGCCATCGCCGAGACGCTGGCGGCGGCGCTCGCCGACGAATTGCCGCTGCTGAAACGCGACGGCGGCTTCGTGCGGGCTGGACATCTGGCCGATCTCGACGAAGCCAGGGGCCTGCGCGACGAAAGCCGGCGCGTCATTGCCGGGCTGCAGACGCGCTATGCCGAGGAGACCGGCATCCGGGCCCTGAAGATCAAGCACAACAACGTGCTCGGCTATTTCGTCGAGGTGGCGCAGCAGCATGGCGAGAATTTCCTGAAGGAGCCGCTGAACGCGACCTATATCCACCGCCAGACGCTCGCCGGCGTCATGCGCTTCACCACCACCGAGCTCGGCGCGCTGGAGGCGAAGATCGCCGGCGCCGCGGACCGGGCGCTCGGCCTGGAGCTCGAAGTGTTCGACGCCTTGAGCGAGACCGTGCTCGCCCATGCCGGGCCGATCCAGCAGGCGGCGGAGGCGATCGCCCGGCTCGACGTCGCCGCCTCCAACGCGACGCTGGCGGTCGAGCAGGCCTATGTCCGGCCGCTGGTCGACATGTCGCTCGCCTTCGCGGTGAAGGGCGGGCGGCATCCGGTGGTCGAGCAGGCGATCGCCCGCTCGGCGCCGTTCGTCGCCAATGACTGCGAATTGTCGGGCCATGACGGCAAGGGCCGGATCTGGCTGATCACCGGTCCCAATATGGCCGGCAAGTCGACCTTCCTCAGGCAGAACGCGCTGGTCGCGGTGCTCGCCCAGATGGGCGGCTTCGTGCCGGCGGCCTCGGCCCATATCGGCATGGTGGACCGGCTGTTCTCGCGCGTCGGCGCGGCCGACGACCTTGCCCGCGGGCGCTCGACCTTCATGGTCGAGATGGTCGAGACCGCCGCCATCCTCAACCAGGCCGGCCCGCGCGCGCTTGTCATTCTCGACGAGATCGGCCGCGGCACGGCGACCTTTGACGGCCTGTCGATCGCCTGGGCGGCGGTCGAGCACCTGCACGAGACCAATCGCTGCCGGGCGCTGTTCGCGACCCATTTCCACGAGCTGACCGTGCTGTCGAAACGGCTCAACCGCTTGTTCAACGCCACGATGCGGGTCAAGGAGTGGCAGGGCGACGTGATCTTTCTGCACGAGGTCACCGAAGGCGCCGCCGACCGGTCCTATGGCATCCAGGTGGCCAAGCTCGCCGGCCTGCCGCCTTCGGTGATCGACAGGGCCAAGCACGTGCTGGCCGAGCTGGAGGCGACCGACCGGGCCGCGCCTGTGCGCCGGCTGGTCGACGACCTGCCGCTGTTCGCCGCGGCGCCGCGCCGCGAGGCCGCGCCGAAGCCGGATCCGGTGCTCGATCTCATCGACGGCATCGATCCCGACGACATGACGCCGCGCGAGGCGCACGAGGCGCTCTATGCGCTGAAAGCCAAGCGCGCCGCGCTCAAGTCCTGATGCGGCTCACCGCATAGACCAGCAGCGACCAGACGATCGGCACCGCGAAACCGGCGGCGAGGCCGGCCCAGACCTGGCCGGCGGCGGCGAAGAGATGAATCGCCGTCAGGAAGCCGGTGAAGCCGATCAGCATGACCAGCCCGTTGATGATGGCGGCGGCCACCACCGGCCCGCCGAGGCGGCCATGCATCAGGAGGATGAAGCTCGAATAGCTTGCCGGGAACAGCGCCGCGACCCCGGTCACCGTCGGCCCGATATATTCCGACACCGTCACGACCAGCACGACCAGCGTCACCACCAGGGCGGCGCGCAGCGGGATGTCGTACCAGCGCGGACGAGGGGGCCGCGTCAATTCGGCGCGGCGCCACGACCAGGTGGCCGCAATGCCGATGGCGAAGACCACCGCATTGAGGACGAGCGCTGCCGCCAGCGACCAGTCGACCCGGCCGACCACCAGCGCGGCGACCAGCCAGGCTGCGATCATCGCCGTGAAACAGACGGCCAGGCCACGACCCCGGCGGGCGAAAAAGGCATAGGCGACGGCGGCTGGAACGATCGAGACATTGGCCGACAGCGACGACAGGCTGGCTGCCGCGATGAAGGGCGCGTCGTGGTCGAGCGCCAGCATGACATAGGCCGGCCCGGTCGAGACCGGCAGCGACAGCACCATGGCGGCCAGAAACGGGCGCGTCCTTTCGGCCACCACGGCGGCGGACACGACGACGGCGGCCGTCGTCACGGCCTTCAGGGCAAGCGGGAGAATCGACACGAATGCGGGCCAAGCGAAGAGTTCATCCCCGTCTAGCCGCTTCGCCGGGCGGGCGGCAGCCCGCTCAGTGCAGGACGCGTCCGCCCCTGGCGTGCATCTCGGCGACCAGCGCGGCGACGCCTTCCAGATGCGGGTTGATGCCGAGCGCCACCTCGAAGGCGGCCAGCGCGTCCGCCTCGCGGCCATTGCGCAGGCAGATCTGGGCAAAACCCGATATGGCGCCGAAATGACGCGGCTCGCGCCTCAGCGTTTCCATGATGTCGCCGACCGCCTTGGCATCCTCGCCGCGGATGAAATGCAGCGTGGCGCGCTTGTTCCAGGCCTCCGACCAGTCCGCCCGGGCATCGATGAGCGCATCCAGCACCAGATGCGCCATGTCGAAATGTTTCAGTGCCATGGCGTTGATCGCCTGCTCCATGGCCTGGTCGGCATGCGGGTCGGGATGGTTGGTCCACACCGCCCAGATCAGGTCCTGCAGCTCATAGGCCGGCCGGCGCGGATGAAACCGCGCGAGGTCGCGGAACAGGCCGTCAAGCCGTTTCGGCTGCGCCGGCGCCGGCGTCAGCGTGTCCAGCGACATGACGAGTTTGATGCAGGCCTCGAAGGCGATGGGGTCGGCCACGACGTCTCCACACGGCTCATGGACACGCTTGTCAGCTAGGTACTGCGCGGGCCGGTGCCAAGGACCGGCCGGGCTCTACTGTAACCACAACCATGGTGGAAATGGGTCGGCGCTCACCATCCATGACGCGCACGTGCCGCGGCAAGGCGGGCCACCGCCTCAACCAGTCCCGGCCCGGGACAGACGGTCAGCACGTCCGGCACGACGATGCGCCGATCCGGCGGGTAGAGCCTTGCGAGCGCTGGATGGGCAAGCAGCGCCGCGCCCTGGTCGTCGGCGCGGCCGGCCGGGCCGTTCAGGACCAGGACGTCGGGACGCAGCGCCACCATCGCCTCGAGGCTCACGAAGCCGCCATAGCCTGCCCGCGGCTGGGCATGGCGAAACCCGGCGCGTGCCAGCGCGTCGCCGAGCAGGGTGCCCGGCCCGGAAGCATAGCCGCGCCGTTCATAGGGCAGCGCCGTCGGTCCGGCGGCCGGTGCGGCGGCCGCGGCATCGAGCTTCGCCGCGAGCGCGGCGCCGCGTTCGGGATGGCCGAGCAGGGCCGCGGTCTCCTCGATGATGCGCCGGGCGTCGACGAAGGACGTGGCGATCGGCACGCGCTCGACGCGGATGCCGCGGCGGGCGAGCAGCTGGCCGGTGGCGAGGCGGTCGCGCGGGCCGAGAAAGACGAGGTCGGCGCCGAGCGCCAGTGCCTCCTCCGCGGTGCCGCCGGTCAGCGGAAAGGCGCCGGCGGCGGCCGCAGCGGCCGACAGGCCGGGATCGCGCGCATAGGGCGAGAGCCCGGCGATCTGCCCGGGATCGGCCAGCGCCAGGACGAGCTGATCGGCGCAGAGATTGAACGACACGACGCGGCGCGGCTCGGCAGCGGCGCCCGCGATACAGGCGACGAGCGCGGCGAGAACCGCCGGCAGACTTTTCATGCCGCGTTGGACGTGACCGGCTGAGCGAGCAGCAGGCGCAGGGTCGCCTCGTCGCGGGCACTGCGCAGCTTCTGCACATGGGCCGGGTCGCGGGTCAGCCGGGCGATGCGCGACAGCGCCTTCAGATGGTCGGCGCCAGCGCCTTCCGGGGCCAGCAGCGCGAAAACGAGGTCGACCGGCTGGCCGTCGATCGCGTCGAAATCGACCGGGCGGTCGAGGCGGGCGAACAGGCCTGTCATGCGCGTGAGCTTCGGCAGCTTGCCGTGCGGAATGGCGATGCCGCCGCCGGCGCCGGTCGAGCCCAGGCGCTCGCGGTCGTTCAGGGTCTCGTAGATCTCGCGCGCGTCGCGTCCGGTCAGCTCGGCGGCCTTGGCCGCGATCTCCTGGAGCAATTGCTTCTTCGAATCGACGTGGAGCGAAGGAATGATGGCGCCTGCGGCAATGATGTCATGGATCGGCATGGCTGCCTTCTTGGTATCAGCGTGTTGGACGCGGGCCTCTATCTCGGCCCATGCAATGACGATGCCATGACGGGTCAGATCGGCCCGGTCGGCGCCGCCTCCGGAGGATCGACCCAACCGACATGGCCGTCGGCCCTCCGGTACACGACATTCACCCTTCCGTGGACAGCATGATGGAAAACGATGGTGCGGGCGCCGGTCACGTCCAGCTCCATGACCGCGTCCGCCACCGTCATACGCTTCAGATTGGTGGTCTGCTCGGCGATGATGACCGGTTCGAAAGGCCCGGCGGACGCGGCGTCGGCCTCCTCGTCGCTGTCGAGGGGCGATTCGATGACATAGGACCGCGCTTCGACCGAGACGGCCTGGCCGTTGCCGGCCGAGCGGTCCTTCAGGCGCCGGGCATGGCGCCGCAGCCGCTTTTCGATGCGTTCGGCGGCGAGATCACAAGCTGCATAGGCATCGGCGGCGAAGGCTTCGGCCTGCAGGGTGGTCCCGCTCGCCAGGTGCAGCGCATAGACCGCCCGGAAGCCGTGGGCCTCCTTGTCGACGGTGACGTGCCCAGTATAGCGGCCATCGGCATAGCGGCCGGCGGCGTCTCCCACGCGAGCTGCGATTCGTTCCCGCAGCGCTTCGCCGATATCGAGGTTCTTGCCAGAAATGCGCAGAGCCATAAGGCTCCCCCGACTGTCTGTTCGGAGCGCGGACCGGTGGGCCGTCCCGCTTCCATCTTGTTATGCGCTGACGGTTACGAATTACGAAATGACAAGTCAATGCGACATCGCGGGCGACCCGCGGGCAAGTCGACGCGGCGACCGCGCGCGCCCTCGCTTAATATCTGATAACATTGGCGGATTGTTGTCTTCGATGTTGCGTGCGCTTTGTAGGGCTTGACTTTTTGCGACATCTGGCGGGCGGTTGCCGGCGACCCGGCTCTCATCCTGCTTTGCAATGCAACAGAGATTGTCGCAGTTCTTTCGCGATGCAGTTGGACAAAGCCGTCGCTACGGCCGGCGGGCGCGCGCGGGACGGGCATGGTCACGACGATCCGCGCGCGTCCGACGTGCCGCGCGGCCGTTCGTTCCGCCGGGATGCCGCGCGATCGCGGCCGCTCCGTCCCCGGGGCGGGTTGCAGCGCGATAGGCGACGCCGCGGCCGTAGGCCGACATATTGGGGCACGCATGTCGCCGATGCCGGAGCGATCGCCGCCGGCACTGCGGCGAAAAAATCCGGTCGCCAGAGCGGCAGAACGGCCGAAGCGCGCGACGTCCAGTCCGACCTCCTCGTGTCGCCGGCCCCATTGCGGAACAGGGATCACGGCCGGTGCGCGCGGACGCGGCGGCCGCCGTCATGACGTTGGACACGCGCCTGGCGCGCGGCGTGACCCTCGGTCGCCGTCCCAGGCCGGGCGACACGTGCGTCGCCGCTGCCGGGATGCGGGCGATTGGCGTGATAGCCGCAGCGCAAATAGACGATCCGGCCATCGGGTCGAACCATCCGGCTGCCCATGCCGCATGCCGATGCCGGGACCGCCGCCACCATGGCTCCGGCAAGGACAAGTCCGGCCGAGAATGCAATGGCGTATCCAGGACCTGCGAAGCGCATGTCGACCTCTCTCGACTACAATATTCCGTAAGGGAATGTAGCGCGAATAGATCGATGTTGCGAGTCGAATCGACGGCCGAACTCAGCGATCCGGCACGAAGGGCGTGCCCAGTGCTGCGGGTGCCTGGCCCGCCGTCCGGCCGGCGCGACTGATCAGCACCAGGACGAGAATGGTGGCGAGATAGGGCAGCGCCGACATGAGCTGGCTCGGGATGCCGAGGCCATGGGCCTGGGCATGAAGCTGCAGGATGGTGACGCCGCCGAAAAGATAGGCACCGGCCATGGCGCGGCCCGGCCGCCAGCTGGCGAAGACGACGATGGCGAGGGCGATCCAGCCGCGCCCCGCGGTCATGCCGGGCGACCAGAACGGCGTATAGGCGAGCGACAGATAGGCCCCGGCGAGCCCGGCGCAGGCGCCGCCGAACAGCACCGCGAAAAAGCGGATGCGCAGCACCGGGAAACCGAGCGCATGGGCGGAACCATGGCTCTCGCCGACGGCGCGCAGGACGAGGCCCGCCCGCGCCCGGTAGAGAAACCACCAGACCCCGGCTCCCAGCGCCAGCGAGACGTAGACCACCGGGTCCTGCTGGAACAGAAGCCGTCCGATGACCGGCAGGTCCGAAAGCCAGGGAACGACAATCTTGGCCATCGGATCGCGCCGGGCTCCGATGAAATCGGCGCCGACCAGTCCGGACAGGCCGAGCCCCAGAATGGTCAGGGCCAGGCCGGATGCCACCTGGTTGGCGGCAAGGCCGAGCGCGAGCGCGGCAAAGAGGCCCGCCATGACCATGCCGGCGAGAATGGCGGCAAGGCAGCCGACCAGGGTCGAACCGGAGAGGACCGCGGCCGCGAAACCGGTCGCGGCGCCCATGATCATCATGCCCTCGACGCCGAGATTGAGGACGCCGGAGCGTTCCACGACCAGTTCGCCGAGCGCGGCGAGGAACAGCGGCGTCGCCGCGGTCACGACGGTGAGCAGGATGGCTTCGACGATGCCCATCAGGCGGCTCCCTCGCGCCCGGACAGGCGCAGGCGATAGATGAGGAACGTATCGCAGCCGAGCACGAAGAACAGCAGCAGGCCCTGGAACACCCGGGTCAGGTCGAGCGGAATGCGCAGCGCGATCTGGGCGTTCTCGCCGCCGATGAAGGTGAGCGCCAGGAACAGCGCGGCGACGAGCGCGCCGATCGGATTGAGCCGGCCGAGAAAGGCGACGATGATCGCCGTGAAGCCATAGCCTGGCGAGATCGAGGGCTGGAGCTGGCCGATCGGCCCGGCGACCTCGATGATGCCGGCGAGGCCGGCGAGCGCCCCGGAGACGGCGAAGACGAACAGCGTCGTGCGGCGCACATCGAAGCCGGCAAAGCGGGCGGCGCGCGGCGCCGCGCCGACGAGGCGGATCTCGAACCCCTTCAGCGTGCGGCCGGCCAGGACCGCCGCGGCGACCGCCACGACGACCGCGATGACGAAGCCGACATGCATGCGGCCGCCGGATGCGAGGAGCGGCATGACCGCTTCCGGCTCGAAATTGACCGATTGCGGGAAGTTGAAGCCCTTCGGATCGCGCCAGGGACCGCGCACGAGATAGTCGAGCGCAAGTTCCGCGACATAGACGAGCATCAGGCTGACCAGGATTTCGCTGGCGCCGAAGCGGATCTTCAGGACGGCCGGCACCAGCGCCAGGGCAAGGCCGCCGAGCGCGCCGAGCACCAGCATGGCCGGCAGCAGCCAAGGGCCGTTGGCCACGCCGTGGGTGGCGAGCGCGAGCCACGAACCGCAGATCGCGCCGGCGACATATTGGCCCTCGGCGCCGATGTTCCAGACATTGGCGCGGTAGCAGAGGCAGAGGCCGGCGGCGATCAGCGCGAGCGGGGTCGCCTTCACCGTCAGTTCCTGCAGCGCCCAGCCATCGGACAGCGGATCGAGGAAATAGACCTTGAGCGCGGCGAACGGATCCTTGCCCATGACCGCGAACAGGATGGCGCCGGCAACAAGCGTCAGCGCCACCGCGACCAGCGGCGACAGGAGCGCGAGCCAGAGCGGGCTTTCGGCGCGGCGTTCGAGAACGAGCTTCATGCGGCCGCCCCGTGAATGCTCCGGCCGTGAATGCCGCCCATGAGCAGGCCGACCTCCTCGCGGGCGCAGGATGCGGCCGGCCGCGCGGGCGCGAGCCGGCCTTCGGAGATCACCGCGAGGCTGTCGGAGAGCTCGTAGAGCTCGTCGAGATCCTGGCTGATCACCACGACCGCGGCGCCGCGCGCGGCGAGGTCGATCAGTGCCTGGCGGATGGTGGCGGCGGCCGCAGCATCGACACCCCAGGTCGGCTGCGCGACGACGATCACGCCCGGCTCGCGCAGGATCTCGCGGCCGACCACGAATTTCTGCAGGTTGCCGCCGGACAGGGCCTTGGCGGCCGGATCGGGACCGCCGGCGCGCACGTCGAAGGCCTCGACGATGCGCCGGACCCAGCGGCCGAGCGCGCCGCGGTCGACGAAACCGCGCGACACGAAGCCGCCGACGCCATGGCCGGAGAGGAGCGCATTGTCGGTCAGCGAAAAATCCGGCGCGGCGGCATGGCCAAGCCGCTCCTCGGGCACGAAGGCTGCGCCCAGGCGCCGGCGCGCGTCGATGCCCTCGGCCCCGACGGCCGCGCCGTCGATGCGGATCGCCGCGGGCGAGCTCGTCCGTTCGCCCGACAGCGCCGCGAAAAGCTCGTCCTGGCCGTTGCCGGCCACGCCGGCAATGCCGAGGATTTCACCGGCGCGCACCGCGAGAGAGACCTCGTTCAGCGCGACGCCGTGGCTGTCGGCGGCGGGCAGCGACAAGCCCTCGACGCTGAGCCTGACCGCGCCGGCCTGATGGCTGACCGCCCCCAGGGCGGGCACGTCGGCGCCGACCATCAGCCGGGCGAGGCTCGCGGCCGTCTCCGCCCGAGGATCGGCCGAGGCCACCACCTTGCCGGCGCGCATGACGGTCGCCCGGTCGCACAGGCGGCGAACCTCGTCGAGCTTGTGCGAAATGTAGAGCACGCTGCGGCCTTCGGCCTTGAGCGCACGCAGCGTCGCGAACAGCGCATCGGCCTCCTGAGGGGTCAGCACCGATGTCGGCTCGTCGAGGATCAGCAGCTTCGGGTTCTGCAGCAGCGCGCGGATGATCTCGATCCGCTGGCGCTCGCCGACCGACAGGCGCCAGACCTCGCGCCGCGGCTCGAGCGGCAGGCCATAGGCACGCGACAGCGAGGCGACCTGCTGCTCGATCGTGTCCATGGCGGTGCCCGGCGGCAGCGACAGCGCGACGTTCTCGGCGACGGTCAGGGCCTCGAACAGCGAAAAATGCTGGAACACCATGCCGATGCCGCGCGCCCGTGCCGCCGCGGGATTGGCGAAGCGCACCTCGGCGCCGTCCCAGACGATGCGGCCCTCGGCCGGTTCGAGCAGGCCGTAGAGGATCTTGACCAGCGTCGACTTGCCGGCGCCGTTCTCGCCGAGCAGCGCATGGATCTCGGCCGGCTCGACCGTCAGATCGACATGGTCATTGGCGGTGAAGGCGCCGAACCGCTTGACGATACCGCGGGCTTCGAGGAGCGCGGCCATCAATAGGCGATCTTGTCGGTCTTGGCCGCCCAGTCGCGGAACACGGCAAGCGCCTCCGCGCTCGGCCGGTGCTCCATGCGCAGGAGGGTCGTGTCGGGCGCGCGCTTCACCTCGTCGTAGAAGGGCGCGTCGTCGAAGGCGATATCGGCGGCATCGGTCCGGGTATTGGCATAGACGATGCGGCCGACGCGGGCCCAGAGCGCCGAGGCGAGGCACATGGGACAGGGCTCGCAGCTCGTATAGAGCGTCGCGCCGACGAGATCGAACCGGCCGAGCGCCGCGCAGGCGCGCCGGATCGCCACCACCTCGGCATGGGCGGTCGGATCGTTGGTCGAGGTCACCTGGTTCCAGCCCTCGGCCACCATCCTGCCGTCGACCGCGACGACGGCACCGAACGGCCCGCCGGCGCCCCGTTCCATATGCTCGCGCGACAGGGCGACGGCGCGGGCGAGGAACAGCGCGTCGAGCGCGGCGGCTTCAGCGGTCGGGGCGGCGGGGCGGGAGCTCATGGCCTGATCTCACGCAGAGCTGGGCTTCAAGTCAATCGCGGTCATGCCGGTCACAGCACGCCCTCGGCGCGCATCGCCGCGATCTCTTCGGCCGAATAGCCGGCCGCGGCCAGCACCGCGTCGGTATGCTCGCCGAGCCGCGCGCCCGGCCAGCGGATGGCACCGGGCGTGCGGGTCAGCTTCGGCACGATGCCCTGCATGGCCACCGTGCCGAGCTCGGCGGTGTCGACCTCGACGACCATGTCGCGGGCGCGGAAATGCGGATCCGCCGCGACCGCCGCCGCGTCATTGACGGCGCCGGCCGGCACGGCCGCCGCATCGAGCGCGGCGAGCAGCGCGTCGCGCGGCCGCGTCGAGGTCCAGTCCGCGATGATCCGGTCGATCTCGGCCTGGTGCTCCGGCCGGCCGCGCGCGCCATGGCTCGAAAAGCGCGGATCCGTGGCCAGCTCCGGCATGTCCATCACCGCGACGAGGCGCTGGAAGATGGTGTCGGCATTGGCGCCGATGACGATGTGATGGCCGTCGAGGGTAGGATAGATGTTCGACGGGGCAAAGCCCGGCGCGGTCAGGCCGGTGCGCCCGCGGACATGTCCGGTGACCGAATATTCCGCGACGATGCCTTCGCTCGCCGCCAGGATCGCATCGGTCAGGCCGACATCGATGACCTGGCCGCGGCCGTCGCACTGGCGCTGGTGCAGGGCGGCGAGCACGCCATAGGCCGCATAAAGGCCGGCCAGCGTATCGCCGATCGAGAGGCCCGTGCGGGTCGGCAGGCGGTCCGGATAGCCGTTGATCACCCGCATGCCGCCGATCGCCTCGGCGACCGCGGCAAAACCCGCCTTGCCGGCATAGGGCCCGTACTGGCCGTAGCCCGAGACGCGGGCAATGATCAGCCGCGGATTCATCGCATGCAGCGCCGCGGCGGTGAGGCCCCATTTCTCCAGCGTGCCCGGCCGGAAATTCTCCAGGAGCACGTCGGCTTCGGCGATCAGCCGGCGCAGCACCTGCTGGCCGCGTGCCTTGCGCAGGTCGACGGTGATGCTCTTCTTGTTGCGGCCGATCACCGGCCACCACACGGAGGCGCCGCCCTTCTTGGCATAGCCCCACTGGCGCATGGC
Organism: Phreatobacter sp. AB_2022a; assembly: GCF_026847585.1. Lineage (NCBI taxonomy): Bacteria > Pseudomonadati > Pseudomonadota > Alphaproteobacteria > Hyphomicrobiales > Phreatobacteraceae > Phreatobacter > Phreatobacter sp. AB_2022a. The sequence goes on from NZ_JAPSET010000041.1 coordinate 21,972, forward strand.
ATCACCCTTGCCGGGATCCTCGAACTTGACGAGGTCGGCGCCGAGATCGGCGAGCAGCTGCCCGCAGTAGGGGCCGGCGATGAACGAGCCGAGCTCGATCACCTTGACGTCGGAAAGCGGACCTGAAGTTCCTGCCATGGCGGCTCCCGTCGGCTGATGGCCGCTGGCGACAGCCGCGCGGCCGGGACGCGGGCGCGGACAGGTGCCGCGCGGGGCGGCGTCCCGCCCCGTCCGCGCGTCAATAGGTGGTCTTCTGGCCTTCGAGGCGGCGCGCCCAGCGCGACAGGCCGAAGCAGATCAGCCAGTAGACCGCGCCGGAAAAGACATAGGCCTCCTTGTTCATGCCGACCCAGGCGGGATCGGCCAGCGAGGCCTGGGCGATGCCGAGCAGGTCGAAGATCGACACGATCGACACGAGCGAGGTGTTCTTCACGAGCGCGATGAACTCGTTGGTCATGGCCGGCAGCGCGACGCGCAGGGCCTGCGGCAGGACGATGAGCCGCGTCGTCGTCCAGTAGCCGAGACCGGCGGCGGCCGCAGCCTCGGTCTGGCCGCGCGGCACCGCCTGCAGGCCGCCGCGCACGGCCTCCGCCATGTAGGCGGAGATGACGAAGGCGAGGCCGATGACGGCGCGCGCCAGGCGGTCGATGTCCCAGCCCGCCGGCATGATCAGCGGCAGCAGAAGGGTCGCCAGGAAAATCACCATGACGATCGGCACGCCGCGCCAGAACTCGATGAAGATGGTCGAGAGCAGGCGGATCACTGGCAGTTCGGACCGCCGGCCGAGCGCCATGACGATGCCGAGCGGCACGGCCAGGACGCCGGCATAGACCGACAGAAAGATGGTCAGCATCAGCCCGCCCCATTGCCGGGTCTCGACCCGGGCAAGGCCGAGCCCGCCGGCCAGCAGCCAGAGGCCGACGACCAAGGTGACGAGCCAGAGGAGCGGCACGACGCGGACGCGCTGCGGCATGCCGCGCCAGAACGACAGCGCGGTGACGGCGAGCAGGAGCAGCGCCAGCAGGTCGACGCGCCAGCGCTCCTCGGCGGGATAGAGGCCGTACATGAACTGGCCGAGGCGCGCCTTGATGAAGACCCAGCAGGCGCCGCCGGCCGTGCAGTCGGCCCGCGTGGTGCCGGCGAAATTGGCATCCAGCACCGCCCAGCGCACCACCGGCACGAGCACGGCGACGAGCAGCACGATGCAGGCGAGCGAGATCGCCGCATCGAGCGGCGAGGAGAAATAGCCCTCGCGCAGGCGGCGGAACAGCGAGGGCGCGGCCCGGCGCAGGGGATCGGCAGCGGTCGCTCGGGCGATACCCTGTGTCATCGGCTCACCAGCTGGGTCTTGGCGTTGTACCAGTTCATGAAGCCGGAGACGGCGAGGCCGATGCCCAGATAGATGGCGAGGGTGATCGCGATGATCTCGATCGCCTGGCCGGTATTGTTGAGCGCCGACCCGACGAAGACGCTGACAAGCTCCGGAAAGGCGATGGCGGCGCCGAAGGAGGAGTTCTTCAGGACGTTGAGATACTGGCTGGTCATCGGCGGGATCATCACCCGCATGGCCTGCGGGATGACGATCAGGCTGAGCGTGCGGTTGGGCCGCAGGCCGAGCGCGTAGGCTGCCTCCCACTGGCCCTTGGCGACCGCCTGGATGCCGCCGCGGACGACCTCGGCGATGAAGCCGGCCGTATAGACGGTGAGCGCAAGGAACAGCGCGACGAATTCAGGCACCAGCACGAAGCCGCCGCGGAAATTGAAGCCGCGCATCGCCGGAACGTCCCAGATGCTGACGAAGCCGGCGAAGACGAAAGCGAGGATCGGCAGGCCGACGAGCAGGGCGAGGCCGGTGGCCCAGGCCGGGAAGATCTGCCCCGTCGCATCGCGCCGCCGGCGCGCCCAGATCGCGATGCCCGCCTGCAGGACGAGGCCGGCGACGACGACCAGGGCGGCGACCTTGAAGGCCGCGGCCTCCGTCGGCACCGGAATGGTCAGGCCGCGGTTGTTGAGATAGGCGACACCGAAAAAGCCGATCGACTGGCGCGGCGCGGGCAGGGCGTTGATGACCAGCGAATACCAGAACATCACGAAGAACAGCAGCGGGATGTTGCGCACCAGCTCGATGAAGGCGCCGGCAATGCCCGACAGCAGCTTGTTCCTGGACAGCCGGGCGACGCCGACCACGAAGCCGAGCAGCGTGGCGGCGACGATCGAGACGATGGTAATCACCAGCGTGTTGACGACGCCGACCCACAGGAGCCCGAGAATGGTGGAATCGCTGGTATAGCCGGTCAGCACGAAGGGCACGTCGATGCCGGACGTGCGCCAGAGGAAGTCGAAGCCGGAGGCGAAGCCGGCCTTGACCATGTTTTGCGAGGCGTTGCGCACCATGATGACGGTGGCGACGAGCAGTCCGATCAGGACCACCGCCTGCCAGAAGATCTCGCGCACGCGCTTGTCGTAGATCAGCCGGGTCAAATCGCAGCCCTGGATCGGATTGGCCGGTCGGCGGAAGGCCCCGACGGGGCTATGCCGGAGGGCCCGTGAAAACGGCAATGCGAAAAGAGAAGGAAGGCCCCGGCCGCGGCCGAAGCCGCGGCGGAACTCCCGCATCATGCTCATGCGGCGGCGAAGCGCGGCTTCGCGGCCGCGCGCCGCCGGTCTCGGAGCTTACTGGAACGGCGGCGAGAACAGCAGCCCGCCGCGGGTCCAGAGCTGGTTGGCGCCGCGCTCGAGCCCGAGCGGCGAGCCCTTGCCGACCGTGCGCTCGTAGCTCTCGGCATAGTTGCCGACCTGCTTGATGGCGTTGAACATCCAGTCGTTGGACAGGCCGAGCATGGCGCCGAAGCCGCCATCGGCGCCGAGCAGGCGGCGGATTTCGGCATTCTTCGAATTGGCCCGCATGTCCTCGACATTGCGCGAGGTGACGCCGAGATTCTCCGCCGAGATGAGGCCGTTCAGCACCCAGCGGACGATGGCCTGCCAGCGCTCGTCGCCCCAGCGCGTGACCGGGCCCTGCGGATCGTTGGAAATGGTCTCGGTCATGATGGTGTGCTCGGCCGGATTCTTGAGCTTGATGCGCTGGCCGGCGAGCGCGCCGAGGCCCGCCGTATAGCTGTCGCACCGGCCGGCATCGTAGGCGGCGATGGCGTCGTCGTTCTTCTGGAAGTTGATGATCGACACCTTGATGTTGCGCTCGCGGAAATAGTCCGCGGCCTGGCGCTCCTCGGTCGAGCCGGCGGCGACGCAGATCGAGGCGTTTTCCAGGTCCGTCGGCTTCTTCGCGCCCGAGGCGGTGCGCACGATGAAGGTCTGGCCCTCGTAGAAATTGATGCCCTGGAAGTTCACGCCGAGCGTGACATTGCGCGAATAGGTGATGGTCGTGTTGCGCGAAAGCACGTCGACCTGGCCGGACTGCAGCACCGGCCAGCGCTGCTGCACCGAGGTGGGCGTGAACCGCACCTTGTTGGCATCGCCCAGCACGGCAGCGGCGAGCGCGCGGCAATAGTCGACGTCGAGCCCCGACCACTCGCCCTTGTCATTGGCGAAGGAGAAGCCGGGCAGGCCGAGGTGCACGCCGCATTCGAGATGGCCGCGGGCACGGATGGCGTCGAGCGTCGGGCTCGGCGCGAGCTGCTGGGCGCCGGCGCTGCCGCCGGCACAGAGGATGGCCGCGACCAGCGCGCCACGAAGCGGGTTCAACATGGAAGGCTCCCATTCCCCTCCGCGCCGACGATCCGGGCGGATGTTGTTTCGCGCACAGTTGAGAGCGCGGCGCTGAGAGTCAACAGGGCAGCGCGCCGTTTCCCACACGGTCCGGCGGCGGCGGTGCCGTCCTGGCGCCGTTCGCCCCGCGCGGCATGGACCGGCGCACCGGCACGTTGCGGCTTCGCGACGCCCGGGCCCTTTCCGGTGCTGCCCGAATTGTCGAGGCTTCCCAAGCCGTGCCGGCCCTGGTTCAAGGTGTCGGCCGGATCGGAGGCCGGCAGTCGTTGACCGAGGCCCGCTCGCCGGCCGGGCGCTGCCCGCCGGACACCTGGAGAATGCGATGTTCAATACGCCAGCCTTTTCGATGATCCTCTTCAGCGGAATGAGGCAGCTCGGAGAAATCCTCCTGCTGATCGGATTGAGCGGAGAAGTCGCCCTTCTCATCCTCAAGATCACCAAGGGATCCTGGGAGAAGGGACTGGGCATCACATTTGCCGTCCTGGTTCTGCTCGGCTGCGGCCTCGAATGGTGGGCCGACAGTCCGCGAACCCTCAGCGCCGCGTCCCAGGAGCGGCTGACCCAGGCGCTGAAGCCGCATCACGGCACGCCTTTCGACTTTTCGGTCGAGCTCGACCCCGAAGCCGTCGGCCTGATGGAGACGATTGGAACGGCGCTCGAAGCCGCCGGATGGAAAAGGCAGGCGGTGGCGCATGGCCATGGCTATGTCCCGCCCGGCAAGCCGACGGCGGGCCTCGCCGTGCTCCGGGGCGTGGAGGTTCACGTCACGCAGGCCCGGATGGCGGAATGGGGAGCCGACGGCCGGCCGGGCGCCGCGCTGCTGCGGGCCCTGCGGAACGAGGGACTGACCGCCTTCTTCAAGGTGATTCCGGATCACCACGAGGGCGGCGGCGCGATCCACATCATGATCGGCGCGAAACCCTAGAATCGTTCGCCGCTTCGTGGAGACGGCAAAGGCGCCAGCCTCCCGTCCCGACGCGTTTTCCGGACGCCAAACGGCAGCCGGCCCGAGGCGGGCTGCCGTTCAGGGTCGATCAGCCCGAGGAGCCGCCGGCCGGTTCAGGACCGGACGAAACCGACAATGTCCTTCACCGCCGCCATGACCGGGGCGGCGATCGCGCGGGCGCGGTCCGCGCCGCCCTTCAGGATCCGGTCGATCTCGGCCGGGTCGGCGACCAGCCGCTTCACCTCGCCGGTGATCGGCGCGAGCTTGGCGACCGCGACGTCGGCCAGCGCCGACTTGAAGCCCGAGAACTGGCCACCGCCGAATTCGGCGAGCACGTCCGCCTTGGTGCGGCCGGAGAGCGCGGCGAAGATGCCGACGAGATTGTCGGCCTCGGCGCGGCCCTCCAGGCCCTTCTCCTCCGACGGCAAGGCCTCCGAATCGGTGCGCGCCTTGCGGATCTTCTGGGCGATCGTGTCGGCATCGTCGGTGAGGTTGATGCGCGCATAATCCGACGGGTCGGACTTCGACATCTTCTTGGTGCCGTCGCGCAGGCTCATGACGCGGGTCGCCGGGCCCATGATGACCGGCTCGGTCACCGGGAAGAAGGCATCGCCATGGCCGAGCGCCGCGATGCGCTCGCCGTAGTCGTGGTTGAACTTGATGGCGATATCGCGGGTCAGTTCGAGATGCTGCTTCTGGTCCTCGCCGACGGGAACGTGGGTCGCGCGGTAGACGAGGATGTCGGCGGCCATCAGGCTCGGATAGGCGAACAGGCCGAGGGAGGCGTTCTCGCGATCCTTGCCGGCCTTTTCCTTGAACTGCGTCATGCGGCTCATCCAGCCCATGCGGGCGACGCAGTTGAACACCCAGGCGAGCTCGGCGTGCTCGTGAACCTGGCTCTGGTTGAAGATGACCGAGCGCCGCGGGTCGACGCCGGCGGCGATATAGACCGCCGTCACCTCGCGGATCGCCTTCTGCAGCGCCGCCGGCTCCTGCCAGACCGTGATCGCGTGCATGTCGACGACGCAGTAGATGCAGTCGTGCGTCTCCTGCATGCGCACCCAGTTGACCAGCGCGCCCAGATAATTGCCGAGGTGCAGGTCGCCGGAAGGCTGCATGCCCGAGAATACGAGCGGTTTGAAAGTCGCCATGGACTGAGGATTCCCTTGACGGTCGGCGCGCGTCGAGCGTGCCTTGCAAGGCGCGCTTCCTCGCATGGCGAGCGCGCCGTTTCAAGGTTCCGCGTCGTTCGCCGGCGGAAGCCCTATTCGGCGAGCACGCGGGTCGCCGGAAACACCACCTCCACCAGGGTGCCCTGGTTGGGCGCCGAGGAGATGCCGAAGCTCGCCCGGTTGGCCTCGACCAGCGCCTTCGTCAGCGGCAGGCCGAGGCCGGTGCCCTTGACGCTCTGCGGGTTGGTGGTCGCGACCTGGCGGAACGGTTCCATCGCCGCCTGCAGCTCGGCATCGGTCATGCCCACGCCGGTGTCGCGCACCCGCAGCACGGCCTCTCCGGCTTCGGACAGCGCGGTGGAGACGATGATCTGGCCGCCCGCGGGCGTGAACTTGACCGAATTGGACAGGAGGTTCAGCGCGATCTGGCGCAGCGAGCGGACATCGGCCACGACATTCGGCAGCTTGCCCTGCAGCGACGAGCGGATGATCACCCGGTCGCGGTTGGCCTGCGGCTGCATGATCGCCACGGTCGACTGGACGACGTCATTGAGATCGACGCTGGTGAACGACAGTTCGAGCTTTCCGGCCTCGATCTTGGAGAGATCCAGGAGGTCGTTGATCAGCGACAGCACGTGGCCGCCGGAGGCGTGGATGTCCTTCAGATAGTCGCGGTAGCGCTCGTTGCCGATCGGGCCGAACCGTTCCTCCATCATCACCTCGGAAAAGCCGATGATGGCGTTGAGCGGCGTGCGGATCTCGTGACTGATCTTGGCGAGGAAATCGGACTTCTGGGACGAGGCCTGCTCCGCCTGGCGGCGGGCGGCGACGAGATCCTCCTCGGCCTTCTTCCACTGGGTCATGTCGCGGAAGACGGCGGCGAGCTTCGGCCGCGCCTTCGGGCCGGTCCGGCCCATGGTCATGTAGAGCGGGATGAGCCCGCCCTGCTTGACCCGCCCGATGATCTGGCGGCCGTCATTGAGCACGCTCGCGACGCCGTTGGCGAGCAGCCCGTCGCAATAGTCGATCGCCGAGCGATGGCTCTCGGGCGCGAACAGGCTGGTGAAGCTGCGGCCCTTCATCTCCGCCGATTCGTAGCCGAAAAGCGCCTCGGCGGACCGGTTCATGCTCTCGATCGCGCCGTCAGGCGCGACGATGACGATGCCGTCGGTGGCGGTGTCGAGGATCTGCTCCACCTCCTCGAGCCGGCCGCGCAGCTCGGTGAGAGTCGCGGTCTCGGCCTCGCCGTCGGCCAGGCCGGCCGGATCGATGCGGGTCAGCGTGAACAGGAAGGCCTTGTCGCCGGCCCAGGGGAATTTCGACAGGCGGGCCTCGACCGGCACCACCGAGCCGTCGGCCGCGGTGATGGAGAGCGGCGCGCCGGCGCCGATCTGCTCCTCGCCCGGATTGGCGGCGAAGACCCGCGCCACGCCACCGGCGGCCTCGAGCGCCGCTTCGCTGGCATAGCCGGTCCAGTCGAGCAGGGTGCGATTGGCCATCAGCACCGAATTGCCGCGATGAACGAGCAGGCCCAGCGGCACCCGGTCGAGCAGCGCCCGGGTATCGGCATCGGCGGCGAGCGGCGGCATGGGAGCCATGGGCGGCTCCGGCGCTGCGGCTTCGGCGTTGGCAGGTTCGGCCGGCGCGGATGACGGCATCGACGGGGCGGCCGGCGGCACCGGTGCGGCAGCCGGCCCGAAGGCGCTCGGCAGCGGCCCGAAAGGGGTCCCGGCGTCGACGAAGCTGCGCGGCGGCACGATCGGCGGCGCATCAATGATGGCCGGGGTCACCAGCTCGGCCCGCGCCGCGGCCGGCGCGACCTCGGTCTCGGCCTGAGGCCGGGCCTCGTCCGCCAGGGTGGCGGCGTCATCCGCGGCGGCAGACGGGCCGGGTTCTTCGTCCGGGCCGGCCGTGCTGCCGGCCGTCGCAGCCGTCTCGGCCGCTGGCGGTTCGGACAAATCGTCGCCGACCGGCGCGGTGGCGGCATCGTGCGGCCCGGCAGCCGGATCCGCCGCCGCGCCATCCGCATCGGTCGGCCGGGCGACGATCCGCGCGGTGATGCGCGCCATGGTCTCGGCCAGAGGGCTTGGCTGCGACGCGGCGCCGGCCGGCGCATCCGGCGTGACCAGGCGGGCCGCCGGCGCGTTCCGCTCCGCGCTGGCCGGAGCCTTGGAGGGAACTTCCTCGTCGGCATCGGGCTCGGCGCCAAGTGCCTTGGCAATTTCGCGGAAGGCGTTGCGCTCGCCCGGCGAGAGGCTGGCAGGGCGCTTCATGTCCTGGCCGGTCGCGCTGCGCAGGGCCACGACATTGGGCGGGTTGGTGTGGACGGTGAGCACCGGCCGCTGGTCCTCGCCGGGCGGCTTCGCAGGCGCGGGCCGGGACTCTCCGGGCTGCTCGGCCGGCATCGACCCGGCTTCGGGCTCGCCGATGGCCGCATGCGGCTCGTCCGCGTCAGGCGCGGCGGAACCGGCTTCGTCGGGTTCGGCGTCCGGGGGAATGGCGACATCGGCGGGCTGCGCTGCACTCGGGGCGGTTTCGAGGGCCGGTTGGGTAGCAGCCTCGGGGGCAGCCGCGACAGCTTCAACCGCCGATGCGGTTAACGAGCTGTCGCCGGCGACGGAGCTGTCGGGGGCGGCCGCAACCGCGATCACCGGCGCCAGCTCGCCGGTGACCAGGCCGAAGCCGGCAAAGCCGCGCACGGCGCCCTCCGCCACGTGCGGAAAGGCGGCAAGCGTCACCGACAGGCGGCGCGTCGTGCCGAGCGGCCAGGCCGCGGCGACGCCGCTGAACGGCCGGGCGGCGGCGATCGCCGCGGCGAACCCGCCGTCGGGGTCGAGACCGAACCGGGCGAGCGCCTCGGTGACCATCAGGCCCGACGGCGCGGCGACCTCGGCCGGCTCGACCGCGGCAAAACGGCCGTCGGCATCGATGCGCCAGGAGAAGCGCGGCGGCGCGGCGAGCGCGGCATCGGCGTTGGCCGGCCCGCCGGCGGCACGACCATCCACCGTGGGGGCCGCGGGCTGCGCTTCGGACCGGGGAACGGCCAGGGCCGACTGGGGAACGATCTCGGGGGCCAGGGACGCCGGGGCGGGACGGGGCGTTTCCGCCGCTGGCGGCGGGACGAGCCGCAGACCCGGTTCGGGCTCGACCCGTTCACGGGCCGAGAGCACGGCGACCTGGACGTCGGCGCCCGGCAGGCGCGCGACGCGCAGCCGGCCGGTGACGAGCTCGACCTGGGCCAGGCCCCGGCTGTCGAGCTCGGCCGCGACGCGCGGCGCTTCCGCTCCGATCAGGCCAGCGAGATCGACGTCGGCGAAAGGCGCGCCGCCGGCGCTGACGCCGAGCGGCGCGCCGGCTGCGTCGAACAGCGCGGCGGGGCTGGTGAGCTCGCGGACGAAAGCCAGCGCAGCCGCGCGCGAGGGCCCCTTGGCCGGCGCCAGGGTCAGGACGACCAGCGGCGCGTCGCCGATCATCAGCCGGCGGGCCTGGGCCAGCGCGTTCTCGGTGCCGAAACGGCCATAGAGACGCAGGCGCTCCAGCCGCGGCGCGCCGTCGGCCGGCAAATGCGGCGCCATGCGCGCGACCTGTCCGGCCAGCGGATGGTTCGGCGCGTAGCTGCGCTCGGTGGCGGCCGCAATGCCCGGAACCCCGGCTGCGCGGGCGCCCGTCGCATTGGTGGCGATCAGGCGCGCGCCATCGGCCGACCACAGCCACCACGGGCCGGACTCGGCCACGAGGGCTGCAAGCGCCGGGTCGGCGAGCACCGTCGACACGTCGGGCGACAGGGATGTCATCCGGGTGGTCCCTCAAAAGCGGCCTTGGACGAGCTTGCGCGCACAAGGCCGACATGATGAACGAAATCTTATCCGATAGTGTCGGAAGCGGCGCCTTCCGTCCACGCCAGCCCGCCGATCCAGAGCCTCAACCGTTCATTAGGGTTAATGTAGGCGCGGGCCGGCGGCACGCAATCCGCGCCGATCGCAGCCATGGCGACGGTTTTGCTTCCGCTCGGCGGCAATTTCAGCAATGATTCCCGCGGGAGCGTCTGATCGCAGGCTGAGTCGGAGGGTCACATGGTCGCCAAGGCACCAGTTTCCTACGAAATTCCGCTGGAAATGCGCGAATTTGCCGACAAGAGCGTCGAACAGGCCCGCAAGGCCTTCGACGGTTTCGTCGGCGCCGCCCAGCGGACCGTCGCCGCCATGGAAGGATCGGGCGAGACCGTCCAGTCCGGCGCCCGCGGGATCGGTCGCAAGGCGATCGAATTCGCCGAGGCCAATGTCGCCGCGAGCTTCGCCTTTGCCCAGCGCCTGGTGCGGGCGACCGACATGGTCGAGGTGATGCGCATCCAGGCCGAATTCCTGGAAAAGCAGATGGCCGCCATGAACGCCCAGGCCCAGGAGCTCGGCGCGACGCTGGCCGGCGGGCCGAAGACGTCCCGCGGCGGTAAGGCGTGATCGGGGCGAACAGCAAATAGCGAGTGGGTGATGCGCGACGCGACGCGCGAAAGCCCCGACCTCTGGGCTGCCCGCTCCTGCCCTATTCGCTATTCCCTATTCCCTATTTGCCATTTTGCGACGCAGCGGAAATCCGCCCGCTGACGTTGGGGCAACTGCGCGCAATTGCACGGGCGCAAGGCTTTGCCGGCACAATTGCGGCCGTCTGCTCTTTTGTGCAATGCAATAATTATTGCGCCGCACAATAAATCTCGCTACAAGGAAGGGCAACATCGGCCCCACGAGACCTGGGGCCGGTTCGCCCGGACAAGCCGCAGCTTCAGGGGGAGCGCTTGCCGGAGCCTCGATGTTCGATTCCCCGAGAGGAAATGCGACATGAGCCAGGCTGCCAAGACCGCCAAATCCGAAACCGCCGCTGCGACCTCGTCGTTCCCGGCGTTCGAAATGCCGAAATTCGATGCCAGCGCCTTCGACCTGTCGAAGGTCGAGGTGCCCGCCGCGCTGCGTGAGACCGCCGACAAGGTCGTCGTCCAGCTCAAGGACGGCTATGCCAAGCTGAAGGCCGCCGCCGAAGAGACCACCGACCTGCTCGAAGACACCTACGCCACCGCTTCGACCGGCGTGAAGGACTTCAACCTGAAGGCCCTGGAAGCTGCCCGCGCCAATCTCAACGCCGGCTTCGACCATGCGCGCGATCTGATGGGGGTGAAGACGCTCGCCGAAGTCGTCGAGCTGCAGTCGGCCTATCTGCGCAAGCAGTTCGAGACGTTCCAGGCCCAGGCCAAGGAACTCTCCGCCATTGCCCAGAAGGTGGCGACCGACACCGTCGAGCCGGTCAAGGAGAAGGTCGAGAAGGCCTTCAAGACCGCCGCCGCGAAGTAATTTCCCGGGCTCGTCCCGGACAGGTGATTGCGGGCGCCTGAAGCCGGCGCCCCCGTTCCTCCCAGAGGCCGCGTTCCTTGCAGCACGCGGCCTGACCTCCAAGGCCCGGGCGATCCGCCTGGGCCTTTTTTCTTGACGCCTTTCCGCCGGCAATGCGGAAAAACCGGCTGCCTTTCGTTTTCACCCCGCCGGGCTCTCTTGCAATGGCCGGCCCTTCGGACTACTAGGGTCCGCGTCGAGCCGGCGACCCGCCGCCCGACACTGTGCAGCCGTAGCTCAATCGGTAGAGCGCCAGATTGTGGCTCTGGAGGTAGCTGGTTCGAAGCCAGCCGGCTGTACCACCCTTCCCCTCATCGTCGGATCCGGTGCGCCAGAGCCTTCCGCCTACAGGCGCGAGGGCGACAGCCGGTTGGTCAGCGTTCCCGTGGCAAAGGCGATGGTCGCCGCCGCGATCAGCGCGTCGCTATGCGCCTTGGCCTTGGCGAGGCGCGCCTGCATCAGCCCGTTCTGGGCGATCGTCGCTTCCGTGATCGTGCCGAGCCCCTGCTTGTAGTAGTCGAGCGTCGCGGCGCTGGTGGTCTGTGCCGCAGCGGTGAGCTCGCTCGCCGCGGCATGGGCGGCGAGGCTGGTGCGCAGGACCTCGTAGGCGAGCACGATCTGGCGGGCCGCGGCATTCTCGACCAGCCGCAGGTCCTGTTCCGTGGCCGCGACCCGCGCCTCGGCGGCGCGCAGCTGGGCATCGCGCAGGCCGCCGTCATAGATCGGCACGCTCAGCCCGAGCAGCAGCGACATGTTGGGCGAGGAGACATTGACGTTGGCGGGAATCGGCAGGCGGCTGTCGCGCACCGACAGGCTGCTCCAGTTGTGATTGGCCGAGCCGAGCAGGGCGACCTGCGGCATGAAGTCGGCGCGTGCCCGGGCGACGTTCTGCCGGCTCGCCGCGACCCGCGCGAAAGCGACCTGGACATCGGGCCGGCGGCGGAGCGATGCCTCGATCATCCGGTTGAGGTCGGCCGGGAAGGTGCGTGGCAGCGGCCGCGCGCTGATATCCTGGACCTGGATGACGAGGGTCGGCGACACGCCCATGGCTTCCAGCAGGGCGTGGTAGGTGTCGCGCGCCTGGCCCTCGGCCTGGGTCAGCTGAAGCTGGGCCTGGGCGACCTGCTGGCGAGCCTGGGCCACCTCGATGGCCGTGCCGATGCCGCGTGCGAGCCGCGCCTTGGCGGCTTCGTGGACGAGCCGTGTCGACTGCACCGCCTCGCGGCCGACCCGGACCTGCACGCGCGTGGCGGTCAGGGCGAAGAAGGCCTTGCTGACGTCGAAGATCAGCTTCTGGTGCGTGCCGTTGAAGGTGACATTGGCGGCGATCGACAATTGCCGCGCGCTTTCGGCCACCGCCTCGCGCCGGCCGAAATCGAACAGCAGCCATTTCACCGTGAGCGAGGGGATGAACTCGCGGCCCTGCACGGTGACCGTACCGCCCGGCACGATGATGGAAGACTGGACGCCGCCCTGCAGCACGTCGGTGCCGGCCTGGGTGCTCGAATCGACCGAAACGCCCGGCACGGCCTGCGTGGAGCGCTGGTAGCCGGCGATGACGTCGGCGGTCAGCACCGGCAGGAAGGTCGCGCGCGCCGCGCCGACCGCAAGCGCCGCTTCGCGCGCCCGTTCCCAGGCCGCCCGCGTGGCCGGATTGGCCATCTGCGCGATGTCGATGAGCTCGGGCAGGCTGTAGGTGTGGCGCGGGTCGATCTCAGGCCGGGCGACATTGACCGGCAGCGCCGGGTTGGGGGCAAGGCCGAAATCCGGGCCGCGGGCGCTGACGGGCACGGCCCGCGGTTCCGCCGGAACGACGCGCGCCTCGGCCGCCGGGCTGGGCCCGGCCTGAGCCTGGCCGGCCGTATCGGCCTGCTCGCCCCGCCACGGGGTCTGCGGGCTTTCCGGGGCAAGAACCAGGGAGGATGCGGCGCAGCCGCCCAGGAGCAAGGCCAAGCCCCACGCAAAACTTGCCTGCCCCGCCTGCCTTGCTCGCCGCCTCGACCGCATCAGACACTCACCGCAACCAGATCCGCCCGTTCCGCCGTCGCTCCAAATCGTCTCAATTGACCGTCTAGGTCACGATAGAGGGCGAGCCGCCGCCCAAGCTCGGCCTGCACCTCCGCTGGCAGGCTCCCAGCCTTGGCGAAGGCGGCCTCGACGGCCCCGAGCGAGCCCGACCAGGCTGGCCATTCGGCAGCCGGACGTCCCTCTGTGATAGCCAGTGCATAGGCCGCCAGCCAGTTTGTCACCTGCTTCTGGTAGGTTTCCGCGGCGTCTTGCACAGGTTTTGGCGCGTGGGCCGCCCAGGCGAGCGATGGCGGATGCTCGGCCAGCACGAAAAAAGGCGCGGCCAGCGCCTCGATGCCGGCCAGGGCCGAATCGGTCGCCGCCAGCGCGGCACCGCCCATGCGCACGCCGCTCGGTTCGAAATCGAGGTACTGGCGGCCGCGCCGCGCCTTGGCGAGCGTCGTGTGGAAACGCTCGGCGGCGAGCGCGGCCGGATCCGGCGCCGCGCCGGCGGGGCGGACGAGGTCGGCCAGCGCGCCGAGCGCCGTGCCAACGGCGCTGCGGATCGCCGGCCCGATGCTTTCGGGCCAGACATTGGAGAAGACCACGGTCATCACGACATTGCCGATGAGGATGCCGATGACGCGGTCGCGGGCCGTCGCTAGCTCGAAGCTCGGGCCGAAAGAATTGAGCGTGCACAGGAAGAAAGCCAGCGCGATCTGCCAGCCCATATAGGAAATGCGTTCGCTGCCGACCGCGATCCAGGCGGCGGCGAAGCTCACCGCGCCGACCAGCAGGGCGAACTCTCCGACGTCCGTCATATGCGGCATGAGGAAGATGATCGAGCCGAGTCCGAGCGCGCCGCCGATCAGCGCCCCGCTGATGCGCAGCGTCAGCTTGTGGATGGTCTCGCCAAGACTCGACAGCGCCACGAAGAAGCAGGTGACGAGCGCCGTGTGCACGTTGAACCAGTCGAGCGAAGTGTAGAGCAGATAGCAGATGACCACGGCGAGCATGGTCCTGAGCGCGAACCGGACATAGGTCGGGTTGGTGAAGGCGTCCGGCTGGAGGAAGGGCTCGGCCGGCCCGGCGCCCGGATCGACCGGCTCGTGGCCGGGCCCCAGTGCCCGGCCGATTGCCGCGACGAGCCCGGCCATGTCGGCGAGCGCCGCCGGCTGCGGCCCGGCATGGAAGGCGAAGAACGGCCGGTCGACAACCGCCGGCTCCGCGGATGGCAGCTCTTGGCCGGACCTGATGGCCCGGGCGGCCGCCGCGCAGGGGTCGGCCAGCAGGGTCAGCACCGGCGGCAGGACAGCCTCCGGTCCCGCCCTCCCGGCTACCGCGCCGGCCAGTACCATCAGCCGGTAGCTGAGGCCGAGCAGTTCGCCGAGCCGGCGCGCCTGGCGCACCGGCAAGCTGGTCAGCAGGCCCGCGAGCTTCTGCAGCTTGCGCGCCTCGCCGTTGCCCTCGCCGAGCAGTTCCATCAGCCGCTCGCGCGCCTGCGGGCCGCCGTCGCGGAACAGCGCGGCGACGGCTTCGAGCCGCATCGCCACGACGTCGCGCAAGGCCTCGCCTGGGCTGCGGCCGCCGACGAGATTGACCAGGATCAGCAGGCACATCGGCACCAGCACGACGATCCACATCCAGACCAGCGCCCGGATCAGCAGTTCCGGGATCGGCACCAGGTCGAACAGGGTCATCACGAAGGCGAGCACGAAGCCGACCGTGCTCGCCACCGGCCCCAGCTTGCTGGCGCGCGCGAAGAACATGCCGACGAAGGTGAAGACCGCCATGAGGATCAGGCGGATCATGGGGTCGTCGGCCGAGGCCATGATGAAGACGATGCCGATCGCGATGCCGACGGCGGCTCCGACGATCAGCGCGATGCCCATCATGGTCGAGGTGCCGGCATCGTCCTTGGCGGCAAAGAAGATCAGGTAGCCCGAGATGGCCGCTTCCGGCACCTGGAAGGTCATGGTGACGAGCACCACGCCCACGCACATGATGGCCATGCGCAAGGCGAGGCCGAGCCGCCCGGGATAGGGCCTCAGCTCGTCGCGAAGGACGGTCAGGACCGGCAGGTCAATGACGGGCCGGTTCTGTGCCATGAGACGCCTGACCCGCGCTCAGCACCACCACGGAGGACGCGCCGATGCGCATGAGGTCCTCGGGCGGATCGTGCAGATGGATATAGACGGGATAGCGCTTGGCGACCCGGACCCAGTTGAGCGAGCGCGAGATGACCGGAATGCCGAGAAGATTGATCGACTCGTCCGAACGCACGCCCCAGCCGATGGCGCGCACCGCGCCGCGGATGACCCGGTTGCGGTCGGCCATGACGAAAACCTCGGCCTCACTGCCGATCCGGATATTGCCGAGATCGGATTCGCGGAAATTGGCCACCGCCTCCCAACGCGTCGTGTCGATCAGGGTGAACACGCTCTGGCCGGTCAGGACATATTCGCCGGCGGCGCGGGTCAGGCCGACGATCTTGCCGTCGAAGGGAGCGCGGACCACCGTGTTCTGCAGGTCGCGCTCGGCCAGCGCCGCCGCGGCGGTGGCGACCGCGAGCTGCGCCTGGCGCGTTTCCAGCGTGCCGATGATCTGGGTCGCGGCCTTCGACTGCTGCAGGGCCTGCTGCAGGCTGACATCGGCGTCGCGCCGCGCGGTGCGCGCCTGGTCGACCTGCTGGGCCGAGACGAAGCCGCGCGGCAGCAGCGGCTCCAGCCGCGCCAGGGTCTGCTCGGCAAGCTGCAGGTTGGCGCGCGCGCGCCGGATCTGCTCCTCGGCGATCTCGGCATTGGTCTTCATGGAGGCGATGTTGCGACCGCCCTGGGCGACTTCCGCCTCCGCCGCCCGCACCTCGGCGCGCGCCTGGTCGAGCCGCAGCCGGTAGGGTTCCGGATCGATCTCGAACAGGATGTCGCCGCGCTTGACGCTCGCATTGTTCTCGACGCGGAAGGCGATGATCCGGCCGGGGACGTTGGACGACACGTTGACGATCGGCGCCTCGATCTCGGCGGCGTCGGTGCGCGGCCGGCGGTCCATGTCGCCGAGCGCCCAATAGGCGGCGACGACGCCGCCGGCAATGATCGCCCAGCCGATGGCCTTGCCGGCGAAACGAAACGCGGGCGAGCGCGCCATCAGCCGGGGCTCCCGCCGAACCAGAGCGACCAGAGGCCGACCGCCGCCATCAGCGCCAGGCTCGCATAGACGATGAGGCGGACGGGCAGCACTTCGTCGAGGCCGATGACGATGAACAGTTTGCGCACGGCCACCGCGACGACCACGCCGAGGATCGCGCAGACGATCCAGGCGGGGAAATACGAGCCGAAAAAGACGAAGGTCGGCGCGGCGGGCGGGCGATCGCAGCCGGCGAGCGGCATCGGCAGGCAGGATATGAGGCCGAACCGGGGAAGAAGCGGTCCCCGCGCCCAAGGCCGCATGTGGCTCTGCCCGGCACCCGTCATCGATCGGCGCGTCGCTCCCACGAGAATCACCCCGACCATTCTTAATGAATGATCAGGCGACACGCCATGTCGCCGGCAAACCGACGCGAGCCCACGGAAACGGAAGCGGGCCGCCGCGCCGGCGGCGGCCCGCGAGACCTCTGGTCAGCGGCGGGCGCGCTGACGGATCATGAAGGCGTCATAGGTGAACTCGGCCACCTGCCACCACAGATACTGGTCGTTCCGGGTGGCGACCATGGCGTCGTAGATCTTCTTGAAGTCCGGATTCTTGGCGCTGATCTCGGCGTAGAGCTCGTTGGCGGCGTTGTAGCAGACCTCCATCACCTCCTGCGGGAAGGGACGGAGCTGCGTGCCGGCGGCCACCAGGCGACGCAGCGCCTGCGGGTTCTGCAGGTCGTACTTGCCCTGCATGAGGATGGTGGCATTGGCGCAGGCATTGTTCAGCGCGGCCTGATAGGCCTTCGGCAGCGAGTTCCACTTCTCCAGATTGATGTAGACGTGGACGGCCGGGCCGCCTTCCCACCAGCCGGGATAGTAGTAGAACGGCGCGACCTTGTTGAAGCCGAGCTTTTCGTCGTCATAGGGGCCGACCCACTCGGCGCCGTCGATCGTGCCGCGCTCGAGCGCGGGATAGATGTCGCCGCCGGCGAGCTGCTGCGGCACCACGCCGAGCTTCTGCAGCACCTGGCCGGTAATGCCGGCAATGCGCATCTTCAGGCCGTTGAGATCGGCCGGCGTCTTGATCTCCTTGCGGAACCAGCCGCCCATCTGGGCGCCGGTGGAACCGGCCTGGATCGCGTGGAAATTGTATTTCTTGTAGAACTCGTTGAACAGCGCGTCGCCGCCGCCCTGGGCGAGCCAGGCGTTCATCATGCGCGAGTTGAGGCCGAAAGGAATCGACGTGCCGATGGCGAAGGTCGGGTCCTTGCCGACATAATAATACGAGCAGGTGTGGCAGGATTCGACCGAACCGTTGGTGACCGCGTCGGCCGCCTGCAGACCCGGGACGATCTCGCCGGCGGCGAAGACCTGGATCTGGAACTTGTTGTCGGTCATTTCCGCGACCTGCTTGGCCACGTTCTCGGCGCCGCCATAGATCGTGTCGAGCGACTTCGGGAAGCTGGACGTCATCCGCCACTTGATCTCGGGCGCGGACTGGGCCACCGCGGGGGCGGCAACCGCGGTCGCGGCCAGACCGGCCCCGGTCGCGGCAATGAAGTGGCGGCGTTTCATCGGCATTCCTCCTGGGATCCCCTATCAGCCGGCTCGTCTGCCGGCCGGTCGCGCCATAGATCATTCGAACCGCCCGCAAATCAAGGCCCCGCGCGCCGTTCTGGTGCGCGAATCGCTAAAATTGGCAAAGCACTGAAAACCGATGTGAAAGCCGCGGCGGCACGATGCCGGCCGCGCCGCTGCCATTTGCCGGACTGGCGGGCCCCTGCGGAAGGCTTATAGTCCTTTGGTCGAACACCAAGAAGAACAAGGCCAGGCTATCGGGAGGACGGCGCATGGAAGGCGGCAAGCCCTGTTCGGAGCGATTCATGCTCTACGGTCCGGACCGGGTCTTCTATGCCGGGCTGCTCGGCCGGCCGCGCAAGCGCACCTCCGGCGCCCTGATGCTCTACGCCTCGATGGACGGCATGCTCGAACTGACCGTCGAAGGCGAGCCGACCCGCACGGTCGAGGCCGCCGTGGTGATGCCGAACACCATGCACAGCGTGAGCAGCGACCGCCTCTCGGTCGCCTGCGTGCTGATCGAGCCGGAAACGATCGAGCGCGCCGCGCTCGCGCAGCTGGCGGCGACGGCGGCCGCCACGCCGGAAGCTGAACTTGCCGGCCGCATCCGCACCGCCTACCGCGCCTTCCGCCACCGGCCGGCGCGCCACGACATCACGCCCGCCGAATTCGACACCGTCATCTTCGGCGCGCCGCTGCCGCAGCGCCGCTTCGACCCGCGCATTGCCCGGGTGCTGGACGAAATGCGCGCCCAGCCCGGCAACGTCCTGCCGGCAAGCCATTGCGCCGCGGCGGCGAACCTGTCCGTGTCGCGCTTCCTGCACCTGTTCAAGGCGGAAACCGACGTGTCGTTCCGCGCGCTCAGGGCCTGGAAGCGCGCCCGGCACCTGCTCAACTTCGCCAACGAGGCGATCAACATGGCGCATCTGGCGCTCGATATCGGCTATCCCGATTCGACCCATTTCAGCCATTCGATCCGCCGCTTCTACGGCCTGAAGCCGCGCGCGATCTTCTCCGGCTCGCGCGAGCTCGACATCTTCCGCAACGCGGCCGTCCCGCTCGAACATCATCCGCCGGCCTGACCGGAGCCGCGCCCGAGCGCGCATCGGCGCGCGTGACCACTGAACGCAAGCCGAAGGCTGACGTTAACGGCAAGCTCTGGCCGATCCTCAGCCCTAACGATTGTGGAACCGGCCATGCTCGACACGCCCGAACACGAAGAGGTCCGGCGCAGCCTGCAGAAATTCATCGCCACCGAGGTCAACCCTCATGTCGACGAATGGGAGAAGGCCGGCATCTTCCCGGCCCACACGCTGTTCAAGAAGCTCGGCGATCTCGGCTTTCTCGGCCTCAACAAGCCGGTCGAATATGGCGGCCAGGGCCTCGACTATTCCTTCTCGCTCCTGATGGCCGAAGAGCTCGGCATGATCCGCTGCGGCGGCGTGCCGATGGCGATCGGCGTGCAGACCGACATGGCGACCCCGGCGCTCGCGCGCTTCGGCTCCGACGCGGTACGGCGGGAGTTCCTCGCGCCTTCGATCAGCGGCGACTACGTCGCCTGCCTCGGCGTCTCGGAACCCGGCGCGGGCTCCGACGTCGCCTCGATCAGGACCAGCGCCCGCTCCGACGGCGACGACTACGTCATTTCCGGCGGCAAGATGTGGATCACCAACGGCACCCAGGCCGACTGGATCTGCCTGCTCGCCAATACCGGCGATGGCCCGGTCCACCGCAACAAGTCGCTGATCTGCGTGCCGATGAAGACGAAGGGCGTCGAGATCGCCCGCAAGCTCGACAAGATGGGCATGCATTCGTCGGACACCGCCCAGATCTTCTTCGACAATGTCCGCGTGCCCAAGCGCAACCGCATCGGCGAGGAGGGCATGGGCTTCACCTATCAGATGCTGCAGTTCCAGGAAGAGCGCCTGTGGGGCGCCGCGGCGAGCCTCAAGGCCAACGAATTCCTGATCGAGGCGACCATCGACTACACCCGCCAGCGCAAGGCGTTCGGCCAGTCGATCCTGGACAACCAGGTGGTGCATTTCCGGATCGCGGAGCTGGCGACCGAGGTCGAGCTGCTGCGCTCCCTGGTCTACCGGGCCGGCGCGCTCTACCTCAAGGGCGAGGATGTCACGCGGCTCGCCACCATGGCCAAGCTCAAGGCCGGCCGGCTCAACCGCGAGCTGACCGACGCGCTGCTGCAATATTGGGGCGGCATGGGCTTCATGAACGAAACCCCGGTCAGCCGCGCCTATCGCGACAGCCGCCTGACCTCGATCGGCGGCGGCGCGGACGAGGTCATGCTCGGCGTGCTCTCGAAGATGATGGGCATCCTGCCCGGAACCAGCAAGACCTGACGGACCGGCCGACCATGATCCAGCTCTACCATTGCGCCAGCGCGCGGTCGTTCCGCCCCTTGTGGATGCTGGAGGAGATGGGGCTTCCCTATGCGTTGAAGATGCTGCCCTTCCCGCCGCGGGTCTTCGCCAAGGACTATCTGGAGCTCAACCCGCTCGGCACCATTCCCCTCATGGTCGACGGCGGGACGCGGATGACCGAGTCGGCCGCGATCTGCCACTATCTCGGCGTCAGGCACGGGCCGACCCCGCTCGTGGTCGGGCCGGACGAGGCCGATTACGGCGCCTATCTCAACTGGCTGCATTTCGGCGAGGCGACGCTGACCTTCCCGCAGACGCTGGTGCTGCGCTATTCGCGCCTGGAGCCGCCGGAGCGGCGCAGCGCCCAGGTCGCCGAGGACTATGCCCGCTGGTTCCTCGGCCGGCTGCGTGCCGTCGACCGGGTGGTGGCGGGCCAGGAGACGCTCGCCGCCGGCCGGTTCACCGGCGCCGACATCTCGGTCGGCTATGCCCTGCTGCTCGCCGAAATCCTCGACCTTGCCGACCAGTTCGTGCCGGAGACCCGCGACTACTGGGCAAGGCTCAAGACCCGGCCCGCCTTCGTCCGCGCCATGACGGCGCAGGCCGAAGCCGCAGCCAAGGCCGGGCTGCCCGAAGGGCTGCCGATCCCGAAGGCTTAGCGCGCGGCCGCGCCACCGCGCCGCGCCAGACCCGGCCGGACAGCCACTCGACACAAGACGGGCGAGGCCGCCGCTCGCCAGTCTTGGCGCCGAGCCCTTCGCTTCTTCCCGCAACTCTTTTCGTCCAAGGGGGCCACCCTATGGCCGTCATCGAAACCATGCTGTCGCCGGGCGCGGAAAGCTTTCGCGCCAATCGCGACGGCATGCTGGCCCTGATCGACAAGGTCCGGCTCGTCGAGGAGCGCACCCGCACCGCCTCGGCGGCGGCCCGGACCCGCTTTCACGAGCGCGGCCAGCTGCTGCCGCGCGAACGGATCGCCCTGCTGCTCGATCCCGGCGCGCCGTTCCTCGAGCTCGCGACGCTTGCCGGCTACATGATGGACGTGCCCGATCCCGACAAGAGCGTGCCGGGCGGCGGCGTCATCGCCGGCATCGGCTTCGTTGCCGGCGTGCGCTGCATGATCAGCGCCAGCGATTCCGGCATCGATGCCGGCGCGCTGCAGCCGATGGGCCTCGACAAGCAGCTGCGCGTGCAGGAGCTGGCGCTGGAGAACCGCCTGCCCTACCTGCAGCTGGTCGAAAGCGCCGGCGCCAACCTGATGCGCTACCGGGTCGAGGATTTCGTCCGCGGCGGCAACATCTTCCGCAACCTCGCCCGGCTGTCGGCGGCGGGCCTGCCGGTCGTCACCGTCACCCACGGTTCCTCGACCGCGGGCGGGGCCTATCAGACCGGCCTTTCGGACTATATCGTCATGGTGCGCGGCCGCACCCGCGCCTTCCTGGCCGGACCGCCGCTGCTCAAGGCGGCGACCGGCGAGATCGCGAGCGAGGAGGAGCTCGGCGGGGCGGAGATGCACACCGCCATTTCCGGCCTCGGCGACTATCTCGCCGAGGATGACCGCGACGCGCTGCGCCTCGCGCGCGACATCATGGCCGGCCTCGACTGGAACAAGGATGCGCGGCCGGCGGCGCGCCGGCCGTTCCTGCCGCCGCGCTACGACGCCGAGGAGCTGATCGGCATCATGCCGATGGACGGCAAGCGCCCGGTCGACATGCGCGAGGTGATCGCCCGCATCGTCGACGATTCGGACTTCGTCGCCTTCGGCGAGAATTACGGCCCCGGCACCGTCTGCGGCCATGCCGCGATCGAGGGCTTTTCGGTCGGCATCATCACCAACAACGCCCCGATCGATCCGGCCGGCGCCAACAAGGCGACCCATTTCATCCAGGCCTGCTGCCAGTCGAGAACGCCCATCCTCTATCTCAACAACACGACCGGCTACATGGTCGGCCGCGCCTATGAGGAGGCCGGCATGATCAAGCACGGCTCCAAGATGATCCAGGCGGTGACCAGCGCGACCGTGCCGCAGATCACGCTCTATTGCGGCGCCTCCTACGGCGCCGGCAATTACGGCATGTGCGGCCGCGGCTTCCATCCGCGCTTCTGCTTCTCCTGGCCCAATGCCCGGACCGCCGTGATGGGCGGCGAGCAGGCAGCCGAAACCATGGCGATCGTCACCAAGGCCGCGGCCGCGCGGCGCGGCAGGCCGGTGGACGAGGCCCAGCTCGGCAAGCTGAAGAGCGACATCGTCGATCTGTTCGAGCGGCAGATGGACGTCTTCACCACCAGCGCCAAGCTGCTCGACGACGGCGTCATCGACCCGCGCGATACCCGCGCCGTGCTGGCGGAAACGCTTGCCATCTGCCGCGAGGCGGAGGAACGCCGGCCGGCGCCGATGCAGTTCTCGGTGGCGCGGCCATGAGAACGGCGATCAGAGACGAGGCAGCCATGGCAACAGCCCGAACGGTCACCGGACCGACACCGTTCCGCACCGTGCTCGTCGCCAACCGGGGCGAGATCGCGCTGCGCATCATGCGTACCGCGCGCCGCGCCGGCTACGGCGTGGTGGCGGTCTATTCCTCCGCCGATGCCGGCGCCCGGCATGTCGAGATGGCCGACCGCGCCGTGCACATCGGCGAGGCGCTGCCGAGCCAGTCCTATCTCGCCATCGACCGGATCATCGCCGCCGCGCGGGAGGCCGGCGCCGATGCCGTACATCCCGGCTACGGCTTCCTTGCCGAGAATGCCGCCTTCGCCAGGGCCTGCCGCGAGGCCGGCCTCGTCTTCATCGGCCCCTCGCCGGAGGCGATCGAGGCCATGGGCAACAAGGCCGGGGCCAAGGCGATCATGGCGGAGGCCGGCGTCCCCGTCGTGCCCGGCTACCAGGGCGAGGACCAGAGCCCCGCGCGCCTCGCGGCGGAGGCCGAACGGATCGGCTATCCCGTCATGATCAAGGCGGTGGCCGGCGGCGGCGGCCGCGGCATGCGGCTCGTCACCGAGGCCGGGCGCCTGGCCGATCTGCTCGCCCAGGCGAAATCGGAGGCGAGCCACGCCTTCGGCGATCCGACGGTGATCCTGGAACGGGCCATCGTCGATCCGCGCCATATCGAGATCCAGGTGTTCGGCGACCGCCACGGCGGCGCCGTGCAT
Organism: Phreatobacter sp. AB_2022a; assembly: GCF_026847585.1. NCBI lineage: Bacteria > Pseudomonadati > Pseudomonadota > Alphaproteobacteria > Hyphomicrobiales > Phreatobacteraceae > Phreatobacter > Phreatobacter sp. AB_2022a. The sequence goes on from NZ_JAPSET010000041.1 coordinate 45,438, forward strand.
CTCGGCGAGCGCGACTGCTCGGTGCAGCGCCGCCACCAGAAGCTCGTCGAGGAAGCGCCCTCGCCCGCCGTGTCGCCCGAGCTGCGCGCCGCCATGGGCGAAACCGCGGTCAACGCCGTGAGGGCGCTCGGCTATGAGGGCGCCGGCACGCTCGAATTCCTGCTCGACCGCACGGGCGCCTTCTACTTCATGGAAATGAACACGCGCCTGCAGGTCGAGCATCCGGTGACCGAGCTGATCACCGGGCTCGACCTCGTCGAATGGCAGTTCAGGATCGCCGCGGGCGAAAGGCTGCCGCTCGACCAGGAGGCGATCCGCTTTGCCGGCCATGCGATCGAGGTCAGGCTCTGCGCCGAGGATCCGGCCGACGATTTCATGCCGCAGTCCGGGCGCATCGCCCATTGGGCCATGCCTGAGACCCTGCGGGTGGAAACGGCCGTCGGCGCCGGCAGCGAGGTGCCGCCCTTCTACGATTCGATGATCGCCAAGGTGATCGCCCATGGCGCGAGCCGGGAGGAGGCCCGCCGCAAGCTGAGCCACGGCCTCGCCCAGGCGGCCGTGCTGGGCCTGAAGACCAATCAGGGCTTCCTGGCACGGACGCTCGACCATCCGGTCTTCGCCGCAGGCGAAGCGACGACCGGCTTCGTCGCCCGCCATGCCGGTGAGCTGACCCGCCGGCCACAGCCCGGCCTGCCGCTGCCGGTGGCCGCCGCGCTCGTTCTCTACGCGACCGATACCGCGTCGGCCCATCGCGGCACGGCCCGCCATCTCGGCCCGCCGCTGCCGGTGCCGATGCTGATCGAGGTCGAGGGCGAAACGGCCGAAGTCGGTGTCTTCAGGGCGCGCGACGGCCGGCATCACGTGGTGTTCGGCGGCGAGGAATTCGCATTGCGGATCGTGGCCGTCGAACCGAACGGTCTCGGTCTCGACCGCGATGGCACGATCAGCCGGATCGTCTATGCCCGCGACGGCGCGATGCTCGCGCTGCAAAGCGGCGCCGATGCGGTCACCATCCGCGACCTCACCCGCGCCCCGGCCGCGGCGGCCGGCGCCGAGGCGGGCGACGGCCGGCTGCTCGCCGCCATGACCGGCCGGATCGTTGCGGTGCATGTGGCGGCCGGCGACACGGTGGTCGCCGGCCAGCCGATCGTGACGCTGGAGGCGATGAAGATGGAACATGTCCATACCGCCCCGGCCGCCGGCCGGCTGGCCGAGATCGTGGTCGCGCCCGGCGAGCAGGTCACCGCCCACCGGCTGATCGCGCGGATCGAGCCCGGCGCCTAGAGCGGCGGCGGGACACCTGTCATCGAGGAGGTTTGCCGATGTCCGACACGGTTCTCATCGACAAGCGCGGCCCGGCGCTGTGGATCACCATCAACCGGCCCGACCGGCGCAACGCCCTCAATGGAGAGATGATCGCCGGCATCGCCAGAGGCTATGGCGAGGCCCATGCCGACGACACGGTGCGCGCCATCGTGCTGACCGGCGGCGGCGACAAGGCTTTCTGCGCCGGCGCCGATCTCACCGGCGGCCAGGCCGCCTTCCGCGACCTCGCCAAGCCGAACAGCGACTATGCCGACCTGCTGCGGCTCGCCCAGAACGCCACCAAGCCGTCGATCGCGCGGGTCAACGGCGTCTGCATGGCCGGCGGCATGGGCCTCCTGTGCATGACCGACATGGCGGTCGCCGCCGACAGTGTCGTGTTCGGCCTGCCGGAGGTGAAGGTCGGCGTCTTCCCGATGCAGGTGCTGAGCCTTTTGCAGGTGACCGTGCCGCGGCGCATCGTCAACGAATGGTGCCTGACCGGCGAACCCTTCGACGCGGCCGAGGCGAAGGCGGCCGGCCTCGTCAACCACGTCGTGCCGGCGGCCGAGCTCGACGCCAAGGTCGACTGGCTGATCGGGCGGCTCGCCGACAAGTCGCCGACCGCCATCCGGCGCGGCAAATATGCCATGCGCGCCATCGCCGCCATGTCGTTCGACGAGGCGATCGCCTACACCGAGGCACAGATCGCCCTGACCGCGGCGACCGAAGATGCCCGCGAGGGCGTCGCCGCCTTCGTCGAAAAGCGCAAGCCGAACTGGACCGGACGCTGACGCCCGGGGGGCTGCGACACTTCGCCCGGCGGCGCCGCGACTAGCCGCTTAACACAAGACAGGCCCCGGCGCGGCTGAAACCATCGACAGGCTGGCGCATGGCAACCGGGGCATAGAGCAAGAACGGTCATGAGCGACAAGGCGATCATCACCTGCGCGCTGAACGGCGTGCTGACCGACCCGAAACAGCATGCCGTGCCGGTGACGCCGGCCGAGATGGCGGCCGAGGCCCGCCGCGCCTTCGAGGCGGGCGCCTCGGTCATGCACATCCACCTGCGCCAGCAGGGCGAGGGCAAGGGCCATCTGCCGTCCTGGGATCCGGCGCTCTCGGCCGAGGTGCAGGCGGCGATCCGCGCGGCCTGCCCCGGTGTCATCATCAACCACACCTCGGGCGTCGTCGGTCCGGACTTTTCGGGCGCGCTCGCCTGCATCGCCGAGACCCGGCCCGAAATGGCCGCCTGCAATGCCGGCTCGCTCAACTATCTCAAGGTGAAGGCGGATGGCACCTGGGCCTGGAAGCCCATGCTGTTCGACAACCCCGTCGAAAAGATCAAGGCCTATCTCGACGTGATGGCTGCGGCCGGCACGCTGCCGGAGTTCGAATGTTTCGATGTCGGCATCGCGCGCTGCGTCGCCATGTATTCGCAGGTCGGCATGGTGAAGGGTCCGCTCCAGTACAACTTCGTCATGGGCGTGGAATCCGGCATGCCCGCCGATCCCGACCTCCTGCCGATCCTCCGGCGGCTCAAGGCGGCGGACGCCAACTGGCAGGTCACCGCCATCGGCCGCGCCGGCATCTGGCCGCTGCACCGGGCCTGCGCCGAACAGGGCGGCCATCTGCGGTCCGGCCTCGAGGACACCTTCTACCTGCCCGACGGCGCGAAGGTTGCGTCGAACGGCGCCTTGATCGAACAATTGGCCGCCTATGTACGAGATGCGGGGCGCGAGGTTGCGAGCCCCGCCGAAGCGCGCAGGCTCTTGAAGCTGCAATAACCCCGCTGCCCGAAAGCCGGACCAACCGGCACGGGCAGACGGAACGATCCAAAAAAATCCGAGATGGGAACGCCGACAGAGCGAGGGGGACCACAAGCTTGCAGATCGTTCAGCTGCTGATCAGCGGCCTGGCGCAGGGGTGCATCTACGGCCTGATCGCGCTCGGCTTCGTGCTGATCTACAAGGCGACCGAGACCGTCAACTTCGCCCAGGGCGAGCTGATGATGATCGGCGCCTTCGCCGGCCTGTTCGCCGCCACCACGCTCGGCCTGCCCTACTGGCTGGTCATCCTGTTCGCCATGGCCGCCACCGCCGCGGTCGGCTATTGCCTCGAGCGCGTCGTCCTGAGGCCGGTCCTCGGCCATCCGGCCTTCGCCGTGGTCATGGTGACCATCGGCCTCAGCTATATGGGCCGCGGCCTCGTCACCATGCTCCCGGTGGTCGGCACCGACACCCACAGCCTGCCGGTGCCGTTCCGCGGCGAGACCTATCGGCTCGGCGGCCTGGTGATCAGCGCCGAGCACATCGTCATCATCGTGACCACGTTCGCGCTCTGCGCCCTGCTCGCCGCGGTGTTCCGCTACACCAAGGTCGGCGTCGCCATGCAGGCCATGTCGCAGAACCAGCTCGCCGCCTACTACATGGGCATTCCGGTGAAGCGGCTGTCCAGCCTGATCTGGGCGATCAGCGCCGGTGTCGCGGCGATCGCCGGCATCCTGCTCGCGCCGCTCACCTTCATCCACGCCAATATGGGCCTCATCGGCATCAAGGCGTTCCCGGCGGCGGTCATCGGCGGCTTCACCAGCCTGCCTGGCGCGATCGTCGGCGGCCTGATCATCGGCGTCGTCGAGTCCTTTGCCGGCTTCTACCTCATGGAAGGCTTCAAGGACGTCGCCGCCTTCGTCGTCGTGCTCGCCATGCTGGTGTTCAAGCCCACCGGCCTGTTCGGCGAAACCGCCCGCAAGAAGGTGTGACGCCATGCGCTTCATCTTCAAGACCCGCTACGAGCAGGACATCAACCTGATCCAGCATGGCGGCCAGCTGTTCTGGTACGGGCTGCTCGTCGTCGCCCTGCTCGCCCTGCCGCTCGCCGCCTCGCCCTATTTCCTCAGCCAGGTGAGCCAGGTGTTCATCTATGTGCTGATCGCCTATGGGCTGATGCTGCTTGCCGGCTTCACCGGCCAGATGTCGCTCGGCCATGCGGCCTTCATGGCGGTCGGCGCCTATACGGAAGCGGTGCTCGCCATTGCCGGCTGGCCGTTCTTCCTGTCGACGGCGGTCGCCGGCCTGCTCGCCGCCGCCGTCGGCGTCATCATCGGCCTGCCGGCGCTGCGCGTGCGCGGCCTCTATCTCGGCATCGCGACACTCGCCTTCGGCACCATCGTCGAGGAGATCATCGCCCGCGCCGAGCCGATCACCGGCGGCAATGCCGGCCTGATGGTGCCGCCGATCCAGCTGTTCGGCCTGCGCTTCGCCGACGGCGTGCCGTTCTACTACCTCGCCCTCGCCTTCGCGATCGGCGGCGCGCTCATCCTGATCAACCTGCTGCGCTCGCCGACGGGCCGCGCCTTCGTCGCCATCCGCGACTCGGAGATCTCGGCGCAGAGCATGGGCGTGCATCTTGCCACCTACAAGACGCTGTCCTTCGCCATCAGCGCCGCCTTTGCCGGCGTCGGCGGCGCGCTCTACGCCCACAATATCCGCTTCCTGTCGCCCGACCAGTTCACCGTCATCCAGTCGATCGAGCTCCTGATGATGGTGGTGATCGGCGGCCTCGGCTCGATCCACGGCGCGGTGTTCGGCGCCATCTTCCTGATCGCGCTGCCGCAGGCGATCAACGCCTCGAAACCGTTCCTGCCGGCCGCGCTCGCCGAAGCCACCGGCCTGCAGCCGACCGTCTTCGGCCTGGTGCTGATCCTCATGGTGCTGTTCGAGCCGCTCGGCATCTACGGCGCCTGGCTCAAGTTCCGGGCCTATTTCGACCTGTTCCCGTTCTACCGGCAGGGCATGTTCCGCCGGCAGAAGGCCTTCCAGAAATCGGACCGGCTGAAATGACGGAACCCCTGTTCGAAGCGAAAGGCCTGTCGGTCCAGTTCGGCGGCCTGAAAGCCGTCGACAATGTCGGCTTCAGCGTCGACAAGGGCGAGGTCTTCACGATCATCGGCCCGAACGGTGCCGGCAAGACCACCGTCTTCAACATCATCAGCCGGATCTACGATCCGAGCGCCGGCGCCATCAGCTTCGAAGGCCGCGACATCACCGGCGTCGCGCCGCACAAGATCGCCGGGCTCGGCATCGCCCGCACCTTCCAGAACATCGAGCTGTTCGAGCAGGCGACCGTCCTGCAGAACCTCTTGATCGGCGCCCATGTGCACCGCACCACCTACCCGCTCGCCGAGGCGCTGTTCCTGCCCTCGGTGAAGCGCGCGGAGGTGCGCCTGCGCGAGCATGTCGAGGAGATCATCGACTTCCTCGACCTCGCCGTCCACCGCGACAGCATGGTGGCGGGCCTGCCCTATGGCGCGCGCAAGGTGGTCGAGCTCGGCCGGGCGCTGGCGATCCGGCCGAAGCTGCTGCTGCTCGACGAACCTTCCTCCGGCCTCAATGTCGAGGAGACCGAGGACATGGCCTTCTGGATCGAGGACATCACCAAGGACCTCGGCATCACCGTCATCATGGTGGAGCACGACATGACGCTGGTCTCGCGCGTCTCCGACCGGGTGCTGGCGATCAACCAGGGCCGCGTCCTCGCGCTCGGCACGCCCGACGCGGTGCAGAGCCACCCGGCCGTCGTCGAGGCCTATCTCGGCCGGACCGAGCCCGAGGCGGTGCCGGCATGACCCGTCCCGTGTCGACCAGCGAACCGATCCTGACGCTCGCCAATGTCGAGGCCGCCTATGGCGCGGTGAAGGCCATCCGCGGCGTCTCCCTGTCGGTGCCGAAGGGCGCGATCGTCACCGTGCTCGGCGCCAATGGCGCCGGCAAGACCACCATCCTGAAGACGATCTCGGGCATTCTCGATCCGCAGAAGGGCACGATCACCTTCAAGGGCCAGGCGATCGACCGCCGCGACCCGGCCGAGATCGTCCGCCTGGGCCTCGGCCATTCGCCCGAAGGGCGCGAAGTGTTTCCGCTGCTCTCGGTGCGCAACAACCTGCTGATGGGCGCCTATACGCGCGCCGACCGCGACGAGGTGGCGCGCGACCTCGAACTGGTGGAGGGCTATTTCCCGATCCTGAAGGAGCGCGCGAGCCAGGAGGCCGGGCTCCTGTCCGGCGGCCAGCAGCAGATGCTCGCCATTTCCCGGGCGCTGATGTCGCGGCCCGATCTGCTGCTGCTCGACGAGCCCTCGCTCGGCCTGTCGCCGAAGCTCACCCAGGAGATCTTCTCGATCGTCAAGAGGGTCAACCGCGAGCGCGGGGTCACCATGCTGCTGGTCGAGCAGAACGCCGCCATGGCCCTGGAAACCGCCGATTTCGGCTACATCCTCGAACAGGGCCGGATCGTCATGGAAGACACCACGGCGCGGCTGCGCGAAAAGGACGACGTGAAGGAATTCTACCTCGGCATGAAGCAGGCCGGCGTGCGCGGCGAGCGGCGCTGGAAGAAGAAGAAGATGTGGCGCTGAACAGGAGGCCGCCCGGCATGTTCGAGATCTGGCCATCCCAGGCGATCCGCCCGCCGAAGACGCCGGCGGGCAAGACCGTCGTCGAAGTCTTCACCGCGGCCGTTGCCATGCGCGGCGACAGGACGGCGCTCAGGCAGAAACATTTCGGCCTCTGGCAATCGACCAGCTGGGCCGACATGGGCAGGATCGTCCGCGAGATCGCGCTCGGCCTTGCGGCCCTCGGGCTTCAGCCCGGCGACGTCGCATCGATCCTCTCCAATACGCGGCGCGAATGGACCTTCGCCGACTATGCGATCCTCTGCGCCGGCGGCGTGTCGAACGGCATCTATCCCACCGACGCGGCCGAGCAGTGCGAATATCTCGTCAACGACTCGCACAGCCGCTTCGTCTTCGTCGAGGACGAGGAACAGCTCGACAAGATCCTGGAGATCCGCGCCCGCACGCCGCAGCTCGACAGGATCATCGTCTTCGACACCGAGGGCCTGTCGCGCTATTCCGACCCGCAGGTGATGAGCCTCGATCAGCTGCGCGCGCTCGGCCGCGACGAGGAGCGCGCGAAGCCCGGCCTCTGGCAGGAGCGGCTCGGATCGCGCAAGCCGGAGGATCTCGCCATCCTCGTCTACACGTCGGGCACGACGGGCAAGCCGAAAGGCGCGATGATCACCCACAGCAATATCATCGCGGCCATCTCGGTGATCACGACGGAGACGCTGAAGCAGAACGAGGACGACCAGCGCATGGCCTTTCTGCCGCTCTGCCATGTGGCCGAGCGCGTCGGCGGCCAGTTCATCGCACTCTATTCCGGCGCCACGCTGAACTTCGTGGAGAACCCGGAGACCGTGCCCGAGAATGTGCGCGAGATCCAGCCGACCATCTTTTTCGCGGTGCCGCGGATCTGGGAGAAGTTCTATTCGGCCGTGACGATCCGCCTGAAGGAGGCGACGCCGCTGCAGCGTCTCGTCTATCGCTGGGCGATCGCGCAGGGCACCAAGGCCGCCGATCTCCATATCGACGGCAAGCCCGTGCCGCTCGGGCTGCGCCTCAAGGTGCTCGCCGGCCGCTGGCTCGCGCTCAACAATGTCCGCAAGATGATCGGCATCCACCAATGCCGGTTCATGGCGACGGGCGCCGCGCCGATCTCGCCCGACCTGATCCGCTGGTATTTCGCGCTCGGCGTGCCGCTGCTCGAGCTCTGGGGCATGACGGAGACGACCGGCGTCGGCACCATCGTGCCGGTCGACCGGATCAGGCCGGGCATGATCGGCCGACCGGTCAGCACGGTGGAAATGAAGATTTCTCCGGACAGCGAGATCCTTATCCGCGGGCCGACCATCATAGCCGGCTATCTGAACCAGCCCGAAAAGACCAGCGAGGCTATCCGCGGCGGCTGGCTCCATACCGGCGATGTCGGCCTCGTCGACAACGAGGGCTTCTTCAAGATCACCGACCGGATGAAGGACATCATCATTACCGCCGGCGGCAAGAACATCACGCCGAGCGAGATCGAGAACGAGCTGAAATTCTCGCCCTATATCACCGATGCCGTCATCATCGGCGACCGCCGGCCCTACCTCACCGCCCTCGTCATGATCGACCAGGAGAATGTCGAGAAGTTCGCGCAGGACCGCGACATCCCCTTCTCCAACTATGCGAGCCTGTGCCGCGCGCCCGCGGTGATCGAGCTGATCGGCGCCGAGGTCGAGCGGGTCAACGCCAAGTTCGCCCGCGTCGAACAGGTCAAGACCTTCCGCCTGATCGACCAGCAGCTGACCGCCGAGGACGAGGAGCTGACCCCGACCATGAAGCTGAAGCGCGGCCTGGTGCAGAAGAAATATGCCGAGCTGATCGAGAGCATGTACCGCAGCGCCGCGGCCTGAAGCGGTGGCAGCCGGCCGGCCAGGCCCGACAAGGGCTGCCGGCCCAAGAAAGCCGCGGGACCAGCCGCGGGCATTCACGAGGAGACGCATCGATGAGACAGCACGTTCGAACGGCCCTGGCGCTCGCGCTCGGCCTCGCCGCCGGCCCGGCCCTCGCCCAGCAGACGCAAGGGGTGAGCGCCAGCCAGATCACGCTCGGCACGATCCAGGATCTGTCCGGCCCGGTCGCCGCCTACGGCAAGCAGGCCCGCAACGGCATGCAGATGTATTTCGACGAGCTCAATGCGCGCGGCGGCATCCACGGCCGGCGCGTCAGCCTCCTCGTCGAGGACAGCGCCTATGATCCGCGCAAGGCGCTGCTCGCCGCCCAGAAGCTGGTCAACAGCGACCGCATCTTCCTGATGATCGGCCATATCGGCACGGCCCAGAACATGGCGGCCATGCCCGTGCAGTTCGAGCGCAATGTGGCGAACTTCATGCCGCTCACGGCGGCGCGCGAGATGTACCTGCCCGCCCAGCCGCTGAAGATGGCCTATGTCACGGCCTATTACGACCAGGTGCGCACCATGCTGCCCGAGCTCGTCCGCGAGCGCGGCCTGAAGCGCGCCTGCGTCGTCTACCAGGACGACGAGTTCGGGCTTGAAGTGGTGCGCGGCGGCGAGGCCGCCCTGCAGACGCTGAACCAGACCTATGTCGAGCGCGCCTCGTTCAAGCGCGGCGCCACCGAATTCTCCTCGCAGGTGGCGCGCCTCAAGGCCGCCAACTGCGACCTCGTGGTGATGGGCACGATCATCCGCGAGACGGTGGGCGTGCTCGCGGAAGCCAAGAAGGTTGGGCTCGAAGCGGTCTTCGTCGGCACCGCCGCCGCCTACACCCACCTCATCCCTCAGCTCGGCGGCCGCGTCACCGAAGGCTTCTACGCGGTGATGACCACCGCCCACCCCTACCCCGACGATCCGAGCGCCGAGATTCGCGACTGGGCGCAGCGCTACAAGGCGCGTTTTGGCGAGGATCCGACCGTGTTCTCCGCCTTTGGCTGGCAGGTCAGCCACCTGTTCACCGAGGCGGCCATGAAGGCGGGGCCGAACCTGACGCCGCAGAGCTTCAACCAGGCGATGGAGACGACCCGCTACGGCACCGACATGTTCGGCAGCCAGGGCTGCGCGATCACGCCGCAGAACCGCCTCTGCAACAATGCCGCCCGCCTGTCGCAGATCCGCGACGGCCGCTGGGTGGTGGCACGCGACTGGGTTCATGGCGAGGCGCCGGCCCACTGAGCGCGGGATGCCGGCACCGGCGGCCCCGCCGGCGCCGGCCGGACGCGACATGGAAGGATGAAAAGCGTGGCGAGCCCCTTCTACACAGCCGAACACGACGCGTTTCGCGACGTCGTCAGGCGCTTCGTCGCCGAGGAGATTACGCCCTACGCCACGGCCTGGGACGAAGCGGAGGAGTTCCCGCGCGCGCTCTACGCCAAGGCGGCGGCCATCGGCCTCATCGGTCTCGGCTTCCCCGAAGAATATGGCGGGGTCGCCGCCGACCGCTTCATGTGGCTGGTGGCGGTGCAGGAGCTGGCGCGCGCCGGCTCCGGCGGCGTCAGCGCCAGCCTCATGAGCCATTCGATCGGCACGCCGCCGATCGCGCTCGCCGCCCGGCCGGAGCTCAAGGCAAGGGTGCTGCCCGAGATCCTCTCGGGCGACAAGATCTCGGCGCTGACGATCACCGAGCCGAGCGGCGGCTCCGACGTCGCCAACCTGAAGACCACGGCGCGCCGCGACGGCGCCGACTATGTGGTCAACGGCGAGAAGACCTTCATCACCTCGGGAATGCGCGCCGACTACTACACCGTTGCGGTGCGCACCGGCGGTGAGGGAGCCGGCGGCGTCAGCCTCATCCTGATCGAGCGTGACCGGCCGGGCTTTGCGCGCACGCCGCTGAAGAAGATGGGCTGGTGGGCCTCCGACACCGCGACGCTCTATTTCGACAATGTCCGCGTGCCTGCCGAGAACCTGATCGGCGAGGAGGGCCAGGGCTTCAAGATCGTCATGCGCAATTTCAACCATGAGCGCCTGACGCTGGCCGCCGGCTGCATCGCCTTCGCCGCGGTGTGCCTCGACGAGGCGACGGCCTATGCCCGCGAGCGGCAGACCTTCGGCAAGCCTTTGACCCAGCACCAGGTGATCCGTCACAAGCTGGTCGACATGGCCCAGCGCGTATCGGCGAGCCAGGCCTGGCTCGAAATGCTGACCTGGCGGCTGGAGCAGGGCGAGAACCCGGTCGCCGACATCTGCCTCTTGAAGAACCAGGCGACCCAGACCATGGCCTTCTGCGCCTCGGAGGCCGTTCAGATCTTCGGCGGCGCCGGCTTCATGCGCGGCGCCAAGGTCGAACGGATCTATCGCGAGGTGAAAGTCAATGCGATCGGCGGCGGCACCGAAGAGATCATGAAGGATCTCGCCGGCCGCCAGATGGGGCTTTAGGTCCGCGGGTGGCAGCTGCCCCTAGGACAGATGCAGGAATTCGACTAGCTTTTCCCGGACCATCGCATTCATGCCCGACATTCCCAGAACTGCACCGCGGGCGAACCGCGGGCGATCCAGATGGAGGACACCCATGACCATACGACTTCCCGCCGGCCTTGCCCTGGCGGCCTGCCTCGTCGCCGGCGGCGCCACGGCCCAGGCCCCGGGCCCCACGCAAGGGGTGAGCGCCAACCAGATCACGCTCGGCACCATCCAGGACCTTTCCGGGCCCCTGGCCGCCTACGGCAAGCAGACCCGCAACGGCCTGCAGATGTATTTCGACGAGCTCAATGCGCGCGGCGGCATCCACGGCCGGCGCGTCAACCTGATCGTCGAGGACAGCGCCTACGATCCGCGCAAGGCGCTGCTCGCGGCCCAGAAGCTGGTCAACAGCGACCGCATCTTCATGATGGTCGGCCATATCGGCACGGCCCAGAACATGGCGGCCATGCCCGTGCAGTTCGAGCGCAATGTGCCGAACTTCATGCCGGTGACGGCGGCGCGGGAAATGTACCTGCCGCCGCAGCCGCTGAAGATGGCCTTTGCCACCGCCTATTACGACCAGCTGCACACCATGCTGCCGGGCATCGTCCGGGAGCGCGGCCTGAAACGCGCCTGCGTCGTCTACCAGGACGACGAGTTCGGGCTTGAAGTGGTGCGTGGCGGCGAGGCCGCCCTGCAGACGCTGAACCAGACCTATGTCGAGCGCGCCTCGTTCAAGCGCGGCGCCACCGAATTCTCCTCGCAGGTGGCGCGCCTCAAGGCCGCCAACTGCGACCTCGTGGTGATGGGCACGATCATCCGCGAGACGGTGGGCGTGCTCGCGGAGGCGAAGAAGGTCGGCCTCGAAGCGGTGTTCGTCGGCACCAGCGCGGCCTATACCCATCTCATCCCTCAGCTCGGCGGAGCCGTGGCCGAAGGCTTCTACGCCATGATGACCACGGCTCATCCCTATCCCGACGACCCGAGCCCGCAGATCCGCGAATGGGCCCAGCGCTACAAGGCGCGCTTCGGCGAGGATCCGACCGTGTTCTCGGCCTATGGCTGGCAGATCGGCAACCTCTTCTACGAAGCCGCCATGAAGGCCGGCCAGAGCCTCACCGTCGAGAGCTTCCTGCGCGCGATCGAGCAACCCTACGGCACCGACATGTTCGACAGCCAGGGCTGCCGCATCACCGCGCAGAATCGGCTCTGCAACAATTCGGCGCGGCTTTCCCAGATCCGCAACGGCCGCTGGGTGATCATCGGCAACTGGGTGCACGGCGCGACGCCGACGCACTGACGGGCCATGACCATGTCGCCGCCGGCCCTGCCGGCGGCGATTCCTTTTGGATCAGCGCCCCTGCGCCCTGCAGCGAGCTTCGCGATCCTTCATGCGGCCGTCCCGGCGCGAAAGACTAACCGAGTTTGGCTGCCTTCGCCTGGTCGTACCACCAGGTGGCCGGCGCGCCGCGGCTGTAGCGCGGCTTGGTTTCGGGAAAGCCGAAAAGGTCCCAGAAGGCGATGGTGTGGCTGCCCTTGTACCAGTTGGGCACCCAGTAGCGGCCGGCGCGCAGCACACGGTCGATCGCCTTGCAGATCACGGTGAGCTCGGCCCGCGAACTGGCGACCAGAGCCTTCTCGATCAGCGCGTCGAGCACGGGGTCGGCGATGCCGGCCAGGTTGTTCGAGCCCGGCTCACGGCCGCTCGCCGAACCGAAGAACGAGCGCATGCCCTCGCCCGGCGTCAGCGAGAGCGAATAGCGGCGCACCGTCATGTCGAAATCATAGTCCTTCAGGCGCGACTGGTACTGCGCCGAATCGACCCGGCGGATGCCGGCCTCGATGCCGAGCCGCCTGAGATTGGCGACGAAAGGCTGGGTGTGCCGCTCCAGCGAGTTTTCGAAGTCGAGGAACTCGACGGTCAGCGGCTGGCCCTGCGGGTCGAGGAGCTTGTTGTCGCGCAGGGTGCAGCCGGCCTCGCGCAGCAGCGCGGTGGCGCGGCGGAGCAGGTTGCGGTCCTGGCCGGAGCCGTCCGAGGCCGGCGGCGAATAGGGTGTGCCGAACACCTCCTCGGCGACCTTGCCGCGGAACGGCTCGAGCAGGGCGAGCTCCTCGGGCGAGGGCGGACCGGACGCCATCAGGGGCGAGTTCTGGAAGAACGAATGGGTGCGCTTGTAGGCGTCGAACATGACGTTCTTGTTGGTCCATTCGAAATCGAAGGCGAGTCCCAGCGCCTCGCGCACGCGCCGGTCGGCGAATTTCGGCCGCCGCGTATTGATGAACCAGCCCTGGGCGCCCGACGGCGTCTCGTCGGGCAGCTCCTTGCGGACGACCCGGCCGTCGCGCACGGCGGGAAAATCGTATTGTGTCGCCCAGACGCGCGCGGTGAATTCCTCGCGGAACGTATAGGCCCGGCTCTTGAAGGCCTCGAAGGCGACGTCGCGGTCGCGGAAGAATTCGAGCCTGACGATATCGAAATTGTTCTGCCCGACCGAGACGGGAAGCTTTTCGCCCCACCAGTCCTTGACCCGCTCATATTCGATGAAGCGCCCGGGCTCGAACCGGCCGACCTTGTAGGCTGACGAACCGAGCGGCAGCTCCATGGTGGAGGCTTCGAAATCACGCGTGGCGTAATAGGCCTTCGACAGGATCGGCATGCCGGCGACCGTCAGCGGCAGGTCGCGGGCGCGGCCCTCGGCGAAGGTCACCTTCACCAGGCGCTCCTCCTCGGCCTCGGCGCCGGCGACGTCGCGCAGCAGCACGCGCAGGATCGGATGGCCCTTCTCCTTCAGCGTCGTCAGGCTCCAGGCGACGTCGGCTGCGGTGATCGGGCTGCCGTCGTGGAACCTGGCGATGTCGCGGAGCCGGAAGCGGTAGGTCAGGCCGTCCGCCGAGATGCGCACGCGCTCGGCGGCGAGGCCGTAGAGCGAATCGGGCTCGTCGCCGCCGCCGGCCATCAGGCTCGCATAGATGCCGTCGAGCTGCGGCGGCGCGTCGCCGCGCAGCACGAAGGTGTTCATCGTGTTGAAGGTGTTGGGGTTCTGGTTGAAGCCCCAGCTCGACGGGCTGTGAATGAAGGTGCCGCCTTTCGGCGCGCCCGGATTGACGAAGTCGAAATGCTTGAAGTCGGGCCCGTATTTCAGATCGCCGAAGGAGGAGATGCCGTGGGTCTCGCGCTCGGCCTGACCGGAGGCCCTGGGGCCCAGAAGGCCGGCGCCGGCGCCGGCCGCGGCGAGGGTCAGGACGGAGCGGCGGGAGGGTCGGAACATGGCGTCTCTTTCGAAGCTTGTGAGGTTCGACAAGGGCTAGATCACCCGAGCGCGGCGGCAAGGGGACGAGAATCGGGCGGCATGCCGCGGCCGAGCTTAGCCGATCGGCAGGACGTTGGTGTGCTTGACCTGGGTCAGGGCAAAGCTCGATTCGATCGAGGCGACGCCGTCGAGGCGCGTCAGCTTCTCCTTCAGGAAGCTCTCATAGGCCGGCAGGTCGGCGCAGACGACCCGCATCAGATAGTCGCGCTGGCCGGTCATCAGATAGCATTCCATCACTTCCGGCCAGCCGGCGACGGCGCTGGCGAACCGGTCGAGTTCCTCCTCGCGCTGGCGCTCGAGCTTGATCGAGATGAACACGCTCACCGGCAGGTCGACGGCCTGCTGGTCGATGGTGGCGACATAGCCGGTGATGACGCCGGCCGCCTCCAGCAGCCTGACGCGGCGCAGGCACGGCGTCGCCGACAGGCCGACCCGCTCGGCCAGCGCCTGGTTGGTGATCCGGCCGTCGCGCTGCAGTTCCTGCAGGATCCGGCGATCGAGATGGTCGAGCTGCATGTCTGGTCAATTCGGCTGCGGAAGACTGTCATCGTAGCGCTATCTGCTAATCGGGCCCGGGTCCATGGCCATTTTTGGCAGGCATGACGCCGCAGGCTTTGGCAAGATGGGACGATCCGCGCCGCCGCGCGCCAGACCCAACGACGCGCAACACGCGCCCCAGGACACGTCATGACCGACCGCCGTCTCGCCCCCTTGTCGGCCCTCGAGCAGAAGGTGCTGTGGCTCGCCTCCTGGACGATCCACAATGCCAATCACCTGCGCGCCAGCGCCGACGGGCTGAAGGTCGGCGGCCACCAGGCCTCTTCCGCCTCGCTCGCCACCATCATGACCGCGCTCTACTTCGCCGTGCTGCGGCCGGAGGACCGGGTGGCGGTCAAGCCGCATGCGAGCCCGAACTTCCACGCCATCCAATATCTGCTCGGCAACCAGAGCCGCGCCAAGCTCGAGACCTTCCGCGGCTACAAGGGAGCGCAGAGCTATCCCTCGCGCACCAAGGACGGCGACGACGTCGACTTCTCCACCGGCTCGGTCGGGCTCGGCGTCGCCCAGACTTTGTTCTCCTCGCTGGTCCAGGACTATGTGAAGGCCCATGGCTGGGCCAAGGACCAGCCCGAGGGCCGCATGGTGGCCCTGATCGGCGATGCCGAAATGGACGAAGGCAACATCTACGAGGCGCTGATCGAGGGCTGGAAGCACGGCCTGCGCAACACTTGGTGGGTGGTCGACTACAACAGGCAGAGCCTGGACGCGGTGATCCGCGAGGGCCTGTGGCAGCGCTTCGAGGCCATGTTCCGCAATTTCGGCTGGGACGTGGTGATCCTGAAATATGGCAAGCTCCTGGAAGCGGCCTTTGCCGAGCCTGGCGGTACCAGGCTTCGGGACTGGATCGATACCTGCCCGAACCAACTGTATTCGGCGCTCTGCTTCCAGGGCGGCGCCGCCTGGCGCAAGCGCCTCATCGACGATATCGGCGACCAGGGACCGGTGAGCCGGCTGATCGACAGCCGGTCGGACGAGGAACTCGCGCGGCTGATGACCAATCTCGGCGGCCACGATCTGGCGACGCTCGTGGAAGCCTTCGAGCAGATCGACCACGACCGGCCGGTCTGTTTCATCGCCTATACGATCAAGGGCTTCGGCCTGCCGCTTCAGGGCCACAAGGACAACCATGCCGGCCTGATGACGCCCGCCCAGATGGACAGCCTGCGCCAGGCGATGAAGATCCGTTCAGGCCATGAATGGGACCGGTTCGAAGGCCTGCCGGTCGCCGCCGACAAGCTCGAAGCCTTTCTCGCCAAGGTGCCTTTCGCGGCGCGCGGCGTGCGCCGCCATGCCGCGCCGAAGATCGCCGTGCCCGAGACGCTCGCCTGGCCCGCACAGGCCGCCATGTCGACCCAGCAGGGTTTCGGCCTCATCCTCAATGAGATCGCCCGGCTCGACACGCGCTTCGCCGACCGCATCGTCACCACCTCGCCGGACGTCACGGTGTCGACCAATCTCGGCGCCTTCGTCAACCGGCGCGGCCTGTTCGCGCGCGAGTCGCTCGCCGACACGTTCCGGCAGGAGCGCATCCCCTCGACGTTCAACTGGGACTTCTCGCCCAAGGGCCAGCATATCGAGCTCGGCATCGCCGAGATGAACCTGTTCATCATGCTCTCGGCGCTGGGCCTTAGCCATTCGATCCACGGCGAGCGGCTTCTGCCGATCGGCACGCTCTACGATCCCTTCATCCAGCGCGGCCTCGATGCCCTGAACTATGCCTGCTACCAGGATGCCCGCTTCATCCTGGCGGCAACCCCGTCGGGCGTGACGCTGGCGCCGGAGGGCGGCGCGCACCAGTCGATCGCCACCCCGCTGATCGGCATCGCGCAGGACGGCATCGCGGCCTTCGAGCCGGCCTTCGTCGACGAGCTCGCGACCATCATGCGGTTCGGCTTCGACTATATCCAGCGCGACGGCGGCGACGATCCCGACGAGAGCACCTGGCTGCGCGACGAGACCGGCGGCTCGATCTATCTCAGGCTGTCGACGCGCACCATCGATCAGCCGCAGCGCGCGATGACACCGGAGCTCGCGCGCGACATCGTCAACGGCGCCTATTGGATGCGCCGGCCCGGGCCCAACTGCCAGGTGGTCATCGCCTATACCGGCACCGTTGCGCCGGAGGCGATCGCCGCCGCCGGCCTCCTCAGCGAAACCCATCGCGATGTCGGCGTGCTCGCCATCACTTCGGCCGACCGGCTGAATGCCGGCTGGACCGCCGCCGAGCGGGCGCGCCAGCGCGGCATCCACACCGCCATGAGCCATATCGAACGGCTGATCGCGCCACTGTCGCGCGAATGCGGTTTCGTCACCGTCATCGACGGCCATCCCGCGACGCTCGCCTGGATCGGCTCGGTGCACGGCCACCGGCTCAAATCGCTCGGCGTCGAACATTTCGGCCAGACCGGCACGATCGGCGACCTCTACCGGCATTTCGGCATCGACACCAATGCCATCCTGCACGCCGCCCAGGCGGTTGTCGCCGGCCGGCCGGTGCGCTACCTCGCCGCGCTGCCCTGAGCGGCAGCGCCGGTCCGCCTCAGCTCCGTCCCGGGCGGACCGGCGGCATGGCCAGCCGCTCGCGCCGGCACGAGCGCCGTTCGGCCTCCTCGCAGGCGCTGAAATTCATGTCCCGGCCGATGCAGATGCGCACTTCGCGCAGGCGGTGGGCGTCGCACTGGACGCTGATCATGTCGCGCTGCAGGCCGGGATTGGCGCGCACGAAGGCATCCTCGACCTCGTCGGGCGAGACGGTGCGGATCTCGGAAATGGCTTCGAATTCCTGCGGAATGCGGATCTTGGCCCGCGCCTGGCGCACGGTCTCGAAATAGGCGCCCGGCGAGCGGGCGCCCGAGCAGGTGCCGTGCTTGGCCCATTGCTGACGCACGAGGCCCGGCGCCGGCATGATGTCGAGCATGCCGTTGACGATGCGCCGGTCGAGTTCGGGCGCCGGAACCTGGCAATATTCCGGGAAGCCACGGGTGAATTGCGGCCAGAGGCCGTGGACCACGAAGCTGAAGGGCCGGTCGCCGGCGCATTGCATGGAGCGGCTCGACCGCTCGCCCTGCGCCTCGCAGAAGGACGGCGACCAGGACAGGGCGAGGACGTAGAAATCGAACTCGCCCGGGGTCGCGCCGTGCCGGGCCTGGCCGAGAGCCGTACCGATGCCCGCCGAAGCGGCCAGCACACCCGCGAAGGCCAGGGCGCCGAGGCGCCTGAACACTGCAATCGACATGACCAACCTCCCGTTGAACTGCCGCAAGGGTAGGACAGCCGATGAGAACAAATAAAGAACGTATTTTATCGGATGCCGTCCGAAGGCGGCGCGGCGGCGGAGGAAGCGCCGCTCAGCCGTCCTTCCCGGGGCCGGCCGTTTCAGGGCCGCGCCATCCGGCAGTTCGGCGCGAAGCTCCAGCCGCGATCGAGGCCACGCACGCACCATTCGACGCCGAACGTGTAGCCGGTGATGCTCTGGTCTTCCATGATCGCGTAGTCGACCTGGCGCAGCCGGCCATCGGAGAGCTGGGCTCGCGCCGAGCAATAGACGCGCGGGATGTTGTTGCGCCCCCAGGGATTGTCGGCGACCCGGCGGATCCGGTCGTAGCTGACGATGGTCAGCGCCGAATTCCAGAACTGGCTTTCCTTCTCGGCAAAGCGATGGCTGACCACCTCGAGGGCGGCCGCGGAATCGCAGGGCGGCAGCACGCGCTGGAAATGCGGGTCGCGGAAGATGAGGCCGCCCGGAATGCCGTAACCGGTCCAGGCGCCCGGCGGCACCGCTTCGGTCGAGAGCGTCGAACCGCCGAGCCGGCGCGCCGGCTCGTAGCGCGCGAGATCGGAGGCCGGCGCCGGGCCGGCGAGCATGATGGTCAATCCGGCGACGGCGGCGGCGAAGCGGGCGGTCCGCATGGCATGGCACTCCGAATGAGGTGAGTGGACGATTCATCCGAAGGGCCGGGCCGGTCAAGGGCAGGCCGGCCACAGTGACGATCAAAAATCCCGAAGCGCCTCCCGAAGCTGCCATCCGCTTCGGCCGCCGCCCTGCGCGGCGGCCCGGTCAGGGCCGGCGGATGCGGATATAGAGGGCGCCGGCGCCGCCATGGCCGAGCGCCGCCTCCTCGAAGCCGATCACCAGCGGGCGCAATTCGGGCATGGTCAGCCAGAGCGGCACGACCCGGCGCAGCACGCCGCGCCCGGCATGCGGATCGGCCCGCCGGCCGCCGTCGCCCCAGGCCGGATCGTCGAAGGCGACCGCCTGTTTCGACGCGCCCTTGCCGGTGATGACGATGACCAGCCTGAGGCCGTCGGCCTGGGCGCGCCGCAGGAAGCCGACCAGCCTGTGATGGGCCGCCTCCTGGGTCAGGCCGTGCAGATCGAGCCGCGCCTCCGCCTGCATCCGGCCGCGCGAGAGCCGCTGGCGCAGCCGCTT
>NZ_JAPSET010000042.1:0-64343 GCF_026847585.1 Phreatobacter sp. AB_2022a
GCTGGTCGATGTCTGGCGGCCGGGCGGCCGCATGGATGGCGAGCGGCCGCCGCGCCGCGACTTCCGCCGTGGCGGCGAGCGCCAGGGCGAGGCAGGCCAGCGCCGCGATTTCAGGCCGCGCCAGGGCCAGGGTCAGGGCCGCAGCGACCAGCCGCGCAATGGCGAGGCTGGCGGCGAGAAGCGCGAGGGCGGCCAGAACCGTCGTCCGTTCCCGCCGCGCGACGGCGAGCAGGCCGCCGGCGGCCGTCCGCCACGCCGCGACTTCTCCAAGTTCAAGGACATGCCGCGCAAGGGTGGGGATGGCGACCGGCGCGACCGGCCGCAGCGCGAGGACCGCGCCGACTATCGCGGCATTCGTCCCGAGCAGGTGTCGCGCAAGGAGCGCGAGCCGGATCCGAACTCGCCCTTCGCCAAGCTCCTGGCCTTGAAAGAGGCCATGCAGAAGAAGAACTGATACCGGAGTTGCCAGCGCTTGAGCGAAACCGACAAGCTGCGCATCGACAAATGGCTGTGGTTCGCCCGCGTCGTGAAGACGCGGACCGCCGCGGCCGGTCTGTGCGAGGACGGTTCGGTCCGGCTCAACGGCCAGCGTGTCGAGCAGGCGCACAAATCCGTGCGCATCGGCGATGTCCTGACCGTCGGCCTGAACGGCCGGGTCAAGGTGCTGAAGGTCCTGGCGCTCGCCGAGCGGCGCGGTCCCTATAGCGTCGCGCAGCATCTCTACGAGGATCAGTCACCCGAGCCGCCGCGCGTCGAGCTGCCTTCGCCGGTCGCCGAGCGCGACGAGGGGGCTGGGCGGCCGACAAAGGCGGAGCGGCGCGCGATCGACCGGTTCAGGGACGGCGAGGGCTAAGCCGAAGGACGTGTCTGGCGTTCCCGTGCGATGGTTGCTATTGTTCGGAATAACGAACGAAATGACCGTCGTTCGGAACGCTAGCCGCCATCCGAGAATCGATCGCCCGCCATGGCCCGTGCCGCCCTGCGCTTTCCTTCCGACATTCTGGCGCGCCGTCAGGCCAACGAACCGGCAGGGCTCGTTGCCCTGTTCGGGTCGGACGAGCCGCTGCGCCTCGATTCGGGCCTCACTCTCAGCCCGTTCCAGATCGGCTACCAGACCTATGGCACGCTGAATGCCGAGCGCTCGAACGCCATCCTGGTCTGTCACG
The DNA here is from genome assembly GCF_026847585.1 of Phreatobacter sp. AB_2022a. Classification (NCBI taxonomy): domain Bacteria; kingdom Pseudomonadati; phylum Pseudomonadota; class Alphaproteobacteria; order Hyphomicrobiales; family Phreatobacteraceae; genus Phreatobacter; species Phreatobacter sp. AB_2022a. The sequence goes on from NZ_JAPSET010000042.1 coordinate 1,167, forward strand.
CCCTGACCGCCGACCAGCACGTGGCCAGCGAAAGCCCGGTGACCGGCAAGCCGGGCTGGTGGGACATCATGGTCGGTCCGGGCCTGCCGATCGACACCGACCGCTATTTCGTCATCTGCTCGAACGTGCTCGGCGGCTGCATGGGCACGACCGGCCCCGCCTCGACCAATCCGGCGACGGGCGCGCCCTATGGGCTCGACCTGCCGCTGATCACCATTCCGGACATGGTGCGCGCGCAGGCCATGCTGGTCGAAAGGCTCGGTATCGACAGCCTGTTCTGCGTGATCGGCGGCTCGATGGGCGGCATGCAGGTGCTGCAATGGGCGGCCGCCTACAAGGACCGGGTGTTCGCGGCCATGCCGATCGCGACGGCCGCCAAGCACTCGGCGCAGAACATCGCCTTCCACGAGGTGGGCCGGCAGGCGATCATGGCCGATCCGGAATGGCGCGGCGGCCATTATCTCGCCGCCGGCACGCGGCCCTCTTCAGGCCTCGCGGTGGCCCGCATGGCCGCTCACATCACCTATCTCTCCGACGCGGCGCTGCACCGCAAGTTCGGCCGCCGCCTGCAGGATCGCGCCGCGCCGACCTTCTCGTTCGACGCCGACTTCCAGGTCGAGAGCTACCTGCGCTACCAGGGCGAGGCCTTCGTCGAACGGTTCGATGCCAACAGCTATCTCTATGTCACCCGCGCGATGGACTATTTCGACATTGCCGGCGACCATGGCGGCTCGCTGGCCAAGGCCTTCGCCGGCACCAGGACGCGGTTCTGCGTGGTGTCCTTCACCTCCGACTGGCTGTTTCCGACAGCGGATTCGCGCCAGGTCGTGCATGCGCTGAACGCCGCCGGCGCATCGGTGTCCTTCGCCGAGATCGTCACCGACAAGGGGCACGACGCCTTTCTGCTCGACGAACCCGAGCTCTTCGCCATCACGCGCGGGTTCCTCGAGGCGGCCGCTCGCGCCCGCGGGCTCGCGGGGCGGCGCGCGGAATGAAGACCGACCTGACCATGACCGTGGCGTCCGGCGGCGTCCGGCCGGACTATCTGCATGTCGCAGGGATGATCGAGCCCGGCTCGAAGGTGCTCGATGTCGGCTGCGGCGACGGCGAGCTCCTGAAGCTGCTGCGCGACGAGAAGGGCGTCGACGGCCGCGGCATCGAATTGTCGCGCGAGGGTGTCAACGATTGCGTTGCGGCGGGCCTTGCGGTCATCCAGGGCGACGCCGACACCGACCTTGCCTTCTATCCCGACGATTCCTTCGACGTGGTGATCCTGTCACAGACGATCCAGGCGACGCGGGCGCCGCGCGTGGTGCTGGAACACATGCTGCGCATTGGCAGGCGCGCCATCGTCTCGTTCCCGAATTTCGGCCATTGGCGACTGCGCATGCAGCTGCTGACCCGCGGCCGCATGCCGGCGAGCGAGAACCTGCCCTATCGCTGGTACGACACGCCCAACATCCACTTCTGCACGATCCGCGATTTCGTCGACCTGGTGCGCGAGGTGGATGCGGTGATCGAGCGCTCGACCGCGCTGGATCTCGGCGGCCGCGAGGTCCGGGTCAACGCGCCCTGGTGGTTCTGGAACCTGTTCGGCGAACAGGGGGTGTTCAAGCTCAGCCGCAAGGGGCGAGCCGGCGGCGCGGAGGGCTCTTTCGGGTGAAGCGGACGCCGTTCGCGTCAAGAAAACGCGCAGGAACGGGTCCCTAAAGCGACCGGCAGAAGCTGATGAGCCGGTCGACCTCCTCGTCGGTGTTGTAATAGTGCGGCGAGGCGCGGACGAGCGGCGGCAGATGGCGCGCCTCGGCGTCGAGGCGGGTGCTCGACGGGGTGGAGGCGCCAATGGTGATGCCGGCCGCCTCGGCGGCGCGAACCACATCGGCCGCGTCCCGGCCATCGACGGTGAAGCTGACGATCGCCGAGGGATGGCGGCCGAGATCGCGCACGGTGACGCCGGCAATGGCGTCGAGGCCGGCGCGCAGCCGGCCGGCCAGCATGCGGCTGCGCGCCGCAATCCGGTCGAGGCCCAGCTCCAGCGCATAGTCGACGGCGACGCCGAGGCCCATGCGCGCCGCGTAGTTGTTTTCCCAGCTTTCGAAGCGGCGCGCGTCGGCGCGCAGCTCGTAGCGGTCGCGGGCCACCCAGACGGCGCCGAAATGGTCGATCATCGGCGGCTCGAGCCGGGTCAGCAGCGGCCGGCGCACATAGAGAAAGCCGGTGCCGCGCGGCCCGCGCAGGAACTTGCGGCCGGTGGCGGCCAGCATGTCGCAGCCGATCGCCTCGACGTCGACAGGCATCTGGCCGACGGCCTGGCAGGCGTCCAGCAGATAGGGAATGCCATGCGCCCGGGCGATGCGCCCGACTGCCGCGGCGGGATTGGTCAGGCCGCCATTGGTCGGCACCCAGGTGATGGCGATCAGCTTGACGCGCTTGTCGATCATCCGTTCGAGCGCGGCAATGTCGAGCTCGCCGGTCGGATCGCTCGGCACGACGTCGATGACGGCGCCGGTGCGGCGGGCGACCTGGAGATAGGCGACATAGTTGGCGCCATATTCGGCCTCGGCCGTCAGGATCCGGTCGCCCGGCCCGAATTGCTGCGCGTAGAAGGCCATCTGCCAGGCGATGGTGGCGTTCTCCATCAGCGCGATCTCGTCGGGTGCGGCATTGAGCAGCCGCGCGACCGAGCCGTAGACGCCGTCCAGCCTCGGCGCCTCCCGCTCGGCGGCGGCATAGCCGCCGATCTCGGCCTCGAGATCGAGATGCCGCTTCTGGGCCTCCAGCACGGCCCGCGGCATCAGCCCGGCGCCGGCATTGTGCAGATAGGTGCGGCCGGCGGCCGCGCCCGGCGTCGCGGCGCGGATGCGATCGATATCCAGCGGCGGCTTGTCCGAGGGTCGGTCTGACATGGGCGCCTCCGGTCCGTAAGTCTGTCAGTAGGTGCCGGGATATTGCCCGCCGTCGACGAGCAGGCTCTGGCCGGTGATGAAACCGGCCTGGGCGGAGCAGAGGAAGGCGATGGTGGCGCCGATCTCGGCAGCCTCGCCGAAGCGGCCGGCAGGATTCTGCGCGGCGCGCTCGGCCCAGATCTCGTCGAACGGCCGGCCGCTCATGTCGGCCAGCTTCTCGACGTGGTGGCGCTGGGCATCGGTCGCGACGATGCCGGGCAGGACATTGTTGATGGTGACGCCGCGCCTCACCGTCTGGCGGGCGAGGCCGGCCACGAAACCGACGAGACCGGAGCGCGCGCCGTTGGAGAGGCCCATTTCGAGCTGCGGGATCTTGACCGAACGCGAGACAATATTGACGATCCGGCCGAAGCTGCGGTCCATCATGCCGTCGACGGTCGCCCGCATCAGCGCGATCGGCGCGAGCATCATCGCATCGAGAGCCGCTATCCAGTCGGCGCGCGACCAGTCGCGGAAATCGCCCGGCGGCATGCCGTCGGCATTGTTGATGAGAATGTCGGGCGCCGGGCAGGCCTCGAGCAGCGCGGCCCGGCCGGCCTCGGTCGTCACGTCGCCCGAAACGGCGGCGACGGCGACGCCGAACCGGTCGCGGATGGCCGCCGCCGCCGCTTCCAGCCGCACCGGATCACGCGCCAGAATGGTCAGCGCCACGCCTTCGGCGGCGAGGCATTCCGCCGCCGCGCGGCCCATGCCGCGGCTGCCGCCGCAGACGATCGCCGATTTGCCATGCAATCCAAGGTCCATGGCCTGAAGTCATAAGGCCATGGCGCGCACTTGTCTCGTTCCGCGGGCGCGGATCAGGCCGGCTCCGCCGTTGCGCACGGCGCCGCGCCGATCAGCCGCCGGAGCTCCGGCCGGCAGGAGCCGCAATTGGTGCCGGCCTTGAGCGCCCGTCCGACCGCCTCGACGTCGGCGGCGCCGGCGGCGATCGCCGCCTTGATGGTTTCGAGGCCGACCGCAAAACAGGCGCAGATGACCGGCCCCCCATGCGCCGCGGCACCCGCCGGCCTGCCGGCCAGCAGCATCCTGCGCGCCGCGGGCGACAGAACCGCGGCGCCGAACTGGGTCTCGAGCCAATGCCATGACGGCCGGCCGGAGCCGGAGGCGAACATCACCGCGTCCAGCCGGGGCCCGTCGAAGATCGCCGCCCGGTAGAGCCCGCGGCCGGCGTCGATCACCTCGCTGATCGTGCCGCCGGGCGGCTTCAGGCCTTGCATAAAGACGGCGGCATCGAATGCGCCCTGTGCCGCGAAGACCGTGCCGACGCCGCCCGCTATCGCCGCGCGCGCCCAGCTCAGGCCGGCCGGCAGTCCGACCGGTCGGCGGGAGAGGATGAAGCCCTCCAGCCCCTGCGCCACGCGCCGGATCGCCGCCGGCGTCGACTTCAGCTCGGGCTGGCCCGAATGCGGGTCGGTCGCCGGCTGAACGAGCGCGCCGATGCGCGCCGTGCCCGCGGTCTCGCCGCTCCAGTGGATCGGCGCGAACAGCAGGCCTGGCGGCTGGCCCGCGTCGATCGCGACGCGCAGGGTCGCCCGGCCGTGCGCCGTCGCGATCTCGGCATAGTCGCCATCGGCGAGGCCCTCGACGGCGGCATCCGCGGGTGCCATGGCGACGACGGGTTCGACGGCATGGCGGCCGAGGGTCGGCGCCTTGGCCGTGCGCGTCATGCTGTGCCAGTGGTCGCGCAGTCGGCCGGTATTGAGCCGGTAGGGATGATCGCTGTCGGTCGCGGCGGCGAGAGCTGCCGGTTCGATCGCGACGAAACGGGCCCGTCCGTCCGGCGTGAAGAAGCCGCCCCGGGCGAAGAAGCGCTTGTCGGCATCATCGCCGACGGTCCGTACCGGCCATTGCACCGGCGTGAGCGCGGCATAACCGGCGGCCGAAACGGTGCTCAGCCCGCCGAGATCGAAATCGCGCGTACCGGCGTTCTCGAAGGCCGACAGGGCGGCATGCTCGCGGAACACCGCGGCCGCGTCCGGCCAGGAAAAGGCGGGCGCAAAGCCGAGGCGCTTGCCGACCTCGGCGACAATCCACCAGTCCGGCCGCGCCTCGCCCGGCAGGTCCAGAAAGGCGCGCTGGCGCGAGATGCGGCGTTCGGAATTGGTGACGGTGCCGTCCTTCTCGCCCCAGGCTGCGGCGGGCAGAAGGATCTTCGCGCCGGATCGGATCGTGTCGTTGGAGAGGACGTTGTCCGAGACGACGAAATGATCGAGGCCGCCGAGCGCCTGCCGGACGGCATCGGCGCGCGGCAGGCTGACCGCCGGATTGGTCGCCATCACCCACAGGGCCCTGACCTTGTGCGCCGCGATGGCGTCGAACAGCGCCACTGCCTTGAGGCCCTCGCGCCGGGCCATGCGCGGCGCCTGCCAGAACCGGCCGACACGGTCGACCTCGTCCGGCCCGAAGCCCATATGGGCGGCGAGCATGTTGGCGAGGCCGCCGACCTCGCGTCCGCCCATGGCGTTGGGCTGGCCGGTCAGCGAGAAGGGGCCCATGCCGGGCCGGCCGATGCGGCCGGTCGCGAGATGGCAGTTGACGATGGCATTGACCTTGTCGGTACCCTGCGCCGACTGGTTGACGCCCTGGCTGTAGAGCGTGACCGTCCGCTCGGTCGTGGCGAACCAGGAAAACAGCCGGTTGACGCCGTCGATCGGCAGGCCGCAGGCCGCGGCGGTCGCGGCAGCGTCGGGCGCGATCTGCCGCGCACGTTCGAGCGCAGCGCCGAAGCCGGCCGTATGGGCTTCGATATAGGCCCGGTCGAGCCCGCCGGCATCGGCGAGATGCACGAACAGGCCGGCAAAAAGAACCGAATCCATACCGGGGCGGATCGGCAGGGCAAGATCGGCTTCGCTCGCCGTTGCCGTCATCCGGGGGTCGACGACGACGATGCGCGCGCCGCGCCGCTCGCGGTTGGCGACCATCCGCTGCCAGAGGATCGGATGGCACCAGGCGGCATTGGAGCCGGTGAGCACCAGGAGATCGGCCTCGTCGAGATCGGCATAGCTGCCCGGCACGGTATCGGTGCCGAAGGCGCGCCGGTGGCCGGCGACCGACGAGGCCATGCAGAGCCGCGAATTGGTGTCGACATTGGCGCTGCCGAGAAAGCCCTTCATCAGCTTGTTGGCGACGTAATAGTCCTCGGTCAGGAGCTGTCCGGAAAGATAGAAGGCGATGGCGTCCGGGCCATTCTCGGCGAGCACGCGCGCGAAACCCTCGGCCACGGCATCGACCGCGGTCGGCCAGCCGACACGTGCGAAGGCGCCCGAGCGGCCGCGGATCATCGGATGCAGCAGGCGATCCTCGGTCGACAGCGTCTCGCCGAGGGCCGAGCCCTTGACGCAGAGCCGGCCCCGGTTGGCGGGATGGTCGGGGTCGCCCGCAATCTCGGTCCGGTCGCGACCAGGCGTCGCCAGGATGCCGCAGCCGACGCCGCAATAGGGGCAGGTCGTGGCGACCGGCCTTGCAGGGGACGAAGCGAGGCCCATCAGGCGGCCTCGGCGAGGTGCCGGCCGAAGATGCAGGTCTCGCGCCGGGGCCCAAGCCTTTCGCCGCGCCGGATCAGCTCGTGATACCAGAGGCCGTCGCTGGTCTCGCCGAACAGGACGGCGCCGGTCAGCACGTCGTCCTTGAGCACCAGCTTGCGATAGTGCGCGAGGCCCGGGTCGCGCCAGACGACGACCTCGCTGCCCCCGGCGCCGTCGATGTCGCCCGTGGAGAAGACGGGAATGCCCGAGACCTTGAGATTGGTGGCGGTGACCGTGCCCGAATAGGCGTCCGGCCGGCCGGCCAGGTGGCGCGCCAGCGTGCGGGCCTGCTCGTAGGCCGGCTCGACCAGGCCGTAGCAGAGACCGCGATGTTCGGCACATTCGCCGATGGCGTGGATATCGGGATCGGAGGTCGTCAGCCGGTCGTCGACCACGATGCCGCGGCCGGTCGCGAGGCCCGCGGCCTTTGCCAGCGCGACATTGGGCGTGATGCCGACCGCGGCGACGACGAGGTCGGCGACGAGGCGCCGGCCGTCGGCGAGCCGCACGGCCCTGACGGCCTGCTCGCCCTCGACCGCCTGGGTATCGGCGCCGAGCAGCACCGCGATGCCCCGCGCGCGCAGGGCTTCGGCCAGCAGGCCTGCCGCCTCGGCGTCGAGCTGGCGCTCCATCAGCCGGTCCATCAGATGGACCAGGGTGACTCTGGCGCCGGCGCTGGCGAGGCCGTGAGCGGCCTCGATGCCGAGAAGGCCGCCGCCGATCACCACGACCCGCGCCGCGGCGGTGACCGACGCCAGCATGGCGGCGACATCGCCGCGGTCGCGGAAGGTGAGCACGCCCGGAAGATCCATGCCGGGCTTCGGCAGGCGGATCGGCGCGGAGCCGGTCGCCAGCACCAGCTTGGCAAAAGGCACCGAGTCGCCGCCGGCCATCGCGACGCGCCGCCGGGCGACATCGATTGCCAGGGCCTGCCGGCCATAGACCAGCGTGACTCCCTGCGCCTGCCACCAGGCGCGCGGCTTCAGCTCGATGTCGTCGGGGCCGACCTCGCCGGCGAGCAGCGAGGAGAGCAGCACCCGGTTATAGGCGAGCACCGGTTCGGCGCCGATGACCAGCACCGAATAGCGTCCGAGGGCGTGGCGGCCGAGCTCCTCGACGAAGCGGGCGGCGGCCATGCCATTGCCGATCACCACCAGCGGTTCGGACATGACGGCGGCCTCACGCGGCGTCGATGAAGGCGTGGCGCTCGTAGAGGAACTTGAGCACCGCCTCGCGCGCCCGGATATAGGCGGGGTCGGCGACCAGCTCGAGGCGCCGCCTGGGCCGCGCCAGCGGCACGGCGAGGATCTCGCCGATGGTGGCGGACGGGCCGTTCGTCATCATCACGATCCGGTCGGAGAGCAGCACCGCCTCGTCGACGTCATGGGTGATCATGATCATGGTGTTGCCGAGCGCGGCATGGATCTGCATGACCTGATCCTGCAGATGCGCGCGGGTGAGCGCGTCGAGCGCGCCGAACGGCTCGTCGAGCAGCAGGATCTTCGGCTCCATGGCGAGCGCCCGGGCGATGCCGACGCGCTGTTTCATGCCCCCCGAAATCTCGGCCGGCCGGCGGTCGCGGGCATGCGCCATGTGCACGAGCTCCAGCACGTGCAGCGTCCAGTCGTGCCGCTCGCCGCGCGATTTGCGCGCCGCGAAGACCTTGTCCACGGCGAGGCGGACATTGTCGTAGACAGTGAGCCAGGGCAGCAGCGAGTGGTTCTGGAAGACCACGGCGCGCTCGGGGCCGGGGGCATTGACCTCGCGGTCCTCGAGCAGCACGGCACCGGTCGTCGCCGGGGTCAGGCCGGCGATGATGTTGAGCAGGGTCGATTTCCCGCAGCCGGAATGGCCGATGATCGAGACATATTCGCCCTTGTCGATGGAGAGCGAGACGTCGCGCAGCACATTGTTGCCGGCGCCGCCGCGGGCAAAGGTCTTGTCGACCGCTTCGATCGACAGATAGGGGAGCTGTCGCGCCATGACCTCGTCCTCAATTGGCGGCGGTGCCGCGGGTGACGATGGTGGCGAGGCCGGCGATCAGGCGGTCGAGGACGAAACCCACGAGGCCGATATAGACCAGCGCCACGATGATGTCGGGCAGGCGCGAGGAGTTCCAGGCGTCCCAGATGAAGAAGCCGATGCCGACGCCGCCGGTCAGCATTTCCGCGGCGACGATGGCGAGCCAGGCGAGGCCGACGCCGATCCGCAGGCCGGTGAAGATGTAGGGCGCCGCCGAGGGCAGCATGATCTTCCAGAAGAATTCGAGATGATTGAGCCGGAGCACGGCGGCGACGTTCCGATAGTCCTGCGGGATGTTGCGGATGCCGACGGCGGTGTTGATCAGCACCGGCCAGATGGCGGTGATGAAGATCACGAAGATCGCGCTCGGATTGGCGTCGCGGAAGGCGGCGAGCGAGATCGGCAGCCAGGCGAGCGGCGGCACCGTGCGCAGCACCTGGAAGATCGGATCGAGCCCGCGCATGGCCCAGGTGGACTGGCCGATGATGGCGCCGATGACGATGCCGGCCGCTGCGGCGAGGCCGAAGCCGATCGCCACCCGCTGCAGCGAGGTCAGCACCCGCCAGCCGAGGCCGATATCCTGGCTGCCGTTGACGAAGAACGGATCGAGGATCAGTTCACCGGCTTCCTTCCAGACCTGCGAGGGCGGCGGCAAGGTGGCGCCGCGCCCCGAGCAGAGGATCTCCCAGACGAGCAGGATGACGAGGAGGGTGACCAGCGGCGGCACGACGGTGGCGAGCAGGGCCGTCATTTTCGGCTTCAGCCGCGCGGCGAGGCTCGGACGGGCGGCGGCGGGCAGGGCGATGACGGTTGCACGCGTCGGCGCGGCAGCTGGCGTGATGGCTGGCGGCATGACCGGGATCTCGACGGCTTTCAGGGCGGCACGCGGCATGGAGGGCATCTCCGGAACGGCCGCCGGCAGGGCGGCGGCATGAGGGACGGGCCGCTCAGACCTGGGCGCGCTTGATCTTCAGGGCGCGCAGGTAGTCCGCGGGATTGGCCGGATCGAAGCGCATGCCGTCGAAGAAGGTCTCGACGCCGCGGGAATCGGTGGCCGGCGCATTGGCGATGCCGAGCGTCTTCGCCGCCTCGCGCCAGAGATCGGCCCGATTGGTGCGGTCGACCAGGGCCCGGATATCGAGGCCGGGCTCGAAGCGGCCCCACCGGATGTTCTCGGTGACGAACCAGGCGTCGAGGCTTTTCCAGGGATAGGAGACCTCGCCGGCCTCGCCCCAGAACTTCATGCGCAGGTTGGAGCCGGTGACGGTGCGGCCGCGGCCGTAGTTGATGTCGCCGCGCAGCCGGCCGTTGATGTCGTTGACCGGCACGTTGAACCACTGGCGACGGCCGACGATCTCGGCGAGCTCCTGCTTGTTGTCGAGCCGATCGCACCAGATCTGGGCCTCCATCACCGCCATCATGATGGCCTGCGTGGCCTTGGGATTGGCGTCGACCCAGTCGGCGCGCATGCCGAGGATCTTCTCGGGGTGCCTGAACCAGAGCTCGCCGGTGGTGAGCGCGCTGTAGCCGATATTCTGGTTGACCAGCTGCTCGTTCCACGGCTCGCCGACGCAGAAGCAATCCATGGTGCCGACCTTCATGTTCGCCACCATCTGGGGCGGCGGCACGGTGATCACCTTGATCTCGTTGTCGGGGTCGATGCCGCCGGCCGCCAGCCAGTAGCGGATCCACAGGTCGTGGGTGCCGCCCGGAAAGGTCATGGCGGCGGTCAGCTCCTTGCCCTGGGCCTTCTTGCGCTCGAAGGCGGCTTTCAGGGGCGAGGCGTCCTGGCCGACGGGTAGGTCGCGATATTCGTTCGAGACCGATATCGCCTGACCGTCCTCGTTGAGATTGATCAGCGTGTACATCGGCAGGGGCTGGCCGTTCTGCATCACCTTGCCGGTCGTGTAGAGATGCGTCTTCGGCCGCAGGATGTGCCCGCCGTCGATGCCGTTGGCCTTGGTGCCGAGTGCCATGTTGTCGCGCGTCGCGCCCCAGGATGCCTGCTTGGCAATCTCCATGTCCGGCACGCCGTGCTTGGCGTAGAAGCCCTTTTCCTTGGCGATGATCAGCGGCGCGGCGTCGGTCAGCGCGATATAGCCGAGCCGCGTGCCCTTGACCTCGGGTCCGGCGCCGGAGGCGAAGGCGCCGGCGGGCAGGGCCGCCTTTGCCGCGGCCAGAAGCGCGGCGGTCGCGGTGCCGCGCTGCAGGAAGGCGCGCCGGTCGAGCCCTTTGCTCGTGCCCGCTCTTTCGTGTCTTCCGGTCATTGCTGCTCGTCTCTCGGCTCGACTTCGGGTCCCGGGCATGAAAAAACCGCCGACCTCCGTCCGATGCCGCCGGCGGCGCCGAAGCGCCCAGGGCAAGGAAACGTCTGTCAGCGGCGTTGCTGTCGTGCCCGGCTTTGGGCGGCGCCCGTCCGGCGTCGGCCGGGCAAGGCCAGACGATACAAGGACCGTGCCAGCCCCGCAGCCCGTGGATTCGCCGGTTGATTCCAGGGCCTTGGCGGTGCCGTGTCGGCGCAAGACGTGCCAGGCGGGCTGGAAACGCGCTGCCTGAGGCTTTCGCAGCATGCCGATTCATTGTGCAGTGCAAAGTGCCGATGGCACCGAGCCTCGGCCTGAAGATCAGCCGCGGGATCCGATGGACCGCTCAGCCGAGCATGTCGAGGCCGGTGACGACGGCGGCCGCGATTTCGCCGATCTTGCGCTTTTCGTTCATGGCGCGGCGGCGCAACTGGGCATAGGCCTCCTCCTCGGAGATGCCCTTGTGCTTCATCAGCAGGCCCTTGGCCCGGTCGACCAGCTTGCGGGCCTCGAGCGCCGCGCGCGCCTCGGCGAGCTCGGCTTCCAGCCGTTGCTGAGCCTCGAAGCGGGCCATGGCGAGATCGAGGACCGGCCGGATGCGCTCCTTCCCCAGGCCATCGACCACATAGGCGGCGATGCCGGCGGCCACGGCCCTTTCGGTCATGCCGGGCGGCGACCGGTCGACGAACAGGACGACCGGCCGGCGGATCAGCTTCGCGACCTCGAAAAGCTGTTCCAGCAGGTCGCGCGCAGGATTGTCGAGCGCGATGACGACCCTGTCCGGGCGGATCTCGCGGAGCCGGGCGAAGAGGTTGGTGAACGTCTCGAGCCGCACGATCCGATTGTGGCCGGCCTCGCCGAGACCGGCCGCGATGGTCGCCGCATGCGTGCTGCTCTCGCTGACGATGGCGGTGGTGAGGATGTGGTCTGCCAGGGACGCCTCCCGCACGGCCGGCGGTGGTCGCAGCGCCGGTCGAGGCCGTCCCAAGCAGGTTTCGGGCCAGGCGGTCCGGCAGGCTCAGTAGACCGCGCGCCCGCCGGATATGTCGAACACCGCGCCGGTCGAGAAGGCGCAATCCTCCGAGGCGAGCCAGGCGATCATGGCCGCCGCCTCCTCGACCGCCAGGAAGCGGTTCATCGGGATCTTCGACAGCATGAAATCGATATGCTGCTGGCTCATCTGGTCGAAGATCTCGGTCTTGGCCGCCGCCGGGGTGATGCAATTGACCAGGATGCCCGCGGTCGCCAGCTCCTTGGCGAGCGATTTGGTGAGCCCGATCAGGCCGGCCTTGGAGGCCGAATAATGCGAGGCGTTCGGATTGCCCTCCTTGCCGGCGATGGAGGCGATGTTGACGATGCGGCCATAACCCTTGGCCAGCATCAGCGGCACGATCGCGCGGCAGGTGAGATAGGGTCCGATCAGGTTGACGTCGACGACGCGGCGCCAGGTGTCGGGGGCAAGCTCCCAGAGCTTGCCGTTGCCGCCGGTAATGCCGGCATTGTTGACGAGAATGTCGATGCCGCCATGGCGGGCGCGCGTCGCCTCGGTCGCCGCGGCGACCGAGGCTTCGTCGGTCAGCTCCACGGTATGGACGGAAAGGCCCGCGCCGGCCTTGGCGCCGAGCGCGGAGGCGGCCTCGTCGAGCCTTGCGGCATCGATGTCCCAGAGCGCCACCGCCGCGCCGGAGGCCAGCATGCGTTCGGCGCTGGCATAGCCGATGCCGCGCGCGCCGCCGGTGATGACCGCGGTGCGGCCGGCAAGATCGATGCGATTCATGGATGTTTCCTCGTGAAGGACCGGGCCCTCTCAGTGGGGCGCGGGCAGAGCTTGAGGCCAGGACCTCAGCGGGTCGCGACGATGAAGAGGCGCGGGAAGGCCAGAAGCACCTTGCCGTCGCTGGCCGGCGGATAGTGGGGGGTGATCGCCGTCCGGTAGGCGGCGAGATAGGCCTCGCGCTCGGCGGTCTCGAGCAGGGCCAGGAACGGCCTCAGTCCCGAGCCCTTGAACCATTCGACGATGCCGTCGACGCCGTCGAGCGGGTGGTGATAGACCGTGCGCCAGACGTCGACGCGCGCCACATGCGGCTTCAGCACGCTGTAGTACCAGGATGGCGAGCCGATCGGCGTGCGGCTCGCCTCGGCAGCGGCGAGCTTGGCCGCCCAGGACCCGGAACGGGCGACCTCGCGCATGGCGACGTGGCTCGGCTCCTCGAGATTGTCGGGCATCTGGATGGCGAAGCTGCCGCCTGCGGGCAGGAGATCGGCCAGCCGCGGCAGAATTGTTGCGTGGCCGCCGATCCATTGGAACACCGCATTGGAATAGATGATGTCGACGGGCGCTGCGGGATTGGGCCGCCATGTCGTGAGGTCGGCCACCTCGAAGCTGATATTGCGCAGTCGCGCGCGGGCATTGGTGACCATGTCGGGCGAGGAATCGATGCCGACGATCTCCGCCTTCGGGAAGCGCTGCAGCAGCAGCTCGGTGGTATTGCCCGGGCCGCAGCCGAGATCGACCACCCGGCGCGGGTCGTGGGTCGGCACCGCGGCCAGCAGGTCGCGCGCCGGCCGGGTGCGTTCGTCCTCGAATTTCACATATTGCTTGGCTGACCAGTCCATGGCGGGCCTCCTGGCCGGCAGTCGAGCACCGGCCGGTCGCTTTGCCAAGCCCGCAGGCCGTCCTCCGTCACGGGGCACGCATGCGCTGGCGCTGCGGCCGCGCTGCCGGTCAGGCCTTCAGTCCGGCGGCGGCGGCGAGGATAGCCGCGACGATCCGGTCGAGATGGCGCTCCGTCGCCGCGGCGACCTCGGTCGCGAAGGTCCAGGGCGGGCTCTCCAGCATGTAGGCGGACTGGGCGAGCTCCATCTGCACCGCGTGCACGCCCCGTTCCGGCGCGCCGTAGTGGCGGGTGATCCAGCCGCCCTTGAACCGGCCATTGGCGACGAAGCTGAGCCCGGAGGTCTTGGCCGCGCTCACTGCGGCGTCGGTGATCGCCGGATCGCAGGCGCGGCCGTCATTGGTGCCGATGTTGAACACCGGCAAGGTGCCGGGAAACAGGTTCGGCACGACCGAGCGGATCGAGTGGCAGTCGTAGAGCACGCAATAGCCGTGGCGGATGCGCGTCGCTTCGATGGCCGCCGCCATGGCGGCGTGGAACGGCTCGAAATAGACCCGGCGGCGACGGGCGATCTCGGCGGCATCCGGCTCGGCGCCGTGGCGGTAGATCGGCTCGGCGTCGAAGGTCGTGGTCGGGCAGAGCGTCGTGGTGTTCTGGCCCGGATAAAGCGAAACCCCCGAGGGATCCCGGTTCACGTCGATGACGAAACGCGAAATGTCCTGGCGCACGATGGTCGCGCCGGTGCGCTGCGCGATGCCGGCATAGAGCTCGCCGATCCACCAGTCGGTGTCGGGCACCGAGCGGCCGAGATCGTTGAGCGCGACCGAGACCTCGGGCGGAATCATGGTGCCGACATGCGGCTGGCCGAGGACGAGCGGGCCGTCGCCGGCAATGACGGTGACCGGGTTCATGGGTTGCGTATCTCCCGCTAATCGCGCCTCGGCCTTCGCCTTGAAACGCCCTGCAGACAAGCCGGCTGGATCGGCATCGTCAATGGAGCGGGTCACCCCGTGATCCGCAGACACCGTGCCGTGGGACCGGTGGTAGTTCTTTGCCAGCGTCGGGGCAACCCCGTCGGTTTCGAACGCGATCGCGGCTTCGCCACATCTTGGCGACGGTCGCTCGTGGTCTTGGAAATCCGCGCCTTCTGCGTGTCCGCTTCCGCACTGACCGATGCGACGATTCAGGCCGCGCGGGGGTTCGGCGGCTTCGGTCGTGTCTGGTCGTTTCGGCCTGCCTGACAGGAGACCCTCGATCGAGATGTCCTCGTCGAGATCGTCCCAATGAAGGCCTCGTGTGCCGATTCGGACGGCGTCGCGCTGCTGCGAGCTCGCATTCAGAAGACGGGGAAACCAGGCCAAAGCACTCCGAGGCGCCGGCCATCGGAGAGGTCGATCCACATGCTGTCGGCGTCGAATGCGACGCGTTCAGCCTTCACCAAAGGAATTCATTCCGGGCCTCCGCTATCGCATCGCGGCGCTGTTCGACAACGCCCAGCAGGCTTCGGAGCGTCTTGGCATTGAAGCCGTCATTGTAGGCGAGCTGGACCTCCGGCCATAGCCAGAATTTCGCTTCCACGCCGTCCCCGTCGACATGAATATGCATCGGTCCGCGCGGATTGCCTTCGTTCGAATAGAAGAAAAAGCGAATCGCGCTCAGCGCAAAACAACGGGCATATGTGCTTCCGCGTGCCGGCGCGGCTCACCGGCAACGATCTCGCATGATCAGCCGCTCAGTCGATCTGTTCGTTCGGATAGACGCCCCAGAGCCGGTTCTGCTCGATCCAGCCGTCGAAACCCTCGCCATAGAAGCGGCACCAGGTGCGGTTGCAGGAGCGCACCTGGCCCTGGACATTGGCCTCGAGCCGCGCGACGACACGGCTGCCGCCCGCGCGGTCCATCAGCGGCACCAGCTCCGTCTCATGGCCGCGCTGCGCCTGCACGATGCCGGTACGCTTGCCCGACAGCATCGAGTGGAACACCCAGGTCTCCGTGCCGTCGCGATCGCGAATGCGCCGCCAGTTCTCGAATTCGGCGGTCACCTCCACCGGCAGGCCGGCACGCTGGTAGATCCAGACGACCTCGTGGTCGCGCGTCGGGCCCATGCGGGCATTGACCCGCTCCGACTTCAGGCTGACGAAGCGCGGCACCGGCAGACGGGTCTGCGAACCCAGCGAACCCGTGATCTCCGCCGCTTCGAGGCGGGACGGTCCGGCGAACAGGCTCAGGGCGAGGGCGACGAGGGCCCAACCGGCAAAGGCATGACGCATACGCAACTCACACAAGCTATGCGCGACCGGCCCCGTCCAAAAGACAGGCCAACGGCACGGATCCGACCGCTTTGTCTCGGCCGGGCCTTCTGATAGAGAGAGCCCGACGGACCCCAAGTCTCGCCCAACAGGGTTAAAACTGATTTGACGCGGCGGCCGGAACAGGTGAATCGAGGACTTAAAGGATGGCGATCCGCAAGAAGCCGCTCGTCGTCGTGACGCGCAAGCTGCCGGAAACGGTCGAGGCGCGCATGCGCGAGCTCTTCGAGACCCGGTTGAATGTCGACGACTCCGCCATGAGCCAGGACGACCTGGCCACCGCGGTCAAGGTTGCCGACGTCATCGTACCGACCGTCACCGACCGGATCGACGCCGCCCTCCTGTCGCAGGCCGGTCCGCAGCTCCGGCTGATCGCCCAGTTTGGCAACGGCGTCGACAATATCGACGTGGCGACCGCCGTTCAGCGCGGCATCACGGTCACCAACACGCCGGGCGTCCTGACCGAGGACACCGCCGACATGACCATGGCGCTGATCCTCGCCGTGCCGCGCCGGCTTGCCGAGGGCCTGGAAGTGCTCGAGCACGGCGAGTGGCACGGCTGGTCGCCGACCTGGATGCTCGGCAAGCGCATCCATGGCAAGCGCCTGGGCATTATCGGCATGGGCCGCATCGGCCGGGCGCTTGCCAAGCGCGCCAGCGCCTTCGGCATGCAGATCCACTATCACAACCGTCGGCGTCTGCCGGAAAAGATCGAGCAGGAGCTGTCGGCGACCTATTGGGAGAGCCTCGACCAGATGCTCGCCCGCATGGACATCGTCTCGGTCAACTGCCCGCACACGCCGGCGACCTACCATCTCCTGTCGGCGCGGCGGCTGAAGCTGCTCAGCAAGGATGCCTTCATCGTCAACACCGCCCGCGGCGAGATCATCGACGAGGTGGCTTTGACGCGCATGATCGAGGCCGGCGATCTCGCCGGCGCCGGGCTCGACGTGTTCGAGCACGAGCCGGCGGTCAATCCGCGCCTGATCAAGCTTGCCAAGGCGGGCAAGGTGGTGCTGCTGCCGCATATGGGCTCGGCCACCGTCGAGGGCCGCATCGACATGGGCGAGAAGGTGATCGTCAACATCAAGGCCTTCATGGATGGCCACAAGCCGCCGGACCGCGTGCTGCCGAGCATGCTCTGACGCGGCCGTTTCGCGTCTTTGGCTCTGTGTGGACGGGCCCGGCATGCAAGTCGGCCGTGGTTCGAGGCTCGCTGCGCTCGCACCTCACCATGAGGTAGGCAGAGAACGGCAGAACACTTGCTCCGGCACGCAAAGGGCGGAGTTTTCGAACAAAGGACGCTGATACAATCCCCTCGGCGCGCGGGCCTCGAAGGACGGCCGACCTCCATGGAGGAGGCATGACCTGAGCCGCTCGAACACCAAGGTCGAGCGGCAACCGATCCGCGCGATGCATCACGCTGGCGCTTCGGCTTTTGCGCCGCTCAGCGGATTGTCGGGATCCCAGCGGTAGCGGATGGTCTCGAAGCGCATGTCGCGCATGTCGATCATCATCAGCCGGCCGACAAGGCCCTGGCCGAAGCCGACGATCTCGCGGATGACCTCCAGCGCCATCATCGCGCCGACCACGCCGGCGAGCGCGCCGATGACGCCGACTTCCGAGCAGGTCGGCACCATGCCGGGCGGCGGCGCATCGGGAAACAGGCAGCGATAGGTCGGATTGGGCGTACCGTCGGCACCCTTTTCATGGCCGCGGATGGTGGTGAGCGTCGCGTCGAACGTGCCGATGGCCGCCGTGATCAGCGGCTTGCCTTCGTGGAAGCAGGCGTCGGACACGGCATAACGCGTCGAGAAATTGTCCGAGCCGTCGGCGACGAGATCGTAGCCGCGCACCAGTTCGCGGGCATTGGCCGCGGTCAGCCGGGCGATATGGGCAACCACCTCGACGTGCGGATTGAGCCGGCGGATGGCACCGGCCGCGCTTTCCGTCTTGAGCAGGCCGAGGTCGGGGGTGGCGTGGATCACCTGGCGCTGCAGATTGGACAGCGACACCGCATCGTCGTCGACGATGCCGATCGTGCCGACCCCGGCCGCTGCGAGATAAAGCAGGAGCGGCGCGCCGAGGCCGCCGGCGCCGATGACCAGAACGCGGGCCCGGCCGAGCTTCTGCTGGCCCGGGCCGCCGATCTCGCGCAGCACGATGTGGCGGGCGTAGCGTTCCAGTTCCTGAGGCGACAGCATCAGCCGATCGGCAATCCCAGGGCCTGCCGCACCCTGACCCTGATGGCATGGCCGTCCCGCGTCGGCAGCACGCGTTCCGTCTCGGCTCGGTCGATCGCGACGACCGCGACCATGGGGCCTTCGCCGATGGCGCCGATGCGGCCGGCGAGCCGCCCGACCTCCTCCATATCGGTGATGCGCCGCGTATCGGCAATGCCGCAGGCCTGGGCGACCGCGGCAAGATCGGTGCGGACGGTATGGCTCGCCTGGCCGCCGGTTTCGCCGTAGAGGCCGTTGTCGAGCACGACGATGCTCAGGTTCTTCGGCTGCTGCAGCGCGATGGTGGCGAAGGAGCCCATGCCCATGAGCATTTCGCCGTCGCCGGTCACGGCAACCACCGGCGTCTTCGGGCGCGCCAGGGCGAGGCCCAGCGCCATGGCCGCCGTGCCTCCCATGGCGCCCCAGAGATAGACGTTGCGCGGGTGGTCGCCGGCGGCTGCGACGTCGTAGGTCGGCGACCCGAGGCCGGTTACGACCAGGAGATCGTCGCGATCGGCGAGCAGCCGGGCGACGACGGCGCGCCGGTCGAGCCGGCTCGAAGGGACTGCATCGCTCATTTCACGAAGACCTTGGCGCCGATCAGTTGCTGGGCGAGGAGGACGGCTACCGCATTGCCGCCCTCGAAGGCCATGCGCGCGGCGGCCGCGGCGGTCGGGCCGACCTCGGCCGGCGTTGCGGCGCGCAGGACGTGCACGCCCATCAGGCGGAAGGCGTCCGCTGTCGCCGTGCCCATCGGCACCTGCCAGGGATTGAACTCGCCCCATTCGCCGCGCATCGTCACGAAGGTGAGGAACGGCCCGCCCATATTGCGGACGAGCGAGAACATGTTGACGCAGTTGCCGACGCCGGAGGACTGCATCAGGAGGCAGGCGCGGTCACCGCCGAGCCAGGCGCCCGTCACCAGCGCGACGCCCTCTTCCTCAGTCGTCAGCGCTATGCCCGTCATGGCCGGGTCGGCATGGACGGCACGGATCAGCTCGGCATGGCCGCCGTCGGGCACATAGGCGACCTGCCTGACATCGGCCGCCTTCAGCGCGGCGAAGAGATCGGCGGGCCAGCCGTCGGGCGAGACATGCGCAGGCTGGGGATGCGGGGCGTTCATCGGCTCGTTAGGCTCTCTTGAGGCAAGGCTCGGGACAGCCACGATGGCGCCCGGCGCGACCCGAAACAAGAGTGGCAGCGGGAGGACAGGCATGACCGTCGGATTCATCGGGCTCGGACGCATGGGACGGGGCATGGCCTCGAACCTCCAGACCAAGGGCTTTCAGCTCGTCGTGCACGATGTCGCGGAAACGCCGATCGTCGCGCTCGAGGCGCTCGGCGCCCGGCGCGGCACACCGGCCGCGATCGCCGCGGAAGCCGATATCGTGGTCACCATGCTGCCGACCGGCCGCGAGGTCGGCGAGGTGGTGCTGGCGCCGGGCGGCGTCCTGGACCATGCTCGCCCGGGCACGCTGATCCTGGACATGTCGACCATCGATCCGGACACCACCGACCGGCTGCACGCCGAAACCCGCCGGCGCGGCATGACCGCCGTCGACGCCCCGGTCGGTCGCCTCGCCTGGCATGCCGACCGCGGCGAGAGCCTGTTCATGGTCGGCGCGGATGAGGCCGACTACCAGCGCGTTCTGCCGCTGCTGAAGGCCATGGGCACCACCATCCACCATTCCGGCGGCCCAGGCGCGGGCACGCGCATGAAGCTCGTCAACAACTATCTCGCGATCATCCTCTGCCAGCTCAATGCCGAGGCGCTGTCGCTGTCCCAGCGGTTCGGGCTCGACCTCGCCCGGACGCTGGACGTGCTCTACGGCACGACCGCGACCAATGGCCAGCTCAAGGTCAACTGGCCGAACAAGGTGCTGGCCGGCGACACCGAACCCGGCTTCACGATCGATCTCGCCCACAAGGATCTGTCGCTGATCGTGCAGGCGGCCAATGCGGCGCGGGTCCCGGTGCCGGTCGCGGCCGCCGCGCGCGAGGCCTTCTCCACGGCACGGGCGCGGGGCTACGGCCAGAACGACTTCTCCGCCATGGTCGACGTGCTCTGCGACATGGCGCAGATCGAGCGGGCGCGGCTGCCGGACGGTTACAAGCCGCCGGCCTGACGGGGGCTTGCGGGCGCGGCGGCAAGACGGCACGACTGGGACATGCCGACCCGTCCGCACGTCCTGACGATTCCCGCCTCCCGGCCGCACCTGAAGAGCCTCGCCGCAGCGATCCTCGATGGCCGGGTGGTGGCCGGCTGGCCCGATCCGGCCGATCCCCTGTCGCTCGCCGCGGGTACGGTGCTGCTGCCCAACCGGCGTGCCTGCCGGGCCATGCACGAGGCCTTCCTTGCCGTCGCCGGCGGCACGGCCATGCTCCTGCCGCGCATCGCGCCGATCGGCGACATCGACGAGGACGAGTGGGATTTCGCCGATCCCGACCCCCTGGAGACGCTCGGCATCGAAGCGATCGGCCCGGCCATGGGCGCGCTCGACCGGCGCCTGACGCTGGCCGGCCTGGTGCGCGCCTGGGCGGCGAGCGTCGACCGCGCGGTCCTGAAGCTCTCCGCCGCCGATCCGCTCATCGTCTCGGCCTCGACCGCCGACGCCCTGGCGCTCGCCGCCGACCTGATGCGCCTGATGGACCAGGTCGCGACCGAGCGTGTGCCCTGGTCCAATCTCGACCGGATCGTCGAGACCGGGCTCGACACGTTCTGGAGCATGACGCGCAGCTTCCTGGCCATCGCGACCGAGGCGTGGCCAGCGCATCTGGCCGCCAACGGCCTCGAGGAGCCGGCGGTCCGGCGCGACCGGCTGATCGCGGCAGAGACGGTCCGGCTCGCGGCCGCTCCCGGCCCGATCGTCGCCGCCGGCTCGACCGGCTCGATCCTTGCCACACGCGACCTCCTGAAGGCGATCGCCCATCATCCGCGCGGCGCGCTGGTCCTGCCGGGCCTTGATCAGACGCTCGATGCCGCCTCCTGGGAGGCGATCGGCGGCAGCGCCGGCCCGGTCGCGCACGGCCATCCGCAGTTCGGCCTCAAGCGGCTGATCGATCATGTCGGCATCGCGCGGGACGAGGTCGTGCCGCTGCTGCCACCCGATCGCCACGGCCGCGAAAGCCTGATGTCGGAAGTCATGCGGCCGGCGGTCACCACCGAATTGTGGGGCGAGAGCGATCTCCGCGCGACCGCCGACATGCTCGACGGGCTGACCGTGATCGACGCGGCCAACGAACGCGACGAGGCGCTCGCCATCGCGCTGACCTTGCGCGAGATCGCGGAGGACCCGAAGGCGAGCGCGGCCGTCGTGACGCCCGACCGGGCGCTCGCCCGCCGCGTGCTGGCCGAGCTGGCCCGCTGGAACGTGACCGTCGACGATTCCGGCGGCCAGCCGCTGGCCGGCTCGGCGGTGGCCACTGTCGCGCGGCTCGCCGCGGCGCTGGCCTTCGGCGACCCCGCTCCGGCGACGCTGCTCGCGCTGATCGGCCATCCCGCGCTCGATCACGATCTCGATCCGCCGCGCCGCGCCGCGGCCATCGCGGCGATCGAACTCCGCGCGCTCAGGGGCCTGCGGCCGTCAGGCGGTCTTGCCGGCTATGCCGCGCGCCTCGCCGCGGCCAAGCCTTCGGCCTCGCCGGCGGCGGCCGATGCGCCGAGCCGGGTCGGCGCGCAGGCGCTTGCCGACGGCCGCGCGCTGCTGGCACGCGTGATCGTCGCGCTCGCGCCGCTTGCTGCCCTGGCGGAACGGAGCGAAGCGCCCCTGGCGGAGTTTGCGGCGGCCCATGCCGCGAGCCTCGACGCCCTCGGCCTCGCGGCGGAGGCCGGCGGCGGCGAGGAGATCGCTGCCCTGCTCGCCAAGGCGAGCGGCGGCACGGCCGAAGGTTTCGCCATCGCGCCGCGCGACTATGGTGCCGCGTTCGATGCGCTCATCGCCACCGAGACGATCCGGATGCCGGCCCGGCCCGGCGCGCGCATCCGCGTGCTCGGCCTGCCGGAAGCGCGCCTGCTCGAGGCCGATACCGTCATCCTGTCCGGTCTGGTGGAGGGGTCCTGGCCGGGCGAGGCCAAGCTCGACCCGTGGCTCAACCGGGCGATGCGCGGCGCCTTCGGCATCGACCCGCCGGAGCGGCGCATCGGCCTCGCCGCGCACGACTTCTGCCAGCTCATCGGCAACCGCCGCGTCGTCATGACCCGCGCGGCCAAGAGCGGCGGCGTGCCGACGGTCAGGTCGCGCTGGCTGCAGCGCTTCGCCGCCGTCATCGGCGCCGAGGCCTGGCAGACGCTCGTCGGCCGGGGCGCGGCGGTGCTGGCGCTCGCCCAGCGGCTCGATCAGCCGGCGGCGATCCGCCCGATCGGCCGGCCGGCGCCGGCGCCGCCCCTGGAGCTGAGGCCGGCGCAGCTTTCGGTCACGGCGATCGAGACCTGGCTGCGCGATCCCTATGCCATCTATGCCCAGCACGTCCTGAAGCTCCGCGCGCTGGCCGCCCTCGACGAGGCGCCGGGGGCGGCGGAACGCGGCACGGTCATTCACGGGGTGCTGGCCGCCTATACCCAGGAGGTGGAGCGCGGCGCGCTCGTCGGCGATCCGGTGGCGCGGCTCGTCGCGCTCGGCCGCGCGCATTTCGCGCCCTATTGGGACGATCCGAGCGTCAGGGCGGTGTGGTGGCCGCGATTCCTGCGCATCGCCGCCTGGTTCGCCGCCGAGGACGCGGCCCGGCGCGCCGACCTCCAGGCGGTGCACGCCGAAATCAAGGGCCATGCCGAGTGGGAGACGCCGGCCGGCCGGCGCTTCCGGCTGACCACATCGGCCGACCGCATCGACATCCGCAAGGACGGCATGGCCGAGATCGTCGACTACAAGACCGGCCTGCCGCCGAGCGCCGCCCAGGTCCAGTCGGGCCTCGCGCCGCAGCTCGCGCTGGAGGCGGCGATCATGAAGGCCGGAGGCTTCCCTGGCATTCCGCCGGACCTGCCGGTCGGCGCGCTCGTCTATGCCCGGCTCGGCGGCCGTGACCCAGCCGGCGAATTCCTGCCCGTCAGGATCACCGAGCTGAGCCCGGACGAGCTCGTCGCCGAGACCATGGCGCGGCTGAAGGCGCTGGTCGCGGCCTTCGAAAATCCGCGCCAGGGCTATCTCTCCTGGGCCATCCCGCAATTCGTCGGCGGTCGCTCCAACGACTATGCCCATCTCGCGCGGGTCAAGGAATGGTCGGCCGCCTCCGGGGAGGCAGGCGAATGAGCCGCGTCGTCGTCGCCCCGCCGGACGCCTCCGCTGCCCAGCGCAAGGCGTCCGACCCGTCCCTTTCGGCCTGGGTCGCCGCCAATGCCGGATCGGGCAAGACCTATGTCCTCGCCCGGCGCGTGGTCCGGCTGATGCTCGAGGGAACGCCGCCCGGCGCGATCCTGTGCCTGACCTTCACCAAGGCGGCCGCGGCGACCATGGCGAACCGCGTCTTCGCCATGCTGGGCGAATGGACCGGCTTCGACGATACCCGGCTCGGCGCGGCGCTGGCCGAGCTGGACGGGCGGCGTCCCAGCCCGCAGCGGCTCGTCCGCGCGCGCCGGCTTTTCGCCGAAGCCCTGGAGACGCCCGGCGGCCTCAAGGTGCAGACCATTCACGCCTTCTGCGAACGGGTGCTGCACCAGTTCCCGTTCGAGGCGAACGTCGCTTCGCAGTTCACCGTCATGGACGACCGGGCCAAGGCCGACATGGTCGAACGGGCGAAGCTCGCGACCCTGCTGAAGGCGGCGGCCGAGCCGGAGGGGCGGCTCGGCCGGGCGCTGGCGCTCCTGTCGGTGGCCGCTGCCGACCAGACGGTCGGCGAGCTCCTGACCGAGGCTGTGGCGGCGCGCGACGGCGGGCTCGAGGCGCTCACCGATGATGTCGCGCTCGACCGGGCGATCGCGGCGCTGAGCGCGACGCTCGGCATCGGACCCGACGAGACGGAAGACAGCCTCCGGCGCCAGTTGACGGGTGCCGCGCTGCTGCCGCCCTCCGAATGGCCGTCGGTGGCCGCCCAGCTCGAAGCCGTATCGACCAAGGCGACCGAGCGCGACCTCGCCCAGCGCCTGCGGCTGGCCGCGCGGGACCCGGACCTGTTCTTCGACCATTACAAGGCGATCTTCTTCACCGAGGCCGGGACCCCGCGAAAGACCATCCTGACCAAGGCAGTCCGCGATGCGGAGCCGGCCCTGGCGGCCCGGCTCGATGCCGAGCAGCAGCGGCTGGGCGCGCTGATCGAGCGGCGCAAGGCGGCCGCCCTGCGCGATCGGACAGCGGCGCTGATGACGCTCGCCGGCGCGGTGCTGGCACGGGTCGATGCGGAAAAGGCCGCCCGCGGCGCGCTCGATTTCGACGACCTCGTGGGCAAGACACGAGCCCTGTTCGCGCGGGTCGACGCGCGCTGGATCCTCTACAAGCTGGACCAGGGCATCGACCATATCCTGGTCGACGAGGCGCAGGACACCAGCCCCGGCCAGTGGGAGCTGATCAGCGCACTGGTCGCCGAATTCACCGCCGGCGAAGGCGCGCGCGACAGCGGCGGCCGCACCCTGTTCGTGGTCGGCGACGAGAAGCAGTCGATCTATTCGTTCCAGGGCGCCGATCCCGCCTGGTTCACCGACATGCGGCTGAAATTTTCCGCCGCGTTCAACAATGCCGGCAAGCCCTTCGAGCAGGTGCGCCTCAACTTCTCGTTCCGCTCGACGCCGGCCGTCCTGTCGGCGGTGGACAAGGTTTTCGACGACCCGTTGGCGCGGCGCGGACTATCGGCCGACACAGGTCCTTTGCCGGCGCATGAAGCCGCTCGCCATCTCGCACCGGGGATCGTGGAGCTCTGGCCGGCGGTCGAAAAGCAGGATGCGGAAGAGCGCTCACCCTGGACCGCGCCGCTCGACGCGGTCGAGATCCACGATCCGGTGGCCCGGCTCGCCGGCCGGATCGCCGGCCATATCCGGCTGTGGCTGGACCGGCGCGACCGCCTGCCTGACAAGGACCGGCCGATCGCGCCGGGCGACATCCTGATCCTGGTCCGGCGGCGCGGCGCGCTGTTCGACCAGGTGATCCGCGCGCTGAAGAACCAGAACATCCCGGTGGCTGGAGCGGACCGGCTGGTGCTGGGCGAACATATCGCCGTCATGGACCTGATGGCGCTGGCCGATTGCCTGCTGACGCCGGACGACGACCTGGCGCTCGCGGCCGTGCTGAAGAGCCCGCTGATCGGCATCGGCGAGGACGAGCTGCTGGCGCTCGCGGCGCGCCGGTCCGGCTCGCTCTGGCGTGCGGTCGAAGCTTCGGGCAAGCCCTATGCCGATCAACTCGCGCGCTGGCGCACCGAAGCGCTGGCGCTGACGCCGGCAAGCTTCTACGCCCAGGTCCTGGCGCGCGACGGCGGCCGGCTGCGCCTGCTCTCGCGGCTCGGCTTCGAGGCGGCCGACGCGGTCGACGAATTCCTGTCGCTGGCGCTCGCCTTCGAGGCCTCCGAGATCCCGACCCTGCGCGGCTTCCTCACCGCCATGCGGGCGAGCGTCATCGAGGTGAAGCGCGACATGGATCTCGGCCGCGACGAGGTGCGGGTGATGACCGTGCACGGCGCGAAGGGCCTGGAAGCCGACATCGTCTTCCTCGCCGACACGATGAGCAAGCCGGGCGGCCAGTTCGATCCGAAGCTGTTCCGCATCGTGCCGGAGGGCGCGCCTGCCGGCACGCCGCCGCAGATCGTCTGGTCACCGTCGAAAAAGACCGACACCGCCGCCATCGCCGCGGCGCGCGAGCACCATCGCGACCGCCAGGCGGAGGAATACAGGCGGCTGCTCTATGTCGCGATGACGCGCGCCGCCGACAAGCTGATCGTCTGCGGCGCGCGGCCGACGCGTGGCGCGAGCGATGTCTGGTACGACCTGATCGCCGGAGCGCTCAGCGAGGCCGCCATCGATGCGCCGGCCGATGACGGCGAGGGCGTGGTCAAGCGCTGGCTGCATGGCGCAGCGGAGCCGATCGAGGCGCCGGCCGCGGCCGGCGTGCCGCCGGCGCCGCCGGTGGAACCGGAATGGCTCAGAAGGCCGGCGCCGGCCGTGCTGCCGCCGCCGCGGCCGGTGACGCCGTCCAGCCTTGGCGAAGCCAGGCACCAGCCCTTCGCCGCGGCTGCGGTCACCGCCCGGGAAGCCGCCCGGGCGCGCGGCACGCTCACCCACAGGCTGCTGCAGTCGCTGCCCGACGTCGCGCCGGACAAGCGCGCCGAGGCCGCAGCGCGCTTTCTTGCCCGGCAGGCTTCGCTCGATGCGGCCGACCGCGGGGCGATCGCCGAGCGGGTCGCCGCGATCCTCGCCGATCCACGCTTTCAGCCGCTGTTCGCCGCCACGAGCCGTGCCGAGGTGCCGATCGCCGGCCGCCTCGCGGGCCGGCCGGTCTCCGGCCAGATCGACCGGCTGGTGATCGAACGCGAGCGCATCGTCATAGCCGATTTCAAGACCAACGACCCCGCGCCGCAGACCCTCGGCGAAGTGCCGGAGGCCTATATCGCGCAGCTCGCGCTCTATCGGGCCTTGCTGGCCGAGATCCATCCCGACCGGCCGATCGAGGCCTGGCTCGTCTGGACCGCGATGCCCGGGATCATGCCCGTGCCGCCGGCGGCGCTCGATGCGGCTCTGGCGCGTGCGGGATTTGCCTGAGCCTCAGAGCGAGGCGAGCGGCGGCAGGCTGTCGTCCTTGCCGGTGAGCGCGGCCGCATGCAGGCTGCGCACCCGCGCCTCCAGATATTGGGCGATCGCCTTGCGGTCGGCATTGGGATCGAACGGCACGGGATTGCCGAAGATGACGTCGATGTCGACCGCACCATCCTTCAGCAGCCCCCAGGCATGGGGCACCATGGCGATATCGCCGACCCAGGACATGCGCGGGCGGTGCTGGCGGCCGGCGGGCAGGCCGTTGATGCGCCGGTAGGCGAGGGCGATCGGCTGGATCCAGACGTTCTCGCCGGTGGCGCGGGCCAGCGTTTCGGCCGCGCCGATGAGGGCACCGCGGAATTTCAGGATGCGGTTGCCGTCGGAAGACGTGCCTTCGGCGAAGAGCACCACCGGCTCGCCCTCGCGCATGCGCTCGACCATTTCGTCGGCGGTCTTCGAGGTCGTGTGCCGGCGCTCGCGGTCGACGAAGATGGAGCGCTGCAATTTGGCGAGATAGCCGAAGACCGGCCAGCCGGCGACTTCCGACTTGGCGACGAAGGATACAGGGGCCATCGAGCCGAGCACCATGATGTCGAGCCAGGAGACATGGTTCGGCACATAGAGCACCGGCCGGTGGGTGGTCGGTTCACCACGCACCGTCACCTTGGCGCCGACCGCATGCAGCACCACGCGGTGGAACAGCATGGGAATGGTCTGACGCGCCGGCAGCTTGAGGGCGTGGGCGAGCATCTGAAGCGGCAGCAGCACCGCGGCCGCGGCGACGACGATGCCGAGCCAGATGACCGCCCGCACGGTATCGAAGGGGCTCGACCCGTCCCGGCCGAACTTGTCGACCGGTGGCGGCACGGACGACAGGTCAGTGCTCGTCATCGAGAGGCACGCAATAGAGCTCGAGGCGATGGTCGACCAGCTTGTAGCCGAGCTTGCGCGCAATCTCGGATTGCAGGCGCTCGATCTCCTCGGACTGGAACTCGACGACCCGGCCGGTCCTGAGGTCGATCAGGTGATCGTGATGCTCCTCGGGAATGGTCTCGTAGCGCGCCCGGCCGTCGCCGAAGGCGTGGCGCGTGATGATGCCGGAATCTTCGAAAAGCTTGACCGTGCGATAGACCGTCGACAGCGAAATATTGGTGTCGATGGCGTTCGCCCGCCGGTGCAGTTCCTCCACGTCGGGATGGTCGGCGGCCGAGGCGATGACGCGTGCGATCACCCGCCGCTGGTCGGTCATCCGCATGCCCTTGGCAATGCAGGCCTCCTCGATCGCGGTCGGTGATTGATCAGTCTTCGCCAGTGCCACGGAGGCCCTCCTTCCTCAAGGCCCGAAGCTATAGCGCCGCCGGGTGGTCACGTCACCCCCGCGAGGCGAAGCTGCGGCTTTCGGCCGGCCCCGGATCCTGTTCCTCGCCATAGTCCGCCTGCATCGCGAGGGCTCGCCGGCGATCGGCGAGCGCTGCGTTCAGCCGGTCCAGCGCCAGCGTCAGCGTGGCGAATCGGCCCTCGTCGAAGTCCGGCTCCTTGGACCGCTCGATGGCCTCGACGAAGATGTCGTCGGCCCGCTGCGCGATGGCGTCGAGCTCGTCGGGATCGTCGGTGGCGCGGACGCCGCGCAGGAGATGCAGCACTTCGGGCAGCCGGCCGGGATCCGGCTCGCGGCGGCCGAAGCCGAAATAGCTGGCGAGCGCTGCCATGGCCGAGCCGCCGAGCGAGACGACGAAGATGGCGAGATAGAGCACCTCGCTGTAGCGTTCCAGGAAGGTCTTCTGCTCGCCGGTGAGATAGCCGAGCGCACCGGGATGGACCTGCACGGACGAGCCCTTGTCGGTCTCGGGCACCTCGATGCGGTAGGCGACCGGATGCTGGGTCGCGAGCGCCGGCCGCAAGGTGAAGAGCTGCTGGGTGAATTCGGCGACGATGGCGTCGGGCAGGCCGCGCCGGGCGACGAGATAGTGGACGACGCCGAGGGTCGGATAGCTTTCCGGCGGACGTGGCGGATTCGATCCGAACGAGCCGGCGACGACGTCGATCGATTCGAGGAAGAACACCCGTTCGGCCATGGCCTCGGCCTCGCGGATCGGCACCAGCGTCACCTGGCCGCCGGGGGCTTCGCGAAACAGGCCGGCCATCGCATCGGCTACCGGCTTGGCGGCGGCCGGCCCGACCGTCACGAGGGCCTGGATCCGCTGCTTCTTGAAGGCTTCGCCGGCCTCCCAAGGCTGGATGTCGACGAGGCGGACGCTGGCGATCTGGATGCCGTGCTCGCGCAGGATCGTCTCGACGAGGCGGATATTGGCGCCGGTGCCGCGCCCGACGACGCCGACGCTCCGGCCGGGCAGATCGGTCCAGCGTTCGATGCCGGAGCTGGACGGCGCCGCGAGAACGACGGGATTGCGCTGCCAGACGGCGACCGTCAGCGCCGAAGGCGGGAAGGCGATGTCGGCGCGGACGATGGCGAAATCGGCCTCCTCACGGTCGATCCGCGCCGCGCTGTCGCTCGGCGAGTCCGAAGGGGCGAGTTTCAGGCGAACGCTGGAGCGCTCGCGCTGCAGGGCAAGGCGCAGGGCATCGACCAGCCGCGCGGCCTCGGAGCCGGCCGGACCGACGGCAAAGGTCACCGTGGTCGGCCGGTTCAGCCAGTAGGTCGTGAGCGCGGTGCACGCGATCAGGGCGCTGGCAATGCCGAGAATGATGAGGCGCGTTCGTGTCATGCGGATCTCGCAAGTCCCGCATGCATGATGACTGGTTTACGACACGACAACCATCCCCGGCCGGGATCAACCTTTCGTTCGCGCCGCCAGCGGCTTAGCCGACGGGCCGGGAGATGACCCGGCAGCGCGAGCGGCGATCCTCGACGATGATGCCGTAATTCTCGCCGGGCGGATCGCAGACGCGGCATTCCTGCCGGCGCACGACCTCGCCGCGCTGGCGCCGCTCGACGACGCGGCAATCGCCGCGATCCTCGTCCGTCTGGCGGGGCGGCGGGCCGGGCGGGGGCTGGACGACGCGCGGGCCCTGGACCGGCTGCATCGCCGGCGGCGGGCGGACCATGCGCTCGCGCTGCTGCAATTGCTGGCTGCGCCGCCAGCGCTCGAGATCCTGGGTCTGCTGACGCTGGATCTGCTGCTGCTGTTGGAACTGCCGGTCGCGCTCGCGCTGCTGCTGCTGGAGCTGCAATTGCTGCTGCTGGATCTGCTGCTGCGGATCGCCGCTGCCCAGCGGCAGGCCGAGCGGGCCGCCGGGCGAGGCGGGGTCGCCGGGAATGCGCACCTGGGCGGCGGCGGGGCGGGGCGCCCCGGCGAGGGCCGCGAGGCCGATGCCCAGCGCCGATGCCAGCAGCAGAACCCGTGGGAAACGACAGGCGGACATGTCCTTCTCCTCAGCCTGCCCGCCGCAACGGGCAAGATTTCCTTGGAACGTCAACCGGCAAGGACGCCAGGCCGTTCCGGGCCTGGCGCCTCAATCAATCGTGACGACCACCCGGCCGCGCACGCGCCCCGAGAGGATCGCCTCGCCGGCCTCGATCACAGCTTCCAGCGGAATGGTGGTGGTCATGGCGGCCAGCTTGTCACGGTCGAGGTCGCGCGCGAGCTGCGCCCAGGCATCGAGCCGCAGCGCCTTCGGCGCCATGACAGAATCGATGCCGAGCAGCGAGACGCCGCGCAGGATGAAGGGCGCGACCGTGGTCGGCAGGTCCATGCCCTGGGCGAGCCCGCAGGCGGCCACGGCGCCGCCATAGCGGGTCATGGAGAGGACATTTGCGAGGGTGTGCGAGCCGACCGAATCGACGCCGCCGGCCCAGCGCTCCTTGGCGAGCGGCTTGGCCGGGCCGGACAGCTCGTCGCGGCTGATGATCTCGACGGCGCCGAGGCCTTTCAGATAGTCGGCCTCCTGGGACCGGCCGGTCGAGGCGATCACCTGGTAGCCGCGCTTGGCGAGCAGGGCGGTGGCCACCGAGCCGACGCCGCCGGACGCGCCGGTCACCACGACCGGGCCGCGCTCCGGACCGATGCCATGGCGCTGCAGCGCCATCACGCAGAGCATGGCGGTATAGCCGGCCGTGCCGATCGCCATGGCCTCGGCGGCGGACAGGCCGGCCGGCAGGGGCACCAGCCAATCGCCCTTGACCCGGGTGCGCTCGGCATAGGCGCCGAGATGAGTCTCGCCGGTGCCCCAGCCATTGAGCAGGACGGCGTCGCCCGGCTTGAAATCGCTGTGGCTCGACGTCTCGACGATGCCGGCGAAATCGATGCCGGGGATCATTGGAAAGCGCCTGACCACTGGCGCCTTGCCGGTCAGCGCCAGCCCGTCCTTGTAGTTCAGCGTGGAATGGGAGACGCGCACGGTCACGTCGCCGTCCATGAGATCGGCATCGTCGAAGGTCGACAGCGCGGCCGTCGTGCCGGCTTCGCCCTTGGTCACCACCACCGCCTTGAACGTCGCCATCGGCCGTCTCCTTCGCATTGCCGTGGCCAGGGTCGTCCGCCTGCGGCCGGAGAGCAAGGGCGTCTTTCGAGGCAGGGCGCATGCCGATGCGACAATTGGCCGTTGGCCGTTCGCGCGGCAGCGGGCGCCGGGGCCGGTATGATCGTGGCATCGGCAGCCATGGGAGACCTGATCATGGCCAAGGTGACCGGCATTGGCGGGCTGTTCTTCAGGGCCCGCGATCCGAAGGCGCTGGCGCAGTGGTACGAGACCCATCTCGGCATCGACGATATCGCCCGAAGCGCCTGGCATCAGGCCGCCGGACCCACCGTCTTCGCACCATTCGCCGTCGACACAGCCTATTTCGGCCGGGACAGCCAGCAGTGGATGGTCAATTTCCGGGTCGATGATCTCGACGCGATGATGGCCAGGCTCGCCGCCGCGGGCATCGCCGTGGAGACGCGGGCCGAATGGGATTCGGAGGTTGGCCGGTTCTGCCGCATCCACGACCCGGAGGGCAATCCGATCGAATTGTGGGAGCCCGTCCCGGGCCTCCCGGACACGGTCGGCTGAACATCCCCGTCGGTCCGGCCTGCAGTGGTTCGCCATTTTTGTTCCCAAATTTGGGAACATGACATGTCTGCTCCCAATAGCGGGAACAAGATAGCCGCCGGAATCCCGATGCGCCCTTTGCCGCGTTACGCCCTCCTGGCCGCCGTCTTCGGCGCGCTGGTCTATGCCAATAATACGAGCCTCCTTGCAGGCCGGGAGCCCGGCCGGCCCGTGCTGCTCGCCCATCGCGGCATCGCGCAGCGCTTTGCGCCGGAAGGCGTCGGGCGCGACACCTGCACGGCCCGGCGCATCTTCACGCCGACGCACGGATATCTCGAAAACACCATCGCCTCGCTGCGCGCCTCGTTCGATGCCGGCGCCGACATCAACGAGCTCGACATTCATCCGACCACGGATGGCGCCTTCGTCGTATTCCATGACTGGACACTCGATTGCCGCACCAATGGGCAAGGCGTGACGCGCGACCATTCGCTGGCCGAGCTGAAGGCGCTGGATATCGGCTACGGCTATACTGCCGACGGCGGGCGCAGCTTTCCCTTCCGCGGCAAGGCCGTCGGTCAGATGCCGAGCCTCGACGAGGTGCTCCAGGCCTTTCCGGACCGGCGCTTCCTGATCAACATCAAGAGCCGGGATGCCGGGGAGGGCAAGCAGCTGGCCGCCGTTCTGGGCCGGCTGCCGCCGGAGCGGCGCGACCTTCTGATGGTCTACGGCGACGGCGCGGTGATGGATGTCATCAAGCGGCTTTCGCCGACGACGCGCGTCATGTCCGAGCGCGACCTGCGGCAATGCCTGTTCCGTTACGTCGCCTATGGCTGGAGCGGACTGATGCCGCAGGCCTGCCGCGACACGATCGTGCTCGTCCCGATCAATGTAGCGCCCTGGCTCTGGGGCTGGCCGAACCGTTTTCTCAACCGGTTCGAGCGGGCCGGCAGCCAGGTCTACGTGCTGGGGCCGTTCCATGGTCGCGGTCATGGCGCCGCGGCCGGCCTCGACCTGCCTGAGGATGTGGAGCGCCTGCCGCGCGGCTATGGCGGCGGCATCTGGACCAATGAGATCGAGGCGGTGGCGCGCCGGGTCGGTGTTCGTCCCTGATCCGCCCCGGCCGCGGCTACCATCCGTATTCGCCCGGAACCGCCGGCGCGCGCCGACATCCCTACGATCGCCGTCGTTTCCGACGTCAGGGCCGCCATGATTCACCTGAACGATCCGCGCCACCGGCTGCTCGAGACGGCGACGCCGCTGCAGCGGCTGAACCGCCTGGAAGCCCGGACCGGGCGGGCCGGGCTCTATCTGAAGCGCGACGACCAGATGGACATGGCGCTCGGTGGCAACAAGCTGCGCAGCCTGGAATTCTGGCTCGGCGCAGCGTTCGCCGAGGGCGCCGACATGCTGCTGGTCGCCGGCGGCGCCATGTCCAATCTCTGCCGCCTGACGGCGGCGGTGGCGGCCATGGTCGGGCTCGACTGCGTGGTCTTCCACAACGCGCCGGCCGACGCGGCGAGCCGCGACCGGGCATTCCTCAACCGGCTGTTCGGCGCCGAGCTGCGTTTTCTCGGCCCGGTCGGCGAGGACGAGCGCGGCGCAGCGATGCGGCGGGCGGCGCAGGAGCTCAAGGCGGCCGGTCGCCGGCCCTATCTGGTCGGCGACGCCGTGGTCGGCGCGCTCGGCTATGTCCTTGCCGCCGAGGAGCTGTGGAACCAGACCCATGCCGCCGGCCTCGCCTTGCGGCACGTCTTTCTCGCCGGCTCGATGGGGCCGACCGAAGCGGGGTTCATCTTCGGCAATGCCCTGCTCGGCAATCCCTTCGCCGTGCATCTCGTCAGCGTCGAATACGAGGAGGCCGAGCTCGTCGCCCGCACGCAGTTGATCTATGACGGGCTCGCCCGCCACACCGGCTTCGCCGTGCCGGCCTTCGCGACGCTCGGCGTCACCTGTCACATGGACTGGCTGGGCGCGGGCTACGGCGAGCCGACCGCCGAAGCCGAGCGGGCGATCCTGACGCTCGCACGCACCGAGGGCATCCTGCTCGAGCATACCTACACGGCCAAGACCTTCGCCGCCTTTCTCGCGCTCTCGACCCAGGGCGCCCTGCCGGCCGGCGAAGCGGCCGCGATGATCCATACCGGCGGCCTCGCCGCGCTGTTCTCGCAGTTCGACCTGTTCCGCTCGCTCGGGCCCGGCGGTCAGGATCCGGCGAGCTGCGCCGCATTCCCGTGATGATCCGGCGGGTTCAAACGCACCGTGACCTGTTCGGGCCGGCCGTCGAGCCGCGGCGGCTCCAGCAGTTCCTCTTGCTCAAGGTTCCGTCTTTCATCATTGCGGAAAATTCCAACCCCCTGATCAATCCGCTCCATCCAGAGGCCGCCCAAATCTCGATCGTCCAGAAGCGGCCTTTCACATTCGACGAGCGCCTCTGGCAGCCGTACGGCGCGCTGCCCGAGGCACAAGCGGCGTGGTGCGGCGCTGTCGCGCTATCGCCAGCCACGGTGCCAAAAGCGGTCATCAGGGTGCTGGTCACGGGCCGGTGGCCGATGGCCGAGCGCCGCGGCCGGTCCCGCCGTCACGTCACATCACGGCTCCGGCCAGCTCCGCAGCCAGCCATTCCCGGAACGCCTTGATCTTGGGGATATGCGCCTTCGACCTGAGGAAGAGAAGGTGGTGGCAGACGAGACGCGGCCCCATCATGCCGAAGGGCAGGACGAGCCGCCCCGTCTCCAGCTCCCGCTGGATGAGCAGGCGGCTCTCCAGCCCGACGCCGATGCCGTCGACGGCGGCGCTGATCGCCATGAACGAGCGATCGAAGCGGGGCCCGCGATCGGTCGCGATGCCGCGCACCCCCATCCGATCCAGCCAGTCGCGCCAGGACACGAGGTTCACCTCGGAAAAGATCAATGTGTGGTCGCGCAGATCTTCCGGCACGCGGAGCGGCTTCTCGCCGCCCGCCAGCCCCGGCGCGCACAGCACCACGATCGTTTCTTCCGGAAAGGGGATCACCTCGACCCCCGATGCCGGAAAGACCGTGCCGTAGCGGATGGCGAAATCGGCTTCGCCGGCGGCGAGATCGACACGGTCCACCGATGCGTTCAGGCGCACGTCGACATCGGGGTGGAGCGCGCTGTAGCGCGACAGGCGCGGCATCAGCCATTGCGTCGCGAAGCTCGGCACCGAATGGATGGTCAGGATGTCGGCCTTGCCGGTACGGTCGATGCTGTGCGTCGCCGCCTCGATGATTCCGAAGGCTTCGGCCACCTGCTCGGCATAGCGGCGCCCGGCATCGGTCAGCACGATCGAGCGGTGGATGCGGTGGAACAGCGGCAGACCAACCTCCCGCTCCAGCGCGCGGATCTGATGACTCACGGCCGATGGCGTCACCAGCAGTTCCTCGGCCGCCGCCGCAAAGGAGCCGAGACGGGAGGCCGCCTCGAAACATTGGATCGACTTCAGCGCGGGCAGCCTTCGCATCGCAATTCTAGTCAGGTGAGCACAACTCATCGATAGGGCTCTTTTATTCGTTTGAGCTCTCGCTCTCAATGGATCAGCTTCCTGCCACCAGAGATCGCGCAAGCCACGGCGAAGCGGGACAGGGAGGAACGACCATGTTGCTCGAAGGCAAGATCTGCCTGATCACCGGCGCTGCGTCGGAGCGCGGACTTGGCCGCGCCACCGCCGGGCTTTTTGCCGAGCACGGCGCGAAGGTCGCGATCCTCGACCTCGACGAAGGCGCGGCCGCTGCCGCCGCGGCGGCCATTGGCCCCTGCCATCGGGGCTATGGCTGCAACGTCACCGACAAGACCGCATGCGAAGAGGCGGTCGAACGGGCGCTGGCGGATTTCGGCCGTATCGACGTCCTGGTGAACAATGCCGGCATTACCCAGCCGATCAAGACGCTCGACATCACCGCCGGCGACTACGAAGCCGTCACGGATGTCAGCCTGCGCGGGACGCTCTACATGAGCCAGGCCACCATCCCCGCCATGAAGGCGGGCGGCGGCGGCTCGATCATCTGCATGTCGTCGGTCTCGGCACAGCGCGGCGGCGGCGTCTTCGGCGGTCCGCACTACAGCGCGGCGAAGGCGGGCGTGCTCGGCCTTGCCCGTGCCATGGCACGCGAACTCGGACCCTTCGGCATTCGCGTGAATTCGATCGCGCCAGGCCTGATCCAGACGGACATCACCGCCGGCAAGCTCTCCGACGAGATGAAGCAGGACATCCTCAAGGGCATTCCGCTGAACCGCCTCGGCGATGCCCGGGATGTCGCGGGCATCGGCCTGTTCCTGGCTTCGGGCCTCTCGGCCTACGTCACCGGCGCGACCATCGATGTGAATGGCGGGATGCTGATCCATTGAGTCCTGCCGGGCGCTTCCCCTTCCGAGGGCGAGCGCTCCTCCAAGACGCCGGCCAACAGCGGCCGGTTCCGGCGGCGCCGCAGACCACGTGCGGTCCCACCGGCGGCATAGGCTGCCTCCGGCCCGACCGTGTGCCGGGGCGGCCAGCCGGTCGCAGCGCGATCCGCATCCGATCTGAGCAAGGGAGACTGAGACATGACCGACATCGGTCACAATGTGACCTTGGCCGAGCGGGCGCGGCGCATCCGGCGCCATGCCCTGCGCATGGGCGAGGTCCAGGGCCAGGGCTACATCGCGCAGGCGCTCGGTGTCGCCGACATCCTCGCGGTGTCGTATTTCCACGCCACCAGCTACCGGCCCGAAGACCCCGAATGGGAGGGGCGCGACCGCTTCCTGCTCTCGATCGGTCACTATGCCATCGCGCTCTACGCGGCGCTGATCGAGGCAAAGATCCTGCCCGAGGACGAGCTCGAGACCTACGGCGGCGACGACAGCCGCCTGCCAATGTCCGGCATGGCCGCCTATACGCCCGGGATGGAGATCACCGGCGGCTCGCTCGGCCACGGGCTCGGCATCGCGGTTGGGATGTGCCTCGCGCTGAAGCGCAAGAGCTCGCAAGCCTTCGTCTACACTCTCTTCTCGGACGGCGAACTCGACGAAGGCTCGACCTGGGAAGCGGCAATGTCGGCCGGCTCCCACAAGCTCGACAACCTGATCGGCATTGTCGACGTCAACCAGATGCAGGCGGACGGGCCTTCGACGGGCGTCATGAATTTCGAGCCGCTGGTGCCGAAATTCGAGGCCTTCGGCTGGTTCGCGCAGCGCGTCGACGGCAACGACATCGACGCCCTGGTCCGCGCTTTCGACGCGGCGCGGAATCACCGGGCCGCGCAGCCCCGGATCATCATCTGCGACACCAGGATGGCGAAGGGCGTCCCCTTCCTCGAGGCCCGCGAACGGAACCACTTCCTGCGCGTGGAGCCGGACGAGTGGGCCGAGGCCATCACCATCATCGACGCGGGAGTGGCACAATGAGGCGCTCGAAATATATCCGGCCGGCTCATCTTGGCGCCGGCGGCAGCGACAAGCCGCGGCTGACGACCTCGGCCATGATCGCGTCCATCGCCGGGGCCGGCCAGAAGACGAAGCCGGCGCCCTTCGGCCACGCGCTGGCGAAACTCGCGGAGACGAACAACCGCATCGTCGGGCTCTCGGCGGATCTCGCCAAATATACCGACCTGCACATCTTCCGCGATGCCCATCCGGATCGGTTCTACCAGATGGGCATGGCCGAGCAGCTGCTCATGATGGCCGCGGCCGGCATGGCGCGCGAGGGCTTCCAGGCCTGGGCGACGACCTATGCCGTCTTCGCCTCGCGCCGCGCCTACGATTTCATCTGCCTCGCGATCGCCGAGGAGATGCTGGACGTGAAGATCGTCTGCGCGCTGCCCGGGCTGACCACCGGCTACGGCCCGAGCCACCAGGCGACCGAGGACATCGCGATGTTCCGGGGCATGCCCAACCTGACCATCATCGATCCCTGCGACGCGCATGAGATCGAGCAGGCGGTGCCGGCCATGTCGGCGCACAAGGGGCCGGTCTACATGCGGCTTCTGCGCGGCAACGTGCCGTGCGTGCTCGACGACTACGGCTACAGGTTCGAGCTCGGCAAGGCAAAGCTCATCCGCGACGGGCGCGACACGCTGATCATCGCCTCCGGCCTGATGACCATGCGGGCGCTGGAGGCGGCCGAGGCACTCAGAAAGGACGGCGTCGAAGCCGCCGTGCTGCATGTCCCGACCATCAAGCCGCTGGATGAGGCGACGATCCTGGCCGAATGCGGCAAGGGCGGGCGGCTCGTCGTGGTCGCCGAGAACCACACGGTGATCGGCGGCCTGGGCGAAGCCGTGGCCGCCACGCTGATGCGCTCCAACGTCCGGCCGGCCGCCTTCCGCCAGATCGGCCTTCCCGACCAATTCCTCGAAGCCGGGGCGCTTCCGACGCTGCACGACCAGTACGGCCTCTCCACCGCGGCCGTGACGAGAGCGATCAAGGGCTGGCTCTAGGCGCCGCTGCCCGACCGGGACGAACTGCAATGAAAAACATCGCCTTCGTCGGGCTCGGCGCCATGGGGCGGCCGATGGCCCGAAACCTTGTCAAAGCCGGCCTGACGGTCCGGGGGTTCGATCTGAACCCGGCCGGCCTCGCCGACCTCGAGGCCGCAGGCGGCACGCCCTGCGGCTCCGTTCAGGACGCCTTCCGCGGCGCCGATGCCATCGTTCTGATGGTCGTCAACGCCCAGCAGGCCGAGGCCGTTCTCTTCGACGAAAACGCCATCGCGGCTGCGCCGCCGGAGGCGATCGTCTGCCTGATGGCGACCTGTCCGCCGAAACGGGTCCAGACGATCGCCGAGCGGGTCGCCCGGACCGGCAGGCGCTTCGTCGATTCCCCCGTCTCCGGCGGCGTCGTCGGAGCGATGGTGGGTTCGCTCACCGTCATGGCCGCGGCTCCGGCCGAAACCTTTGCGGCCGTGCGGCCGGTCCTCGAGGCCATGGGCAGCCGGACCCTGCAGGTCGGCGACAGGCCGGGGCAGGGCGCGACCGTCAAGACGGTCAACCAGCTGCTGTGCGGCGTGCATATCGCCGCCGCGGCCGAGGCGCTCGCCCTCGCCGAGCGCGTCGGCGTCGACACGAGGACGATGCTCGACATCCTGACCGGCACCGCGGCCGGCAGCTGGATGCTGAGGGATCGCGGCCCGCGCATGCTCGAGCCCGAGCCGGAGGTGACGAGCGCCGTCGACATCTTCGTCAAGGATCTCGACATCGTGCTCGAAGCGGGCCGCGAGACCAAGGCCGCGCTGCCCCTGGCCGCGCTTGCGCACCAGCTCTTCACCTCGACGTCGGGCCGCGGCGACGGGGCTGCCGACGACAGCCAGGTGATCCGCGCCTACCGCGCCCTCAACGGCACCGCCTGAGCCCTTTCCGGCGCAACACACTCAAGGAGGACATCGTGACAAGGATCCGCTTCGCTCCGACCCGCCGCAGCCTCGTGGCCGGCGCCGCCGCCGTCCCGCTCGTGACGATCCTGAAATGGCCGGCCGGCGCCGCGGAGTTCGAGCTCAAATATGCGACGGGCCAGGATCCGACCCATCCGGTCAACATCCGGGCCCAGGAGGCGCTGAACCGGATCCGCGAGGCCACGGCAGGCCGGGTCGAGATCAAGCTGTTCCCCGCGAACCAGCTCGGCTCCGACACCGATCTTCTGACTCAGGTCCGCAACGGCTCGGTCGATTTCTTCAATCTCTCGTCCCTGATCCTGGCGACCTTCGTGCCGCTGTCCGGGATCACCAGCCTCGGCTTCGCCTTCAAGAACTACGAGCAGGTCTGGGCAGCGATGGACGGCGAGCTCGGCGCGCATATCCGCGAGCAGATCGCCAAGACGCCGATCTTCACCGTCTCGCGCATCTGGGACAACGGCTTCCGGCACATCACCTCCTCGACCCGCGAGATCAAGGGTCCGGCGGACCTCAACGGCTTCAAGCTGCGCGTGCCGCCGGCGCCCGCCCTGACCTCGCTCTTCAAGGCGCTCGACGCCGCGCCTTCCCCGATCAACTTCAACGAACTCTATTCCTCGCTCCAGACCAAGGTCGTCGAGGGCCAGGAGAACCCGCTCGCCATCATCGCGACGACGCGGCTCTACGAGGTCCAGAAGACCTGCAGCCTCACCGGCCATGTCTGGGACGGCTATTGGGTGCTCGGCAACAAGCGGGCCTTCGCCAGGCTGCCCGGCGATCTCCAGGCCGTCATCACCCGCGAGCTCGACCGGTCCGCGCTCGACCAGCGTGCCGACATCGCCAGCCTCAGCGACAGCCTGAAGAGCGATCTGCAGGGCAAGGGCATCGCCTTCGTCGACGTTCAGCAGGACGCGTTCCGCAGGGCGCTCGCCGGCACCAGCTTCTACGCGGGGTGGAAGCAGAAATACGGCGCCCAGGCCTGGGACCTGCTCGAGAAGGTGTCCGGCAAGCTCGGCTGAGCCGCCGCTCCGGCCGATCGTCTGGGCGCGGCCGCCCCGCCCAGCAACCAGCATGTCCGAACCGTACCGCGAAAGGACGACAACCGGCCGGGCCGCTCCGGCCGGAAAGCAAAAACCGACAGGAGAGGAAATCCGGATGGCAAACGATCCGACAGCAGCCGGCGCCGCCCATGGTGCCGGTTCATTGCGTATTCCGCATCCAGGCTGGCCGGCGAAGCTCGACCGTAGCGTCGGCCTGCTCGTGGAGATACCGGCTGCGTTGCTCGTCCTCGCCGAGGTCGTCGTCCTGTTCATGGGCGTCGTCTGGCGCTACGTCCTGCACGAGCCGCTGATCTGGTCGGACGAACTCGCCTCGATCCTGTTCCTGTGGCTTGCCATGCTGGGGTCGGTGGTGGCGCTGCGGCGCGGCGAGCACATGCGCATGACCGCCGTCGTCGGCAAGCTGTCGCCCGGGATGCGCGGCGTCCTCGACCTCGTCGCCATCGCGGCGGCGGTCGCCTTCCTGGCGCTCGTCCTCCACCCGGCCATCGAATTTGCCGCCGACGAGGTCTACGTCACGACGCCCGCCCTCGAGATCGCCAATTCCTGGCGGGCAGCCGCCCTGCCGGTCGGAATCGGACTGATGCTGCTCGTCGCTCTCGTCCAGCTCTGCCGCGTCGGAGACCTGCGCGACGCCGGGCTCGCCGTCGGCATGACGGGCGTGGTCATCGCGCTGACGGCGTTGATCGGCCCCTCTCTCGGCGGGCTCGGCAACTGGAACCTGCTCGTCTTCTTCGTCGGCGGCGTCGGTGCGATGGTGCTGCTCGGGGTGCCGATCGCGTTCGCGTTCGGCCTCGCCACCTTCGCCTACCTCGCGCTCACCACGTCGACCCCGACGGTCGTGATCATCGGCCGGATGGACGAAGGCATGAGCCATCTGATCCTGCTCGCGGTGCCGCTGTTCGTCTTCCTCGGCCTGCTCATCGAGATGACGGGCATGGCGCGCGCCATGGTCGGTTTCCTCGCAAGCCTGCTCGGCCATGTTCGCGGCGGCCTCTCCTACGTGCTGATCGGCGCCATGTATCTCGTCTCGGGCATTTCGGGCTCGAAGGCGGCCGACATGGCGGCGGTCGCCCCCGTGCTCTTTCCCGAGATGAAGCAGCGGGGCGCCAAGCCCGGCGACCTCGTCGCCCTGCTGTCGGCGACCGGCGCTCAGACCGAGACGATCCCGCCTTCGCTGGTGCTCATCACGATCGGTTCGGTGACTGGTGTCTCGATCGCGGCGCTCTTCACCGGCGGCCTCCTGCCCGGTCTCGTGCTTGGCCTGACGCTCGCGGCGCTCGTCTGGTGGCGCTACCGTAACGAGGACCTCTCCGCGGTCCGCCGTGCGTCGGGCGCGGAGATCGGCAAGGCCTTCCTGATCGCGCTTCCAGCCATCGCCTTGCCCTTCATCATCCGGGCTGCGGTCATCGAGGGCGTCGCGACCGCGACCGAGGTCTCGACCATCGGCATCGCCTATGCCGCGATCGCAGGTCTCCTGGTCTATCGCCAGTTCGACTGGAAGCGGCTCTATCCGATGCTGCTCGACACGGCCTCGCTCTCCGGCGCGATCCTGCTGATCATCGGGGCCGCCACCGGCATGGCCTGGGCGCTGACGCAGTCCGGCTTCTCCACCGCCCTGGCCGAGATCATGAAGAGCCTGCCCGGCGGCGTGCCGACATTCCTCGCCGTCTCGATCATTGCCTTCATCGTGCTCGGCTCGGTTCTGGAGGGCATCCCGGCGATCGTGCTCTTCGGCCCTCTGCTGTTCCCGATCGCCCGGCAGGTCGGCGTCCACGAGGTGCACTATGCGATGGTCGTCATCCTGGCGATGGGCGTCGGCCTCTTCGCGCCGCCCTTCGGTGTCGGCTACTACGCGGCCTGCGCGATCAGCCGCATCCACCCCGACGAGGGCATGCGGCCGATCGTCGGCTACATGATCGCGCTCCTGGTCGGCCTCGTCATCGTGGCGGCCGTGCCGTGGATCTCGATCGGTTTCCTCTGAGAGCCGCAGTCGCAACATGCCTCCCGCCCTGTCGGTTGGGCGGGGGAATCGCGATGGCGCAGAGGCGCCTGCTGTGCGGCGGAAACGATGCATCGCGATCGTCACGGACGCTGCGGACCGTCGCTATTTCGTGGCAACGGCGCCGGGGCCTGACGCCTCCCGATCTTGCTCGAAAGCGCGACGGGCGCGCCGCCTCATCCGTATTCCACCGGAACCTGCATGCGCGGCGATGTCGATTAGCGTCGGTTTCGGAGAGCCGCGCGCCGATGACCGACAAGACCGTTTCGGGCCTGACCGAAGCCGCCGAGCCGCCGCATTATCACGGCCACCGCGAAAGGCTGCGCCAGCGCTTCCGGGAGGCGGGGGCGGAGGCGCTCGCCGACTACGAACTCATCGAACTCGTGCTGTTCCGCGCCATTCCCCGGCGCGACGTCAAGCCGCTGGCCAAGGATCTGCTGAAACGTTTCGGCTCCTTCGCCGAGGTGGTTGCGGCGCCGGCGGCCCGGCTCGCCGAGGTCGAGGGCATGACGCCCGCGGCGATCGTCGAGGTGAAGGTGGTCCAGGCGGCCGCGGTGCGCTTCGGGCGCGGCCGCATCGCGCGCCGGCCGGTGCTGTCGTCCTGGTCCGCCGTGCTCGATTATTGCCGCACGGCCATGGCCTTCGCCGAACGCGAGCAGTTCCGCGTCCTCTATCTCGACAAGAAGAATGCGCTGATTGCCGACGAGCTGCAGGGCGAGGGCACGGTCGACCACACGCCGGTCTATCCGCGCGAGGTGGTGAAGCGGGCGCTGGAACTCTCCTCCACCGCCCTCGTGCTCGTGCACAACCATCCGTCCGGCGATCCCACGCCGTCGCGCGCCGATATCGAGATGACGAAAGCGATCGCGGACATCGCGCGCCCGCTCGGCGTCGCCGTGCACGACCACATCATCGTCGGCCGCGACGGCCATGTCAGCTTCAAGGGTCTCAAGCTGATCTGACGCGGTCGGAATCCAGCTGGTCGTGCGCGCTGCAGCCAGAGGCTGCCGCGCGACCGAGCCGGTCCAGCGCCGCCGCTCAGGGCGAGGCCTGCGCCTGGCGGGTCGCGCGCAGCACCTCGGGCGGCAGCACGCCGGTCTGGCGCTCGACCATGCGGTGCACGACCGGCGGCTCGGGCCCGATATGCAGATCCCTGACCCGGTCGCCGATCTCGGCGTCGGCCTGGGTGACGCGCTGGGCCTGGCGGACATATTCGACCCAGGTCGGGCTGTCGTAGCGCTCGATCCAGAGCTCGGCATCGGTCAGGTCGCGCAGCAGCGCCCAGTGGCGCGCGCCGTCGCGGCGGCGGATGCGCCGGCGCTCCTCCATCGCCTTGAGGAACTCGACCACGTCCTCCTGCCGGATGCGCCATTCGATGGTGACGAAGACCGGGCCGCTGCGCGGCTCGATATCGACCGCGACCTCGGGCTCCCGCCACCGGCTGAGCGGATCGAGATTGAGCGCCTCGAGCGGCGGCAGCCGATAGCGCAGCCCGGCGGCGGCGCCGCAGACGAGGGCGACCGCCGCTGCCCACAGGCCGCCGGCCGGGCCGGAATGGAGCGTGACCCAGCCCCAGGCCCAGCTGCCCGCGGCCATGCCGCCGAAGGCCGCCATCTGGTAGAGCGCAAGCGCGCGCCCCACCACCCAGCGCGGCGCCGACAGCTGCACCGTCGAATTGAAGGTCGAGAGCGCCAGCACCCAGCAGGCACCGCCGACGCCAAGAGCCGGCATGGTGAGCCATAGAGTCGGGCTCAGCCCTACCACCAGGGCCGCGGCCGCATAGGCCAGGAAGGTCAGGCGCACGAGGGTCTCGGTGCTGAAGCGGCGGCGCAGCCTGGCGCTGACGAACGCTCCGGCAACCGCGCCAGCGCCGAAGGCTCCCAGCAGGATGCCGAATGTCAGC
The DNA here is from genome assembly GCF_026847585.1 of Phreatobacter sp. AB_2022a. Classification (NCBI taxonomy): domain Bacteria; kingdom Pseudomonadati; phylum Pseudomonadota; class Alphaproteobacteria; order Hyphomicrobiales; family Phreatobacteraceae; genus Phreatobacter; species Phreatobacter sp. AB_2022a. The sequence goes on from NZ_JAPSET010000042.1 coordinate 45,133, forward strand.
GGGCCGCCGCGCACGAGGTCGCGCGCGACCAGCGGCATCAGGGCGAGGCCGACAATGCCGCCGAAGCCGAAGAGGAAGGCACGCAGCAGGACGGCGCGGATATTGGGCGACATCGCGACATAGCGGAGACCCGCGCTCATCGCGAGCCAGAACGTCTCGCGCGGCAGCACGCGCTCGACATGCGGGGGCTGCCAGCGCGCGAGCACGGCAAGCAGGCCGATATAGCTGAAGGCATTGACGACGAAGGCAGCGACCGCGCCGAAGGCGGCGACGATGGCGCCGCCGATCGCCGGGCCGACGCTGCGGGCGATGTTGAAGGCGACGCTGTTCAGCGTCACCGCCGCCGGCAGCTCGGGCCGCGGCACCATGTCGCCGACCGAGGACTGCCAGGCCGGGTTGTTGAGCGCGTTGCCGCAGCCGATCAGGAAGGTGAAACCGAGCAGCAGCCAAGGCGAGAGCAGTCCGAACCAGGCGAAGACCGCCAGCATGGTCGAAACGACGAGCATGAAGCCCTGCGCCGTCAGCAGGATGCGGCGGCGGTCGTAATTGTCCGCGATCGCGCCGGCGGCCAGCGAGAACATCATCACCGGCAGCGTGGTCGAGGCCTGGACCAGCGCGACCATGTGCGGCGAATCGGAGAGCGAGGTCATCAGCCAGGCGGCGCCGACCATCTGGACGAGACCGCCGAAGTTCGAGGCAAGGCTGGCGATCCAGACCGCACGGAAGATCGGCTGGCGCAATGGCGCAAAGGCGGAATAGCGGCCGTCGTGAGGTTTCAGGCCCGCGGCGGCAAGGTCGGCTTCGGCGGTCTCGGCCGTGGTCTGTGTGGCAGGCTCGTGCGGCATATGACAGTTAGAGCATGCCGGCGGCCAATGGGAAGCCGCGCCTTGCGGCCTTCAACGCCGTCTTTTGATCCGCCTGCCGCTGATCGCTCCCCTTCGGAAGGGGAAGGCCGGGCTCGCCAACGGCTTCGCAGTTCAAGGCGGGCGGTGCGGGCAGGGCCCGGCAGCGATCCTCCCCGGGGGCAACACCGAAGATCACATCATCGTTGGCGCGACGGCCATGCCAGCTTCGAGGCTCTCAAGCTGATATGAGATCCGGCCTGACCCGCAACGCGTGGAGGGATTTGCCATGGCCCGCATCTTCGTCACCGGCAGCACGGAAGGCCTTGGTCGCGCGGCCGCGCAGACCCTTCTGCGCGAGGGCCATGAGGTCGTGCTGCATGCCCGCTCGGCTGCGCGTGCCGCGGCGCTCGCCGAACTCGCGCCGCGAGCGCTCGGCACCGTCGTCGGCGATCTTGCCAGCGCCGCCGAGACCCGCACCATCGCCGACCAGGTCAATGCCTTGGGCCGGATGGACGCCGTCATCCACAATGCCGGCCTCTATGCGACACCCGACCGGCAGCCGACCCCGGAAGGCCATGCCGGCATTGTCGCGGTCAACACGTTGGCGCCGTTCATGCTGACCGCGCTGATCGAGCGGCCCGGACGCCTCGTTTATCTCAGCAGCGGCATGCACCGGGGCGGCTCGCGGGCGCTCCACGATATCGACTGGCGGGAGCGGCGCTGGGATGCGACGCGCGCCTATTCGGACAGCAAGCTCCATGTCGCCACACTCGCCTTCGCGGTCGCCCGGCACTGGCCCGATGTGCTCAGCAACGCCGTCGATCCGGGCTGGGTGCCGACGCGCATGGGCGGGCCGGGCGCGCCCGATGATCTGGAAAAGGGCCACCTCACGCAGACCTGGCTCGCCGTGAGCGAGGATCCCGCCGCCAAGGTCAGCGGGCGCTATTGGCACCATCGCCGGCAGCAGGCTCCTGCGCCTGACGTATCCGATGCCGATTTTCAGGACGCGCTGGTGGAGCGGCTCACGCAGCTGACAGGCGTCTCACTCTTCTGAGCGCCCCGCAGCCGTCTCGCGGTTTCGCCTCAGGCCTCGGCGATGGCCGTGCCGCGCATCGCGCGCGCCACGGCGATGGTGAGGACGGCAAGGAGCGGCACGATGACGGCCGGAGCAGACCAGCCATAGGTTTCGATCGCCGCGCCGATGGCGATGGGGGCGAGAACCTGGCCGAGGCCGTTGCCCTGGGTGACGAGGCCGACCGCGATCGCGACGAGCGCGGCGGACGGCACGACCTTCGGCGTCGACGAGAGGATCGTCGCCGGGATCATGCCGCCGATGCCGGCGAACAGGACGCAGAGCGCGAAGGCCGCGGCTCCCGGCAGGGAGAAGGCGAAGATGCCGACGGCCGCAAGCCCCATCACCGTGCTGGCGATGCCGATGAGCGCCGGCCGGCTCGCGCCGCGGCCGAGCAGATGGCCGGCCCCGAGATTGCCGCCGACATTGGCGATCGACGCAACCGCGCTGAGGACGCCGGCAAGGCCGACGCCGGCGCCCATACGGTTCATCAGCAGAATCGGCAGAAAACTGAAGACCGCGAAAAACATCGCGCTGTAGAGCATCATCGCGCTTGCCAGCAGCACGGCGGCGCGCGACGTCACGATGAGCCTGGTGTCCGCCAGCAGGTTGCCGGACCGCGCATCGTCTCGCCCGCTGCCGGCTGGAATGAGAGCGAGCCCGCATGCGAGCGCGAGCAGCGTCGCAAGGGCGCTGGCCAGCCACATCTGCTGCCACGACGCGAAGAGCGGGCCGGAGAGCAGGGCGAGCGCCATGCCGGTCGGCATGAAGCAGCTCCAGAGGGCGAAGACGAAATTCTGGCGCGGCGCGGGCACGATCTGCCTGAGGATGGCGGGCGCCGCGACGGTGGTCATGAGAAAGCCAAGGCCTTCGAGGACGCGCGAGAACAGCAGGACCTGGTAGCTCGGCGCCTGGCTGCCGAGCCCGGCGCCGGCGAGTGTCGCGACCAGGCCGGCAAGCAGGATGCGCCGGTCGCCCCACCGGGCGGACAGCGCGCCCGCGGCAATGCCGCCGACGAGCCCCAGAATGGCGAAGACCGAGATGACCCATCCGACCATGGCAAGGTCGATCCGGAAGGCCGATTGGAGCAGCGGCGCGGCGATCGCGCCCTTGCCGACCTGCAGCGCGGAGACGAGGCCGGCGCCGACCGTCGCGAGCACCGCCCCCCAGGGCACGGCCGAATGCTCGACCGTCGGTGTTTCGGTGCTCAGGATGGCGGCCATGCTGCAGGGTCCCCGATGCCGGCGAGGCGATTCTTTTCGGGCTTTTTATTGATCTATGGCAGTGATAAAATATCCATCAGACTGTTCAAAATAATCGATCATGCTCGATGCGCTGACCCTCGACCAGATGCGCGCTCTGGTGGCGATTGCCGATACCGGCAGCTTTCGCATGGCGGCGCAACGGCTGTCGCGGGTGCAGTCGGCGGTGAGCCATGCCATCGCCAATCTGGAAGCCGAGCTCGGCGTCGTCCTGTTCGACCGCTCCGGGCACAGGCCCGTCCTCACGCCGGAAGGCAAGGCCCTGCTCGCCAATGCCCGGGACATTCTGCTGCGCGTGGACGCCATGCGGGCGCGGGCGAGGGGGCTCGGCCATGGTGTGGAGCTGGAACTCTCGGTCACCGTCGATACGCTGTTTCCGATGGGCCAGATCGGCGCGGCCTTGACCGCGCTGCGGCAGACCTATCCATCCGTCGCCCTGCGCGTGGCGGTCGAGCCGATGGGCGGCCCGCCGGCCGCGCTGCTCGAAGACCGGAGCCTGCTCGCCGTCATGGTCGGCGAGGATTTCCGCCATCCCCGCATCGCGCTCGAAGCCATCACGGCGGTGACGCAGGTGGCGGTCGCAGCGGCCGGCCACCCGCTCGCCCGGCGATCGGCCGAGGCGCCGGTCGAGATCGCCGAGCTCGCCGACCACCTGCAGATCGTGCTGTCCGATCCGACGCCCCTGTCGGAAGGCCGCGAGTTCAACGTGCTGTCGCCGCGCACCTGCCGGGTCAACACGCAGGACACCAAATATCGGCTCATTGCCGCCGGTCTCGGCTGGGGGCGGCTGCCCTCCTGGCTGATCCGGGACGATATCGCCGCGGGACGGCTCGTCCGGATCGCCACCACGTCGCTCGGCCGCGATGCGCAATATCCGCAGGAGGTCTATCTCGCGCATCGCCTGGACAAGCCGCTCGGTCCGGCGGCGCGGGCATTCCGCGAGCACCTGAAGGCGATCATCGCGCGCGGCGAATGAGGCCGGCGCCACGGGCTCTCAGAAGCCCCGGGCGACGCGCAGGCTGAGCCGCCAGCCCTCGGGCCGATCCCGCGCCAGCGTTTCCCAATAGGCCGCCGCGACCAGCGCGGTCCGGCCCGCCTGCCATTTGACCACGGGCCCGATGCCCAGCACCTGCTCGCGGCCGCCGACGCGGACTGCGTCGATGCGGTCGTCGCTGATCTGGCGCAGATAGTAGCCGGAGAGACCGATGCGCAGATTGTCGCCGAACGCCCGCGAGACGGAGGCATTGAGGTGGACGGCCTGGCCGGCCTGGATCCGCCGTGCCTTCAGCGCGGCGGGCGGATCGGCATTGGCGCTGGACCAGAGGTAGTGCAGGCGGCCGCTCACCTCCCAGTCGTCGGAGACCTCGTAGGTGAAGGCATAGTGCGGGTTGAGCACCCAGGCATTGGTGCCGATATTGAGCGGCGCGAGATTGTCATAGGCGCCGGTCGGCAGGGTGACGTTCAGATTGAGCCTCTGCCAGAAGGGCCGCCCCAACAGCATGGTCTTCGGCCATTGCAACATGAGCGGGCTGACGAAGATGTCTCCGATCGCGGTATCGTTTCGCGCCATGCCGCCGCCCTGCCGGAGCGCCGCATGGGCGACGGGGATGATGATCTCCGCGCCCCAATAGGCGCCGAAGAGCCTGTGCTCGGAGACGTAGATGAGCTGCGTGAGAACCGAGGCGGCGGTCAGCCCGGCCGGCCGGCCGGCCAGGCCGCCGCGGGCATCGCGAAAGCGTGCCGCGCGGTTGAAGCCGATGGTCTCCTGCATGGCGAAGCCGGGGCCGGCGATCGCGTCCTGGATGCTGCTGTCGCCAAGATTCATCGGCGGCAGGGAGACCTGCGCCACCGCAAGGCCCGGCGCCACGAGCGAAGCGGCGAGGGCGAGCAGCGCGCGGCCGGCGATGCCGCCCCGCAGGCCGGCGGCCGCCCCGCCGGTCGAGGCATTGTCCCTCTCGTGTCCTGGCATCGCGCTCCTCCGGCTCGCCCGAGCCGCCAGCAATGCGCGGACCCGTGTGCCGGGGGAACTGCGATAATTCTCATCGGATCGATCGGCCGAACCGATCAGACCTGTCCGCCGGCCGGCCGGGCCCGCGGGCCCGGGATCGCGATGCGGCGCGTCGGATCAGTTGACCGGCGACGAGGTCGGCTTGGGATAGGTATGGGTGACCTCCACCGCGGAGACGCGGTCGTCGAAGCCGAATTCGCTGAGATTGTAGAGGCCCGTGGAGCCGAAATATCTGCCGGCGCCCTCAGCGAAGCGCGGATCGCCGAAGTCGTGCGCGTGAAGTTTCACCGTGAGGGTGCCCGGCCGCTTGCGCGGGACATAGACGCTGCTGACCGTATCGTTGGCGACGCCGATTTGGGCGGTGCCGAAACGATAGACGTCCTGCACCATGCGCTTGAGCTGGCCCGGCCGGCCGGGAGTGCCGGTGAATGACAGGAACTCCCGGCGCGAAAAGCGGTTTTCGCCGGTGAGCTTGAGCGCCGCCTTGCGGCCGAGGCCGAGCCAATGCTCGAACACCATGACCTCGTCGCCCCAGGGGTAGGGATAGTTCGCGTCGTCGATGATCCGAGGCGGGCCGGGCTCGACGATCTCGTCCGTGTCGACATAGTCCAGCCAGTTGATCCTGAACGACGCCTCGACATTGAGATCGGTGTTGCGTGGATCGGCCGCGATGATCCGCCAGGTCGAAACCGGCGGGTCCTTGTCCATGTCGATGAAGAACTCGCCCTTGGCCCGGTCGTCCGGGTCGAGCCATTGCGGCCCGTCGCGCTCGATCGCGACCAGGCGCACCTCGAAACGATTGCCGACCACAAGCGGATAGATCGTCGGCCTGGTTTCGAGCCGGCCCGTGCGCGTGTCCCTGAAGGCTCCCGGCAGGGGAACGAGGTCGCTCGGGCCGCGGTCGAACAGGCTGTAGGCGAGGCGTCCCTCGAACCACAGATACCATTCCAGCTCATGATCGTGGTCGCGGCTCTCGGAATAGTCGTTCGGCTTCCATTCGGTCAATTGGACGTGAAGGCGCTTGGCCAGCATGGCGTTTTTCCTCGGTCTGGCGGCTTTCGGAATGCAGCCCCACCTCTTCGCTGCTGCGCGCCCACGATAGGCGGCACGCCCGCATGCGTTAGCCGGCATATGCCGGGTGGCGGCGCAATTTCTTCCGGAAGCCGCGGCGGCCGATGGCTGCGCCCGCGGACAAGAAGAAGGCCGCGACCCCTCGGGGTCGCGGCCTCCCATGTCGATCAGCGAGGGAGGTTCAGGCGGCCTTGGCGGCCGTCGCCTCGGGGATCTGGGCGCGGGCGACGACGCCGGCGCGCCAGGGCTTCAGCACCGCGATGGCGAGAACCGAAGCCAGGATGTTGGCGCCGGCGGCGATCAGGAACACGCCGTCCCAACTGCCGTGCGACTGCTGCAGGTAGTTCGCGAAGGGCACGAGCAGCGCCGCCGTGCCCTTGGCGGTGTAGAGAAGGCCCGCATTGGTCGCCGCGAACTTGGCGCCGAACGTGTCGGTGCAGGTCGAGGGGAACAGCGAGTAGATCTCACCCCAGGCGAAGAACACGAAGCCGGAGAGCAGCACGAACCAGACGGGGTCATGACCCCAGAGGTAGAGCATGTAGATGCCGATGCCTTCCATCGCGAAGGCGATGAACATGGTGTTCTCGCGGCCGATATTGTCCGAAACCCAGCCGAAGAACGGGCGCGTCAGGCCGTTCAGCACGCGGTCGATGGTGGCCGCGAAGGTGACCACCGTCATGGTCACGCCCATCAGCGTCACCGGCACGTTGTCGATCTTGAAGTCGGCGGCGATCGGCTTGAGGTTGGCGGTGATCATCAGGCCGCCGGCGCCGACGATGACGAACATGAAATACATCAGCCAGAAGATCGGCTGGCGCAGCACTTCCGTCGGTTTGTAGTTGCGACGGGTCTGGATGATGTTGGCATTGGCCACCACCGCCGGGACCTGGCCGGCCAACGGCGCCGCCAGGAAGAAGGCCATGATCACGATGATGATGCCCTGGCCGATGCCGAAATTGATGAAGGCCGCCTGGAAGCCCGAATTCTGGATCATCGCCTGGATCGGCGCGACCGTCAGCGCCGAGCCCGCGCCGAAGCCGGCGGCGGTGATGCCGGCGGCAAGGCCGCGCTTGTCCGGAAACCATTTCAGGGCGTTGCCGACGCAGGTGCCGTAGACGGCGCCGGCGCCGATGCCCGCGATCACCTGGCCGAGATAGAAGCCGCTGAGCGTATCGGCATAGCCGTTGATGACCCAGCCGACGGCGCACAGGACGCCGCCGAAGATGATGACGACACGCGGTCCGTACTTGTCGACGAACCAGCCTTCGATCGGCACGAGCCAGGTTTCGAAGAGCACGAACAGGGTAAAGGCCCACTGGATCGCAGCGCGATCCCAGCCGAACTTCTTCTGGATGTCCGGGACGAAGAACGTCCAGCCATATTGCAGGTTGGCGATCATCACCATGCAGATGACGCCAATGACGAGCTGCGTCCAACGATAGCGATCGCTGACGCGCGGAGCTGACGCTCCTCCTTGCGCAGTATCAGTCATTTCCTACCCCTGATTTTAGTTTGTCAATGCGACCTACTGTCACTCACTTGTGGGTAGTCTGGTATATGTTATGCCAGTACGCAAGGAGAAAGAGCGCTGAAAAATGTGGCCGGGCCGTGATCGGGCCAAACAAAAGGAGAGGGCGCGAGCCCCAATGCGGTTCACTGCAGGGGTTTGACGGTACGCGTTTTCGTATCGGTGAGGTGGCCTTTTGACGAGACGGGCGGCTTGCCCGCCCCTGGTTTCGAGGGAGCAGGAGATCGGCGAGCCGATTGCGCAGGCGGATCAGGCGCGCGGAAAGTTGCCTCGGCGCCTCCATCGCCATCCATCCCCACGCGTGGCGCAGATAGGGGAGCGCGGCAGTGAAGCCGTGCTGGCCTCGCAGGCGTTCTCGGTCATTTCGAGCCGACCAGAGGACAGCAAGGCCGCCAGATCTCCTGATGGACGGTTTCCGCTGTGCCGGAGCGCAAGGTCGGTTCGCGGCCGGGCATGTCCCGCTTGATCTGGCGATAGTTCGTTTCGATGCGCCGGCGCTTCTCAAATTGCTGCCGGATCTCGCGGGCCGGATAGGCCATGGCAGCGATCAGCGCGGCCAGGAGAATGCGCATCTTGCCGTGACGGCTGGAGGTCTCGATCGCCCGCGCCCCTGGGAGGCGGGCAAGGTGGATCGGCCCGGGCGCGCCTGCGGGGAGACCTTCATCCGAACCAGAGAGCGGTCGGCAGCTGGATCAGGGCGCCCGCAGATCAGAGATGGCTCGGCTGGGATCGGCCAATGACGCCGTCGGCCCTCGCGTCGAGGCTGCGGGAGCGGCCTGGTCACAGCGGCAAGCGGGTCCTCGGGCAGAGCATCGCGTTCTGGCCATGGACCCCGAACGCTGCGTCCCAAACCAGATGGTTCGCCACGACCGTCAAGGTCAGAAGCCGAGCCTGCCGATAGCTCGCCACCACGCCATCGGGGCAAGCCTCGGCGCCGAACCGGGGACGGTTCGCCACACTGGCGCGGGTGCGCTGCGTGCGGCCCTCCACGGCATGGCGGGCAAGACCCGTGTCAATCTCGCCTGCCTGATTGCGTTCGCCCCGGCAACGGGCGCTCATCGCGAACAGCCGTGGGAGGAGCGCCCGGCCAGGAGCCTGACGCGCCTGGGTCAGCTAACGACCAGTGTTCCCGGCCATCGCAAAAACCAAGCAGTGGTGGGAAACTGGTCCCGCCCTGCCGGACAAGTCCCGCTTTCGCGCACAGTTCACCTGAAGTGAACCGTACCGGGGCGGGCGCTCTCTGCCGCCGATATGAAAAGCCTGGTCGTAGGACTGACTGCGCGGTTCAGAGGCCGAACGGGCCGACTGCGCCGCGACGGGCATTGATCTCGCCGACGTGGTCGAGGAAAGCGGCGATCGGGGCCCAGAGGCGCTCGGCAAGGCCCTGGCGGCGGCGATACTGAGTGAGAAGCTGGGTGGTCATGTCCGTCTCCGGTTCGTCTGATGAGCGCTATCTGGCATGCCAGACGCCAGTGCGGCAGAGCCTGTGCTGCAATGCAGCTAAGATGATATTGCATTGCAAAAAAGCGTGCGCCTGCGGAGACACGGCCGTCGAAACTCTAGCGCCGAGATTGCCGGGGCGGGCGGAGCCGGAATATGTCCTGCGCCTTGGGCCGCGCGACCGTCGGCGAAATCGTGATGATAGAGCGTCGGCGTGACATTGTCCGGCGCCATCGCCGGCACGCCGCTGGTCGCATCGTTGGGCAGACCGTCGCGACCGGCCGCTCCACCTGTCCTCCGCCGCACCCGGCAGGTCGTATTGTTGCTGCTGAGAGAATAGGCGGCTCTCGTCCGGCGGACAACTGGCGCTCAATTAGAATAGCCTGGACTAAATCCTGCTACAATTTTCGATATATACGATATATAAGCTTTGATATGTTCCCGTTAATGCTCTAAATAATGAAAATTATTACACAAATTACATTCACGCAGCAAGCTGCGGCGATCTGACGCGGGATGTATACGAATCAATCATAAATCTTCCACGTCGAAGTATAGGGCCGGGCTTTTTGGAAAACGCCTCCAATATCTCGCGCTGCAATATCGAGAGCCTGCAGGCATACTTTCTGCTTAGATTTAACAGCTTGTGACCAAGCATCTCCTGAAAAGCAAGTCTGTCTCATAGTTAAAACGAAATTGTATCGTCACTTTATTGCGGCATGCGAAACTCAGTTCTGATGAATTGAGCAGATTCACGGTCATGCGCAAGTCTTCCCATAGCCGTTGGCCGGAATAATCGATGCATGAAGCCGGAGTTTCTTCTTTACGATCCCCGTTTGGCATGCCAGATTTAGGCATGCCAGATATGTGCCTGCCTCAGGACTACAGCCCGAGGCAGGTGTCGCGGGGGATCTAGCGCCTCCTCTCCCGCCGACCGTCACATCGAGACCAATGGCTAGGGGCCGTAAAGACAGCGCCGCCTAAGCGGCCGGATTAGGAGGAAATGAAATGAGCCTAACCGCTGTACCAACGAAACAATCTGTCTCGGAAAAGACGCGCTGGACCCAAATTATCGTCGGCGTCATCTGCATGGTTGCTGCCGCGAATATTCAGTATGCCTGGACTCTGTTCGTTCCGGAAATTCGGCAAACCTTTGGCTGGGATCGCGCCTCGATCCAAGTCGCCTTCACAATCTTCGTCCTGGTTCAAACCTGGCTCACCCCGATCGAGGGCTATTTCATCGACAAGTACGGTCCGCGCTTCATGGTCGCGATCGGCGCGGTCGGTATCGGGCTTGCCTGGGTCATCAATTCGCAGTCGACGTCGCTATGGGGCTTCTATCTCGGCGCAGCGGTGGGCGGCATCGGCGTCGGCTGCATCTATGCGACCTGCATCAACAACGCCTTGAAGTGGTTCCCGGATCGCCGCGGTCTCGCCGTCGGCCTGACCGCCGGCGGCTACGGCGCCGGCTCGGCGGCGACGATCCTGCCCATTGCCGCGATGATCGAATCGAGCGGCTTCCAATCGGCCTTCCTGTTCTTCGGCATTCTGCAGGGCACGATCGCATTTATCGCCGCGTGGTTCCTGCGCGCGCCGGAAAAGTCGGAAGTCAAGGTGTCCGACAAGGTGTTCCAGACACGGCGCGACTACACGCTGACCGAGGCCATGAACACCAAGCTGTTCTGGCTGATGTTCTTCATGTTCATCTGCGTGGTCACCGGCGGCATGATGGCCGTCGCGCAGCTGGGCGTCATCGCGCAGGATCTCGGCGTCAAGAATTACAACGTCAATCTGTATTTCTTCACCATGGCGGCGCTGCCGCTCGCCCTGATGCTGGACCGCATCATGAACGGCATCTCCCGTCCCCTGTTCGGCTGGATCTCCGACAATATCGGGCGTGAGAAGACGATGCTCGTCGCCTTCACCATCGAAGGCCTGGGCATCATCGCGCTCGGCTACTTCGGCCATAACCCCTATGCCTTCCTGATCCTGTCGGGCGTCGTGTTCCTGGCCTGGGGCGAGGTCTATTCACTGTTCTCCGCGCTTGCCGGTGACGCTTTCGGGACCAAACATATCGGCAAGATCTATGGCGTGCTCTACTGCGCCAAGGGTATCGGCGCGCTGTTCGTCCCTGTCGGCAACCTTCTGATGGAGGCGACAGGCACCTGGGCGAGTGTGCTCTATACCGTCGCCGCCATGGACCTGTTGGCCGCCTTCCTGGCGATCGTGGCCCTGCGTCCGGTGCTCGCCGCCCACGTCCAGCGTTCCACCATCGCGCCGCCGGCATCGCCGCAGCCGGCGGCAGGCGTTCTCACCAGCGCTTGATCTTTCTCCCCCGCAAACTCCGGCGGCCGGCCCCTTGGGACTGGCCGCCTTTTTCATCCCGGCCGATGAGGCGTCCCGGCATCGCGGCCGCCGAGACGGCCGAGCCTCGCCGCCGCCACCGCAAGGGCGATGGCAGGCGCTTTCGCCACGCCCGCCATCCTCAAGACGGCGTGCGGCAACGGGCACCGGCGGCGATCGGGCCGGTGGAACGAACTGTCCGCTGCGATGCCATTGACAGGTCGCTCTCTGGCATGCCAGATGTCTGGCATACTTCGCACCAACCCAATCGCCGACTGCGAGGCACCGTGAAGGCACCAGCCAATCGAGCCCAGAATCAGGCGAACCCGGGCGCATCCGCGCGGGGCGGCGCGCCTCTGGTGATCGAGGCGCTCAAGCCTGAACAGACGTTCAAGCATCGGGTCTATGTCGACCTGAAGCGGGCAATCACGGAAATGGATCTCTACGGCGACAAGGAGACGATCTGGCTCGACGAACGCCAGCTCTCCGAACGACTCGGGGTCAGCCGCACGCCGGTGCGCGAGGCGCTGACCATGCTGGAGAACGAAGGCTTCGTCAGGCCGATCCCCCGCCGCGGCATCATCGTGGTCAAGAAGACGCTGCGCGAGATCGTCGAGATGATCGAAGTCTGGGCGGCCCTCGAGGGCATGGCCGCACGCCGTGCCGCCACGATCGCGCCCCGTACCGAAGTTGCGGGCCTCAGGGCGATCTTCGCCGATTTCGACGCCAGCCATCAGCCGGCCGACCATCTCGAAGCCTATTCGGCCGCCAACCTGGTCTTCCACCAGACGATCATCCAGCTCGGCGGCTCGCGGCTCATCGAAGACCTTACGGCCAATCTCCTGCTGCATGTGCGCGGCATCCGCCGGATCACCATCGGCCGGGCCGAGCGTATCGGCGGCTCGATCCGCGATCACATGGCGATCATCGCCGCCATCGAGAGCGGCGATCCGGACGCGGCCGAGCGCCTGTCGCGCGAACATACGCTCGGGCTCGCCGCCTATGTCGAAAAGCACGGAGGCGAGTTCTTCGCCTGACCGGGACGCACCCGACCATCACCACCGTCCCTTCGAGAGGGCGGGGACCAGAACAACGGAGGAAACTTCAGATGAGCACGGCAACTTTGAAGGTGGCGACCGAAGCCGACACGCAGGTCGAAGACCTGACCGACGGCTTTCACCTGGTCATCGAGGCCCTGAAGCTCAACGGCGTCGACACGATCTACGGCGTGCCCGGCATTCCGATCACCGATCTCGGCCGCATGGCCCAGGCGGCGGGCATGCGCGTCATCTCGTTCCGGCACGAGCAGAATGCCGGCAACGCCGCCGCCATTGCCGGCTTTCTGACCAAGAAACCCGGGATCTGCCTGACCGTCTCGGCGCCCGGCTTCCTCAATGGCCTGACCGCGCTCGCCAATGCGACCACCAACTGCTTCCCGATGATCCTGATCAGCGGCTCGTCCGAGCGCGAGATCGTCGACCTGCAGCAGGGCGACTACGAGGAGATGGACCAGCTCGCCATCGCCAAGCCGCTGTGCAAGGCCGCCTTCCGCGTGCTGCACGCGGCCGATATCGGCATCGGCGTGGCGCGCGCCATCCGCGCCGCCGTTTCCGGCCGGCCGGGCGGCGTCTATCTCGACCTGCCGGCGAAACTGTTCGCCCAGGTCATGAATGCCGAAGCCGGTGCGAAATCGCTGGTCAAGGTGATCGATCCCGCCCCGGCGCAGATCCCGGATCCCGCCGCGGTCAAGCGCGCGCTCGAGGTCTTGAAGAGCGCCAAGCGGCCGCTGATCATTCTCGGCAAGGGTGCCGCCTACGCCCAGGCCGACGAGGCGATCCGCGGTTTCGTCGAAAAGACCGGCGTGCCCTTCCTGCCGATGAGCATGGCCAAGGGCCTCCTGCCCGACACCCATCCGCAATGCGCGGGCGCGGCGCGCTCGACGGTCCTGAAGGAAGCCGACGTCGTCATGCTGGTCGGGGCGCGGCTCAACTGGCTGCTGTCGCACGGCAAGGGCAAGACCTGGGGCGAGCCCGGCTCCAAGCGCTTCATTCAGATCGACATCGAGCCGAAGGAAATGGACAGCAATGTCGAGATCGTCGCGCCGGTGGTCGGCGATATCGGCTCGTGCATCGCGGCGCTCGCCGCCGGCCTCGGCCATGACGGCCCTTCGGCGCCCGCCGACTGGGTGGCGACGGTGCGCGCCAAGCGTGAGGAGAACGTCGCCAAGATGGCGCCGAAGCTCATGAAGAACACTGCGCCGATGGATTTCCACGGCGCGCTGGGCGCCCTGCGCACGATCATCAAGGAGCGCCCTGACGCGATCCTGGTCAATGAGGGCGCCAATACGCTCGACCTCGCCCGCGGCGTCATCGACATGTACCAGCCGCGCAAGCGTCTCGACGTCGGCACCTGGGGCGTGATGGGCATCGGCATGGGCTTTGCCGTCGCCGCCGCGATCGAGACCGGCAAGCCGGTCCTGGCGGTGGAAGGCGACAGCGCCTTCGGCTTCTCCGGCATGGAGATCGAGACCATCTGCCGATACAACCTGCCGGTCTGCGTGGTGGTCTTCAACAATAACGGCATCTATCGCGGCACCGACGTCAATCCGACCGGCGGCAGCGACGTGGCGACCACCGTCTTCGTCAAGGACGCGCGCTACGACAAGATGATGGAGGCCTTCGGCGGCGTCGGCGTCCAGGCGACGACGCCCGACGAGCTCGCCCGGGCCGTCAATGCCGCGATGGATTCCGGCAAGCCGACCCTCGTCAATGCGGTGATCGACCCGGCCGCGGGCTCGGAGAGCGGCCGCATCGGCAACCTCAATCCGCAGAGCGTGCTCCGCAAGAAGTGACACCGATCAGCGACAGGCATCCAGTTTAGGGAGGATCGCATGACCAAGGCCCTCGAAGGCGTCAGAATCCTTGATTTCACCCATGTCCAGTCCGGACCGACCTGCACCCAGCTGCTCGCCTGGTTCGGCGCGGACGTGATCAAGGTGGAGCGGCCGGGCTCCGGCGACATCACGCGCGGCCAGCTGCGCGACGTGCCCGACGCCGACAGCCTCTATTTCACCATGCTGAACCACAACAAGCGGTCGATCACGCTCGACACCAAGAACCCCAAGGGCATGGAAGTGCTCTGGGAGATGGTGAAGATCTGCGACGTGCTGGTCGAGAATTTCGCCCCCGGCGTGCTCGATCGCATGGGGCTCACCTGGAAGAAGCTGCACGAGGTCAATCCGCGCCTGATCGTCGCCTCGGTGAAGGGTTTCGGTCCCGGGCCCTACGAAGACTGCAAGGTCTATGAGAACGTCGCCCAGTGCGCGGGCGGCGCGGCCTCGACCACCGGCTTCCGCGATCAGGTGCCGCTGGTGACGGGCGCGCAGATCGGCGATTCCGGCACCGGCCTGCACCTGGCGCTGGGTATCGTCACGGCGCTCTATCACCGCACCCATTCCGGCCTCGGCCAGAAGGTCGACTGCGCCATGCAGGACGGCGTGCTCAACCTCTGCCGCGTCAAGCTGCGCGACCAGCAGCGCCTCGCCCATGGTCCGCTGAAGGAGTACAGCCAGTTCGGCGAGGGCGTGCCGTTCGGCGACGCCGTGCCGCGCGCCGGCAACGATTCCGGCGGCGGCCAGCCCGGCCGCATCCTGAAGTGCAAGGGCTGGGAGACCGATCCGAACGCCTACATCTACTTCATCACCCAGGCGCCGGTCTGGGAGGCGATCTGCGACGTCATCGGCGAGCCCGGCTGGAAGACCGACCCGAACTACGCAACCCCGCCGGCGCGCCTGCCGCGGCTCAATGAGATCTTCGGCCGCATCGAGCAGTGGACCATGACCAAGACCAAGTTCGAGGCCATGGACCAGCTCAACAAATACGACATCCCCTGCGGCCCGATCCTGTCGATGAAGGAGATCGCCGAGGAGAAGTCGCTGCGCGAGACCGGGACCGTGGTGGAGGTCGACCATCCCAAGCGCGGCAAATATCTCTCGGTCGGCAATCCGATCAAGCTGTCGAACAGCCCGACCGAAGTGAAGCGCTCGCCGCTGCTCGGCGAGCACACCGAAGAGATCCTGCGCGACGTCCTCAAGCTCGACGAAAGCCGGATCGCAGCGATCACCGAATCGGGGGCGACGGGCGCCCAGCCACGGGTCGCGGCGGAATAGTCCCTCGACCGCCACGACCGGCAAAAGCCCGACTGGGGCGGGCCCTCCGCAAGGGGTCCGCCCTTTTTTCTCCAGCCTCATGTTCCGGCCTCGCGGTCCGCGCGAGACTGTTCGCATCCACCTGCCGCGACCATGCCACCGCGTCGGATGCAAAAAGTCCCCTGCGAGCCGGCGAGGCTCTTGACAGTGGCGATGATTGGCATGCCAAATACCATACGCCAATGAGAACGCAGCGAACCTGCGGTAGTCCCGCCAGGCGCGACTGTGGATCGGCCGAAAAAACATCCACGGGAGGAACCCCACAATGGTGACCCAAGCTGCCGTACGGATCGACCAAGCCACCGCCGCCGCCGACAAGGCCACCGTGCGCAAGGTGCTCGATGCGGTCAAAGCGGATGGCCGTACCGGCCTGACCGCCCCCGAGGCCAAGCTCGTCTGCGACGCCTACGACATTCCCCTGCCCAAGGAAGGCCTCGCCACTTCGGCCGAGCAGGCGGCAAGCCTTGCCTCCGGCATGGGCTATCCGGTCGTCATGAAGATCGTTTCGGCCGACATCCTGCACAAGACCGACGCCGGCGGCGTCATCGTCGGCGTCAAGACCGACGCCGATGCGCGCTCCGCCTATGACACCATTCTGGCCAATGCCCGCAAATACAAGGCCGACGCCAAGATCGAGGGCGTGCAGGTGCAGCAGATGCTGCCCTCCGGCGCGACCGAGACCCTGGTCGGCGCGATCACCGATCCGTCCTTCGGCAAGCTCGTCGCCTTTGGCCTCGGCGGCATCCTCGTCGAGGTGCTGAAGGACCTCACCTTCCGCCTCGCGCCGGTCACGCGGGCCCAGGCGCTGGACATGATCGGCTCGATCAAGGCGAAGGAAGTGCTCGACGGCGTGCGCGGCGGCGATCCGGTCGACCGTGAGGCGCTGGCGCAGATCCTGGTCCAGGTCTCGGCGCTGCTCGACGACTTCCCCGAAATCGAGGAGCTCGACCTCAACCCGGTCTTCGCGACCAAGTCGGGCGCGACCGCGGTCGATGCCCGCATCGTCTGCAATTTCCAGCCGCGCGTCGAGCGGTTCCGACCGGATCAGGGCGCGATCGTCACCGCGATGAACCGCATCTTCCACCCGAAGGCAGTGGCGGTGATCGGTGCTTCCAACGAAACCGGCAAGATCGGCAATTCGGTGATGAAGAACCTGATCAACGGCGGCTACAAGGGCACGATCGTGCCCGTCCATCCGAAGGCCGACTCGATCCTCGACATCAAGGCCTACAAGTCGGTGCTCGACTATCCCGGCGAGATCGACGTGGCCGTCTTCGCCGTGCCGGCCAATCTCTGCGTCGCCGCCATGGACGAGGTCGGCCGCAAGGGCATTCCCGGCGCGGTCATGATCCCCTCGGGCTTCGCGGAGACCAACAATCAGGCCCTGCAGGACGAGCTGCTGGCCACCGCGCGCAAGAACAATGTGCGCATCATGGGGCCGAACATCTACGGCTTCTACTATACGCCGGAAAATCTCTGCGCGACCTTCTGCACGGCCTTCGACGTGAAGGGCAAGGCGGCGCTGTCGTCGCAGTCCGGCGGCGTCGGCATGTCGATCATCGGCTTCGCCCGCTCGACCAAGATGGGCGTTTCCTCGATCGTCGGCCTCGGCAACAAGTCCGACATCGACGAGGACGACCTGCTGACCTTCTTCGAGCAGGACCCGAACACCCAGGTCATCGCCATGCATTGCGAGGACCTGAAGGACGGGCGTGCCTTCTCGGAGGTCGCCGAGCGGGTATCCAAGAAGAAACCGGTGATCATGCTGAAGGCCGGCCGCACCGCCTATGGTGCCAAGGCGGCCGCCTCTCATACCGGCGCGCTCGCCGGCAACGACAAGATCTATGACGACGTGCTGAAGGCCTCGGGCGTGATCCGCGCGCCGTCGCTGCGCGGCATGCTGGAATATGCCCGCGGCGTCCAGGTGCTGCCGGCGCCGAAAGGCGAGAACGTGCTGATCATCACCGGCGCGGGCGGATCGGGCGTGCTCCTGTCGGATGCCTGCTTCGACAACGGCCTGACCTTGATGAAGATGCCCGACGATCTCGACGCGGCCTTCCGCAAGTTCATCCCGCCCTTCGGCGCCGCCGGCAACCCGGTCGACATCACCGGCGGCGAGCCGCCGATCACCTATCAAAACACCGTCCGGTTGGGGCTTTCCGACGAGCGCATCCATGCCCTCATCCTCGGCTACTGGCACACCATCGTGACGCCGCCGCTGGTCTTCGCCGACAAGATGATCGAAGTGGTCACTGAAGCGCGGGCGAAGGGCATCGACAAGCCGATCGTGGCTTCGCTGGTCGGCGACACCGAGGTGGAGCAGGCCTGCGAGAAGCTCTACGATCACGGCATCGTCGCCTATCCCTATACGACGGAAACGCCCGTCGAGGTGCTTGGCGCCAAATACAAGTGGGCGCGCGCCGCCGGCCTCATCAAGGCCTGACGCCGCTCCGATCCGCAGCGCATGGCGACGAACCCCTCCCTCCCCGGCCCGGGGAGGGAGCACGGCGAAGCTGTGCCGGCGGGTGGGCGGATCGCCCCGAACCGACAGCCATGGCCGGCGCCGGCTGACGGCGCCTGTCTCCTTCAAACGCTGAGAGACACGTCATGAACATTCACGAATATCAGGCGAAGGCTTTGCTCCGCGGCTTCGGCGTGCCGGTGCCCGAGGGCTATCCGGTGCTGAAGGCGGAGGACGCCGAAGCGGTCGCCCGCCAGCTCAAGGGCCCGGTCTGGGTGGTCAAGTCGCAGATCCATGCCGGCGGCCGCGGCAAGGGCAAGTTCAAGGAGGCCGCCGCCGGCGACAAGGGCGGCGTGCGCCTCGCCCGATCGCCCGAGGAGGCTGCCGCCTTCGTCCGCCAGATGCTCGGCCATACGCTCGTCACCGTGCAGACAGGTCCGGCCGGCAAGCAGGTCAACCGTCTCTATATCGAGGACGGTTCGGACATCGAGCGCGAGTTCTATCTGTCCATGCTGGTCGATCGCGAGACCGCGCGCACCGCCTTCGTCGTCTCGACCGAGGGCGGCATGGACATCGAGGAGGTCGCCCACAAGACGCCGGAGAAGATCAGGACCTTCTCGGTCGATCCGGCAACCGGGGTGACCGCGGAGCACGGCCGCGCCGTGGCCGAGGCGCTCGGGCTCTCGGGCGATCTTGCGCGCCAGGCGCAGGATCTGGCAGCCAAGCTCTACCGGGCCTTCGTCGAAGACGACATGGCGATGCTGGAGATCAATCCGCTGATCCTCACCAAGGACGGGCAGCTTCGCTGCCTCGATGCCAAGGTGTCGTTCGACGACAATGCGCTCTACCGGCATCCCGATCTGTTCCGCCTGCGCGACGAGACCGAGGAGGACGAGAAGGAGATCGAGGCGTCGAAATACGACCTCGCCTATATCGCGCTCGACGGCACGATCGGCTGCATGGTCAACGGCGCG
>NZ_JAPSET010000043.1:0-60921 GCF_026847585.1 Phreatobacter sp. AB_2022a
GTCGGGCGCCCGGCGCGAGGTGCGCGTCGCCGCCGCCCCCGGCTCGGATCGCTCGGCCGGGCTCGACCCGCGCCTGAGCGAACGTTCGCCCCAGGGGCCGCTGCCGCGCGTCGCCGCCGACGGCCGCAAGCCTTACGAGGCCTATGGCCGCAGCTTCCGGCCACCGGCCGGCAACGAGGCCAACCTGCCGCAGGTAGCGATCCTGATCGGCGGGCTCGGCATCGGACAGAACAGCACGGCCGAGGCGATCAGCAAGCTGCCGGGTGCCGTGTCGCTGGCCTTCACGCCCTACGGCGCCGACCTCGAGCGGGTGGTCTCGCGCGCACGCGCCGAGGGGCACGAGGTGTTCCTGCAGGTCCCGATGGAGCCGCTGGACTTTCCGGAGAACGATCCCGGCCCGCAGACGCTCCTCACCACGCTCTCCGTCGAGCGCAACACCGAGCGGCTGCACTGGGCGATGAGCCGGTTCCAGGGCTATGCCGGCATCGTCAACTACATGGGTGCCAAGTTCACCGCCGCCGAAGGCGCGCTGGCGCCGATCCTGCGCGAGACGGCGCGGCGCGGCCTGATGGTGGTGGACGATGGCACCAGCGCCCGCAGCCTGGTGCCGCAGCTCGCCGGCACGCTGCAGCAGCCGATGGCCCGCGCCGACCTGCAGATCGACCGCGTGCCGACGCCGGCCGAGCTCGACGCCCAGCTCGCCCGGCTGGAGGCGCGCGCCCGCGAGCGTGGCTTCGCCTTCGGCGTCGGCGCGGCCCTGCCGGTCACCATCGACCGCGTCAGCCAATGGGCGCGGGCGCTGGAAAGCCGCGGATTGCTGCTGGTTCCGGTGACCAGCGCGGTGGCGCGCCGCGCGCCGGCTGGCTAAGATGCCGGCCCGTGTCGTGATTTCGAAATGGCTTCATTTTGATGTCGGGCACGGAGCGAACTTCGAAATCGAAACGACACCGGCTATCAGTAAGCTGCCGGTGTCCCGAACCGGACATTCGCTCCGCGCGCGCCGTTGGCCGAGGCGAATTTCAGGTTCGGGACACTCGTATTGACCGGACATGCGCCATGGCCCGCTTCGAAGACCTGCCCTACCGCCCCTGTGTCGGGGTGGTGCTGATCAACCGTGACGGCCTCGTCTTCGCTGGCAAGCGCCGCGGTCCCGCTCCCGAACATGTCGACGGCACGCATGCTTGGCAAATGCCGCAAGGCGGCATCGATGCCGGCGAGGCGCCGCTCGCCGCGGCGACGCGCGAGCTCTACGAAGAAACCAATGTCCGCTCGGCGACCCTGCTCGCCGAGGCGCCGGAATGGTTCGCCTACGACCTGCCGCCGGTCGTCGCCGGCCAGGCCTGGCGCGGGCGCTACCGCGGCCAGACCCAGAAATGGTTCGCCTTCCGCTTCGACGGCGAGGACAGCGAGATCGACGTCGCCCGGCCGGGCGGCGGCGCCCACAAGCCCGAATTCGAGGCCTGGCGCTGGGAGCATCTCGACGCCATGCCGGGCCTGATCATTCCATTCAAGCGCGGTGTCTACGAGCGCGTGGTGCAAACCTTCAAGCCGTTCACCCGTTGAGCGGCGAACGCCGCGCGGCCGGGCCTTAGGGGTTCTTCCGCATCGCATCCGGCGGTGATCGGGTTAGCCTTGCCGGCATCACCCCACGCCGCCGGGAGGCCACCATGGACAGGCCATTTGCCATCGACCGCCGCAGTCTCGTCGCCGGCGCCGCCGTGCTGGTCGCGAGCAGTCCCGGCTCATCGGCGCAGACACAGGACCGCCCCATGATCGACGCCAGGACCGCCCTCATCGTCGTCGACGTTCAGAACGACTTCTGTCCCGGAGGCCGGCTCGCCGTGCCGCGCGGCGACGAGGTGGTCGCCGTCGTCAATGCCATCGGCACGCGCTTCGCCAATGTGGTCCTGACCCAGGACTGGCACCCGGCCGGGCACAAGTCCTTCGCCTCGAGCCATCCCGGCAAGAAGCCGTTCGAGCTCGTCGACATGCCCTATGGCCCGCAGGTGCTGTGGCCCGACCACTGCATCTGGAACAGCGAGGGCGCGGCCTTCCATCCGGCGCTGGCGCTGCCCCACGCCCAGACCATCGTGCGCAAGGGCTACCGGCCCGAGGTCGACAGCTATTCCGGCTTCCTGGAGGCCGACCGGCGCACGCCGACGGGGCTCGGCGGCTATCTGAAGGAGCGTGCCATCACGCGCGCCGTGGTGGTCGGGCTCGCCACCGATTTCTGCGTCGGCTGGACCGCGCAGGACGCGGCCAAGGCCGGCCTCGAGACCTTCGTCGTCGAAGAGGCCTGCCGGGCGATCGACCTCAACGGGTCGCTCGCCAAGGCCTGGACCGACATGGCCGCCGCCGGGGTGAAGCGCATCAAGGTGGCCGACCTGCCGGCCTGACAATCGACCCGTCCTCCGGAAGCCGGACGGTGCGCTGGATATCCATCAGTCGAGCAATTTCACGGCCGTTGCGACCGGCAGCAACCGGCTGATCGGGCGGCTGGCAAGAGGCGTGAAACCGAACCGTCGATGGAAGCGCGGAGTATCTTCGTCCTGCGCATCGACGAGGATCGGGAACACCGCCGTCTCCGCCCGTGCGACGCGCATGATCGCGTCGAACAGCAAGGCCGCGCCCAGGCCTTGGGCGCGATACCGGTGATGCCGGCAGCACCCGATCGCGGGGCAGGCGCGCGGCGTCCGCCTCGGGCAATTCCGACATCGGCATGCCGGCGGCGGCGGCGTGCAGTAGCCGGCGACGATGGGATCTTCCGCCGGCAAAGCGACGCTGCAATGCACCGCCGGATGACCTGGCCGACCCGCGCGCGGAAACAGCGATCGAGCGCATTCCACCCCGCAGGAAAAGACCGCGCGATCATGCCCGGCCGCCAGTGGCCGGACAACGAAGCGAGCGGTCGCTGCGATCGCTGCACGCGGAGCCGATGCGCGTCACGCGCTTTGCGAGGCGCGGCCTTCGGTACAGGGGGCCGGTGAGCGCCGACGCGAGCGCCTGTTTGTCATCGCCTGACAGGGGCGATGCGGATCTCCGTGATCGTCCCTCGCCGCGGCCTCATGGGCGGCGGTGACGACGAGATCACCCAAGGTTCGTACGGCTCATCACCGGACATTCCAGGATGGCTCGCGGCGATCCGGCGCGCCGCCGCGCATTCCCGTGGGGGCGGCCCGGCCGCCATTTGTCCCGCGGCCGATCCATCCGGTCCAAAAAAGCAAGGGCCGCCCTGCAGGCGGCCCTTGAACTATCCGTCTGACGCCGACGCTCAGTGCGTCGACTTGTCAGTGCGTCGACTTGTCAGTGCGTCGACTTGGCGGTGGCGAGCACGGCCTTGACGCTGTTCAGCTGGTCGAGCTTCTGCGCCGCCTTGGCGCGCGCCGCGTCGTCCTTGGCGTCGGCGAGATCGTCCTGAGCGTCCTTGATCTCGGCGTCGATCTGGTCGGCGCGCAGGTCCTCGACCGCCGTCGCCGTCTCGGCGAGCACGGTCAGGGTGCCTTCGGCCACCTCGGCGAAACCGCCGCGGACATAGAGCCGCTTCGGCTGGCCGTCGCCATGGATCGTCAGGATGCCGGGGCGCAGCGAGGAGACGAAGGGCGCGTGGTTGGCCAGCACGCCGAAGTCACCTTCCGAGCCCGGCACGACGACCTGCTCGACGGCGCCGGAGAAGAGCTGCCGCTCGGGGCTGACCAGTTCGAATGTAAAGGTCGTCATGAATGCGGTCCCTCAATCGCTAAAGGATCAGGCCGCTTCCGCGGCGAGCTTGCGGCCCTTCTCGACCGCTTCCTCGATGGTGCCGACCATGTAGAAGGCGGCTTCCGGGAGGTAGTCGTACTTGCCGTCGCAGAGGTCGCCGAAGCCCTTGATGGTGTCCTTCAGGTCGACGAACTTGCCCGGCGAGCCGGTGAACACTTCGGCGACGTGGAACGGCTGCGACAGGAAGCGCTCGACCTTGCGGGCGCGGGCCACCGTCAGCTTGTCCTCTTCCGACAGCTCGTCCATGCCGAGGATGGCGATGATGTCCTGGAGCGACTTGTAGCGCTGCAGCGTCTGCTGGACCTTGCGGGCCACCTGGTAGTGATCCTCGCCGATGACGCGCGGGTCGAGCATGCGCGAGGTCGAGTCGAGCGGGTCGACCGCCGGATAGATGCCCTTTTCCGCGATCGAGCGGTTGAGCACGGTGGTCGCGTCGAGGTGGGCGAAGGAGGTCGCCGGCGCCGGGTCGGTCAAGTCGTCGGCCGGGACGTAGATGGCCTGCACCGAGGTGATCGAGCCCTTCTGGGTGGTGGTGATGCGCTCCTGCAGCGCGCCCATGTCGGTGGCGAGCGTCGGCTGATAGCCCACCGCCGAGGGGATGCGGCCGAGCAGAGCCGACACTTCCGAGCCGGCCTGGGTGAAGCGGAAGATGTTGTCCACGAAGAACAGCACGTCCTGGCCCTGGTCGCGGAAGTCCTCGGCGATCGTCAGGCCGGAGAGCGCGACGCGCGCGCGGGCGCCCGGGGGCTCGTTCATCTGGCCGAACACCAGGGCGCACTTGGAGCCCTCGCCGCCGCCCTTCTTGTTGACGCCCGATTCGATGAACTCGTGATAGAGGTCGTTGCCTTCGCGGGTGCGCTCGCCGACGCCGGCGAACACCGAATAGCCGCCGTGGGCCTTGGCGACGTTGTTGATCAGCTCCTGGATGAGCACGGTCTTGCCGACGCCGGCGCCGCCGAACAGGCCGATCTTGCCGCCCTTGGCGTAGGGCGCCAGGAGGTCGACGACCTTGATGCCGGTGACGAGGATCTCGGCCTCGGTCGACTGCTCGGCGAAGGACGGCGCCGGCTGGTGGATGGCGCGCGTGCGCTCGGTCTTGACGGGACCGGCTTCGTCGATCGGCTCGCCGATGACGTTGAGGATGCGGCCGAGCGTCTCGGCGCCGACCGGCACGGCGATCGGCTGGCCGGTATCGGTCACGTCCTGACCGCGGACGAGGCCTTCGGAGGTGTCCATGGCGATGCAGCGCACGGTGTTCTCACCGAGGTGCTGAGCCACTTCCAGCACCATGCGGGCGCCGTTGTTGGTGGTCTCCAGCGCGTTCAGGATCTGCGGCAGGTGATTGTCGAACTGCACGTCGACAACGGCGCCGATGACCTGGGTGATGCGGCCAACGGTGCCCGCTCCAGCGGCCGTCGCGCTCGTCGCTTTCTTCGCCATGATACGGTCCTCGATCTAACTTTTCGGCTTCAGAGCGCTTCGGCGCCCGAGATGATTTCAATGAGTTCCTTGGTGATCATCGCCTGACGCGCGCGGTTGTACTTGAGCGTCTGCTTCCTGATCATTTCGCCGGCATTCCGGGTCGCGTTGTCCATGGAGGTCATCTGCGCGCCGTAGAACGAGGCGTTGTTCTCCAGGAGGGCCCGGAAGATCTGCACCGCGATGTTGCGCGGCAGAAGATCGGACAGGATCTCGCCCTCGCCGGGCTCGAACTCGTAAGGGGTGCGGCTGCCGCTGGCATCGCCGGCAACCTCGGCCGGGATGATCTGGCGCGCGGTCGGCTCCTGGGCGATCACCGACTTGAACCGGGAGAAGAACAGCGTGGCGACGTCGAACTCGCCGGCGTCGAACAGCTTGAGGATCTCCTGCGCCACCTGCTCGGCCTGGGCATAGGCGAGCTGGCGCACGGCACGGAACTCGAGATAGCCGACGATCTGCTTCTCGAACTGGCGGCGGATCAGTTCGTAGCCCTTGCGGCCGACGCAGAAGAACTTGACCGTCTTGCCTTCGGCCTGCAGCGCCAGCGCCTTCTCCCGGGCGAGACGCACGATCGAGGTGTTGAAGGCGCCGCACAGGCCACGCTCGCCGGTGCAGACGAGCAGCAGGTGTACGTCCGACTTGCCGGTGCCGGTCAGCAGCAGCGGCGCATCCGCGCCGGCGACCGAACCGGTCAGGTTGGCGAGCACCGCTTCCATCTTCTCGGCATAGGGGCGGGCCGCCTCGGCAGCCGTCTGGGCCCGCTTCAGCTTCGCCGCGGCCACCATCTGCATGGCCTTGGTGATCTTCTGCGTCGCCTTGACCGACGAGATGCGGTTTCTGAGATCCTTCAAGCTCGGCATCAGCCGACATCCCTTCTGGCTTCGATGGCCTCACCCACCTTGCGGCGGAAGGTCAGCGGATCAGCAATTCTCTTGATGGGCGTGGCGTTGATGCCCGTGCCGTGGATCGTCACGTGCCCGAAGTTCAGAAGCCGGCCCCAGAAGGTCTGATCGACCGAGATCGAATCGACCTTCTCGAGCCGTTGCTCGATGGTGGAACGGGCGATCAGGCCCCATTTCGCCACCACCTTGCGCGAGGTCACCGCCAGTTCCGTCGCCCGGGTCAGGATCCAGGCGCCCAGCAGCCAGACGAGGCCGGCTGCCAGAACCACCGCCCCGTAGGGCGGCAGCAGAACGGTCGCGACCAGGCCGACGAGCACGGCCACGATAGGCCAGGCATAGGCGATCCAATGGATCGTGGCTTGGTGCACGACCGTCTCGCCCGGACCTAAGCTATCGGTGACGTAGCTCATGGACGGCCCGCGATCAGGCGAAGGACGCCGCGAAGCTCTCCACCACGGCCTTCAGCTTGCCGGCGGTCTCGTCCGACAGATCCTTGGACGTGCGAATCGCCTCCAGGATCGTGCCTTCCGAGTGAAGCTTGCCGAGCAGGCCTTCCTCGAAGCCGCGCACGCGGTTGAGCGGCAGCTTGTCGAGATAGCCGTTGGTGCCGGCCCAGATGACGCAGACCTGCTCCTCCATCTTGAGCGGCGAGTACTGGTTCTGCTTCAGAAGCTCGGTGAGGCGCGAGCCGCGGTTCAGGAGGCGCTGCGTGGTCGCATCGAGGTCCGAACCGAACTGGGCGAAGGCGGCCATTTCGCGGTACTGGGCGAGCTCGCCCTTGATCTTGCCGGCGACCTTCTTCATCGCCTTGGTCTGGGCCGAGGAGCCGACGCGCGACACCGACAGACCGACGTTCACGGCCGGGCGGATGCCCTGGAAGAACAGATCGGTCTCCAGGAAGATCTGGCCGTCGGTGATCGAGATCACGTTGGTCGGAATATAGGCCGACACGTCGTTGGCCTGGGTTTCGATGACGGGAAGAGCGGTCAGCGAGCCCTTGCCGGCATCGTCACCCATCTTCGCGGCGCGCTCGAGCAGGCGGGAGTGGAGATAGAACACGTCGCCCGGATAGGCTTCGCGGCCGGGCGGGCGGCGCAGCAGCAGCGACATCTGGCGGTAGGCGACGGCCTGCTTGGACAGGTCGTCATAGATGATGACCGCGTGCATGCCGTTGTCGCGGAAGAACTCGCCCATGGCGCAGCCGGAGAAGGGCGCCAGGAACTGCATCGGCGCCGGGTCGGAAGCGGTCGCGGCGATCACGATCGAATATTCGAGCGCGCCGTTCTCTTCCAGAGCCTTGACGAACTGGGCGACCGTGGAGCGCTTCTGGCCAACGGCGACATAGACGCAGTAGAGCTTGGCGCTCTCGTCATTGCCCTGGTTGAGCGGCTTCTGGTTGAGGATGGTGTCGAGCGCGATCGCGGTCTTGCCGGTCTGGCGGTCGCCGATGATCAGCTCGCGCTGGCCGCGGCCGATCGGGATCAGCGCGTCGATCGACTTCAGGCCGGTGGCCATCGGCTCGTGCACCGACTTGCGCGGAATGATGCCGGGCGCCTTGACGTCGACGCGGGCGCGCTTGTCGGCGACGATCGGCCCCTTGCCGTCGATCGGATTGCCGAGCGCGTCGACCACGCGGCCGAGCAGGCCCTTGCCGACCGGCACGTCGACGATGGCGCCGGTGCGCTTGACGGTGTCGCCTTCCTTGATGTCGCGGTCGTTGCCGAACAGCACGATGCCGACATTGTCGACTTCGAGGTTCAGCGCCATGCCGCGGATGCCGTTGTTGAACTCGACCATCTCGCCCGCCTGGACGTTGTCGAGACCATAGACGCGGGCGATACCGTCACCGACGGACAGCACCTGGCCGACTTCCGAGACTTCCGCCTCTTGGCCGAAGTTCTTGATCTGGTCCTTGAGGATCGCAGAGATTTCAGCGGCGCGGATGTCCATCAGCCGACCTCTTTCATGGCGTTTTTAATAGAATTGAGCTTGGTGCGGAGCGAAGTGTCGATCATGCGCGAGCCGACCTTGACGATCAGCCCACCGAGAATGGCCGGATCCACCTTCACATCGATCCTGGGTTCCTTGCCGAGCACGTCCTTCAGCGCCTCGGTCAGCGTCTTGGCGTGGGCGGCCGAGAGCTCCTCGGCGACCGTCACCTCGGCGGTCACCTCGCCGCGCGCCTGGGCGACCAGGGCGTTGAAGCCGCGGATGATGCCCTCGACGGCGAACAGGCGACGATTGGACGCAACCACCTTGATCAGATTGCCGGCGAGACCGCCGATCTTGGCCTGATCGAGAATGGCGGTGATCGCCTTGACCTGATCGTCGGCGGCGAAGACCGGGCTCTGGACCAGTCGCTTCAGATCGTCGGAACCATCGAGAAGAGCCTGGAAGCGGCCGAGATCGGCGGCAACCGCATCGATCTGTCCTGCCTCGGTCGCCAGTTCAAAAAGAGCAGAGGCATAACGCCCTGCCATGCCCGAAACGGTCTTATCTTCGACGGCCACCGCGTGTCTCTCGCGCTCGGCGCCGAGCCATTTCGTTCAGACCTTCGGCCGCACTCGCGTGTGACAGCCGCAAACCCTTGGCTCGACTGGGGAATTGATAACCGGAGAGAATGCGCTGGTGCGCCTGCCCCCCAAGGTCGCGTGTCCGTTAGCACACGTATTCCCGTGGTGCAACGGCACTTAGGGGCGGATCCGGTGCGCAAGAGACGGCAATCCCGGGCAAAAAGGCCACATGCCGCGGAATGGTCCGGATCGTCGCAGGCGGCACCGGCGGGACGGGCCGTGTCAGGCCGCGGGATGGACGGCGAGCCGCACCAGGGCCCGCGGCACCACCGCGCCCGGCCGGACGAGGCGGTCGCTCATGAGAATGCCGTCGAGGTGATCGATCTCGTGCTGAACGAGCTCGGCGAGGGCGGGATCGAGCGCTGCCGACCGGACGGCGCCGCCGTCGGAACGCGCGCATTGGAACCCGACGGAGCGGTGTCGCATGACCGCCATGCAGAGGTCTGGCAGGCTGAAGCAGTCGTCCCAGACCGGCATCAGCGCCTCGGATCGCCAGGTGATCTCGGGATTGACGGCGACGAAATGCCCGAGCGCGCAATCGAAGGCGATCAGGCGGAAGGGCGAGCCGATCTGCGGACCGGCGAGCGCGCGGCCGAAACCGAGCCGGCGACGAAGGTCGGCGAGTGTGTCGGCGAGATCGCGGGCGTCGTCCCGCCAGTCGTCGCGGTCGAGGTCCACCGGCCGGGCCGGACGGCGCAGCCGCGGGTCGCCGAAAGCGAGGACCGGCCTGACCGGCACCGCTCAGGCTTCCGCGGCAGGCATGTTGCCGCCGCACAGGACGGTTGCCACGGTCTTGCCGGCGAAACGGCCGGCGCGGGACATGACGGCGGCAAGGCCTGCCGCGCCCGCCGGTTCGACGATCAGGCCGTAGTGCCGGCGACAGAGGGCCATGGCTTCGCCGATCGCCGCCTCGTCGACCGCCAGGACCTCGTCCACCGTCGTCCGCATGCAGGCGAGGGCATAGTCGACCGGCTCGCGCACCGCGATGCCGTCGGCCATCGTTTCGGCCCGCGCGGTGGTCTCGATCCGGCCGCGCTCCCAGGACAGCTTCATGGCCGGGGCCGCGGCGGCAACCACGCCGATGACCCGCACCGCCGGCCGCGCCGTGCGCATCCATGCGCCCATGCCGGTGAGCAGGGCGCCATTGCCGAGCGGCACGACCAGCGTGTCGAGGCCCGCCTGGCGCCGGTCGAGCGTTTCGGTGATCTCGCGGGCGATGGTGCCGGCGCCTTCGGCGATCAGGCGCTCGCCGCCGTCCTCGACGAAGATCAGGCCCTCCGCGGCGGCGAACCGGCGCGCCGCGGCCTTGGCGGCGTCGAAATCGGCACCGTCGAGGACGACGGTCGCGCCCAGCCGCCGCATGGCCGCGACCTTGCCCGGATTGGCGGCCGCCGCCGCGAAGACGGTGAGCCGGCGGCCGCGCCGCCGCGCGGCATAAGCAAGACCCTGGCCGAAATTGCCGGCGGAGGCGGAAACGATCGGCCGGTCGGATGCGCCAAGGTGGGCCAGCCACCAGTCGGTGCCGCGCCCCTTGAAGGAGCGAATCGGGTTGAGCGTCTCGACCTTCGCGAGCAGCCGGCAGCCGAGCGCGGCATTGGCCTCGTCATGTTCGACGAGCGGCGTGTCGAGGAAGATCGGGTCGATCCGGCCGGCCGCGGCCGCGATCCCCTCGGCAGTGGGAGGCATCAGGTTGCTCATGCACTCTTGCTATCAAGTCCGTCTGGGTGAAAATCCCGAAAATGGCGGACAGATCGGGCGGAATTCCCAAAAGATGCAGCGAACGGGGGCGATCATGGAGCTGACTGGCCACGACAGGGCGATCCTGCGGGAGATGCAGCGCGATGCCGGGCAGACGATCGGCGAGCTTGCCGACAAGGTCGGCCTGTCGCCGTCCTCGACCCAGCGCCGGCTGCAGCGGCTCAGGGACGAAAAGGTCATCCTGCGCGATGTCTCGATCGTCGAGCCGCGCAGCCTCGGGGCGAGCGTCACCCTGCTGGTCGAGCTGGAGCTCGAACGCGACCGCCCCGAGCTCCTGCCCTCGCTCCATCACTGGATCTCACGCACGCCGGACGTGCAGCAGGCCTGGTGCCTTACCGGCCGCGGCGACTACACGCTGGTGGTGGTGACGGCATCGATCGACACATTCGACGTCCTGGCCGACCGCATGATGGCCGACAATCCGAACATCCGGAAATTCACCACCAGCGTGGTGCTCAAGCAGCTCAAGCGATCGCTGGAGGTGCCGGTCTGACGGCGGCCCGGACGCAGCGTCGCGCAGCAGGACGCGGGCCGGAACCGCATGGCACCGTTGCGCGACAGGCCATAGGAAAAACCTATGGATGCCCGACCAATGACGATTTGCCCGTCGCCGGCCGGCTCAGGAAGATCCCCGGCGCACTTGGACATCAGGGGGATTTCGATGGTTCCGACACGTCGCGCCTTGCTGAAGACTGCCGCCGCCTCGGTCGCGGCGGCCGCGTGGCCGCTCAACGCGCCGGCCATCGGCCAGACCGCCGGCCGGCGCGTCCTGCGGTTCGTGCCCCAGGCCAACCTGTCGGCGCTCGATCCGGTCTGGACCTTTGCCGCCGTCACCATCACCCATGGCTATTGCGTCTTCGATACGCTCTACGGCGTCGACGGCAAGCTTCATCCGCGGCCGCAAATGGCGGAGGGCGCGACGGTCTCGGACGACCAGCGGACCTGGCTGATCACCTTGCGCGAGGGCCTCGAGTTCCATGACGGCGAGCGCGTGCTCGCCCGCGACTGCGCCGCGAGCCTCGAGCGCTGGAGCAAGCGCGACCAGTTCGGCCAGACGCTCGCCGCGGCGACGGAGGCCTTCGAAGCCGCCGACGACCGGACCCTTCGGATCCGGCTGAAGCACCCCTTCCCGCTGCTGCTCGACGCCATCGGCAAGCCGCATTCCTCGCCGGCCTTCATCATGCCCGAGCGGCTGGCCAGGACCGACCCCATGACCCAGGTGACCGACATGGTCGGCTCGGGGCCGTTCCGCTTCAAGGCCGACGAATATGTGTCGGGCGCGCGCGCCGTCTACGAGCGCTTCGACCGGTACCGGCCGCGCGCCGAGCCGGCGGACTGGACCTCCGGCGGCAAGCGCGTGGAGATCGACCGCCTCGAATGGGCGATCATGCCCGATCCCAGCACGGCGGCGGCGGCATTGCAGACCGGCGAGATCGACTGGTGGGAGCAGGCACTGCCCGACCTGATCCCCCTGCTCGCCCGATCGCGCGACATCGGCATCCGCAACCAGGATCCTTACGGTTTCGTCGCGATGGCGCGCTTCAACGCCATCCAGCCGCCGTTCAACAACGCCAAGCTGCGCCAGGTTGCGCTGTCGGTGCTCCAGCAGGACGACTACATGCAGGCGATCGTCGGCACCGAGGCCGAGGCCTACCGGCGCTGCCGGACCATGCTGCCCTGCGGCATGCCGGGTGTGACCGAGCTCGGCGCCACGCAGATGCCGGCATCGCGCGACCTCGCCAAGGCGCGCGCGGCGGTCAAGGCCGCAGGCTATGCCGGCGAGAAGGTGGTCATCGTCAACCCGGTCGACTATCCCGCGATCAGCCCGCATGGACAGATCACCGCCGAGCTCCTGAAGTCGATCGGCTTCAACGTCGATCTCCAGGACATGGACTGGGGCAGCGTGCTGCAGCGCCGGCTGTCCAAGGAGCCGGTCGAACGTGGCGGCTGGAGCATCTACCACACCAACTGGCCGAGCGTTTCGATCGCCAATCCGGCGGTCAACACGACCATCCGGGGCGATGCCAACTGGACCGGCTGGTACAAGGACGACGAAACCGAGCGCCTGACCGCGGAATGGCTGGTCGCGACCGACCCGGCGCGCCAGCAGAGCCTCCTGGACGATATCCAGCGGCGCGCCCTGGACCAGGTGCCGATCCTGCCGCTCGGGCAGTTCTTCATCAAGACGGCGTTCCGCAAGTCCGTCCAGGGCGTCAAGGACGGCTCGGTCTGCTATTTCTGGGATGTGTTGAAAGCCTGACCATGACCCATCCAGCGGAGGCCGCCCCCGGCAGCTTCGACGTGATCATTCTCGGCGGCGGCTCGGCCGGATGCGTGCTGGCGGCACGCCTGTCCGAGGATGCGGCCCGCCAGGTCCTGCTGGTCGAGGCGGGACAGGACCTCGCTCCGGGCGCGGTCCCCGCGGTCATCGCCTCGCCCTATCCCGGCCGCGCCTATTTCAACAAGGACTGGACCTGGCCGGACCTCAGCGTCGCCATGGGCATCGGCGGGGGCGAGCACGACCGGGCCGCGCCGCGGCCCTACGAACAGGCGCGCATTCTGGGCGGCGGCTCGTCGATCAACGGCATCGGCGCCAATCGCGGCGCGCCGGCCGACTATGACGAATGGGCGGCGGAAGGCGCGAAGGGCTGGAACTGGGACAATGTCCTGCCCTTCTTCCGCAAGCTCGAACACGATCTCGACTACCAGGACGGCAATACGCTCCACGGCCATCTCGGCCCGATCCCCGTGAAGCGTGTCCCGCGCACGCTCCATGCCGGCTTCGTGCGGCATGTCGAAGCCGAGCTCGAGGCCCAGGGCTATGCCGCGCGCGACGACCAGAACGGCGCCTGGGAGGACGGCGTCTATCCGATCGCCACCAATCTCGACGAAGGCAACCGGCGGGTTTCGGCCGCCGTCGGCTATCTCACCGCGACGGTCCGCGCGCGGCCGAACCTGACGATCTGGACCGACAGCCATGTCGAGCGGATCCTGATGGACGGCGTCAGGGCCGTCGGCGCCCGCCTGTCACGCGCGGGCCGTTCGCTGGAGGTCAGGTCCCGTCTGGTCGTCGTCAGCTGCGGCGCGCTTCATTCGCCGGCCGTGCTCATGCGCAGCGGCATCGGCGCGCCGGACCACCTGTCGCGCCTCGGCATCGGCACCGTGGTGGGCCGGCCGGGCGTCGGCCGCAATCTGCAGGAGCATCCCTCGATCGGCGTCTCCGCCTATATCCCCGGGGAAAACCGGCTGCCGCGCGGCGACCACTATCATATCCAGGCGATCCTGCGCTGGTCCTCCGGGCTTGCCGGCGCACCGCGGGGCGACATGCATCTGGCCGTCAACGCGCGATCGGGCTGGCATGCGGTCGGCCATCGGATCGGAACGCTGTTCGGCTGGGTCAACAAGTCGGTCTCGCGCGGCTTCGTCACGCTCGCCTCGGCCGATCCGCGTGTCGAACCGCATGTCGATTTCCGGCTGCTGTCCGATCCCGCGGACCTGATGCGCCTCGCGGCGAGCTTCCGCCTTTCGGCCTCGATCCTGCAGGGCGTCGCGCTGCGCGGCGGCTGCCAGGACGCCTTTCCCTCGACCTATTCGGCGCGGGTGAAGAAATGGCTGCGCCCGGATCCGGTCAACGGCATCGCCATGGGCATCGTCGGACCGGCCATGGATGCGAGCGCCGGCCTGCGCCGGCTCGTCCTGAAGGCTGCCAATGACGGCACGCCCTCGGTCGAGGCCCTCATCGCCGACGAGGCCCTGCTTCACGCCTATCTCAAACTCAATGTCGGCGGCGTCTGGCACCCGTGTGGAACCTGCAGGATGGGCGACCCGGACGATCCGGCCGTCGTCTGCGACAGCCGCGGAGCGGTGGTCGGCACCGAAGGGCTGATCGTCTGCGACGCCTCGGTCATGCCGACCATCCCCTGCGCCAACCTCAACATCCCCGTGCTGATGATCGCCGAAAAAATCGCCGACCAGATCAGGCACGGCCCGCACGCCTGACGGCGGTCCTGCCGCGAGCGCTCGCCGCGCCGGGCGGCCGGCCTATCCGCGCCATTTGAGGCGCTCTTGCAGCTCCGCCTGCAGATGGCCGATGAAGGCGTCGGCGGCCCGCGAAATGGGGCGATGCGGCGCGACGAGCGCGTTCAGCGTCGCCCGCGCGCCCGACACGACCGGACGCTCGGCCACATCGGGAAACAGATCCCCGAGATTGGAGAAGGGATCGACGATCGCGACGCCGGCCTTGGCCTGAACCAGCGCCCAGGCCTGGGCGATATCGGTCACGGCGGCGACCGATCGGAAGGAAATGCCGGCTTCGGCGAACAGGCCGTTGGCGACCGGGGCAAGCCCCTTGCTGGACGCATAGGTGATCAGGGGGAAGCGGATGAGATCGGCAATGCGGATCTCGTCGAGCTCAGCCAGGGGGTGGCCGCTCGGGCAGATGCAGGTGAGCGGCGCCTTCACCAGTTCGCGCCGGACGACCCGCGGATCGTTGTCGTGGTAGAATGCCAGCCCGATCCCGTTCGCATCGGACAGGACGGAATCGACGAGATCGAAGTGCCGCCGGATGATCAGGCGCGACCGCACATCGGTCTTGGACGTGATGAAATCGCCGAGCAGCTTCGGCAGGATGTAGAGGCCGAGGGCCGATGTCGTGACGATGCTGACCGAACCGAGCTGCGCGTCGCGCAGCAGCTCCGAGGAATGATTGAGGCTCGAAACCCGCTCGAAAATGGCCTGGGCTTCACCGAACAGGATCTGGGCCTCGGGGGTCGGGACGAGCCGGCCCTTGATCCGCGCGAACAGCCGATATTTGAGCTTCTCCTCCGTCCGCCGCAGCATCTCGGTCACGGAAGGCTGCGACAGGTTCAGGGACTTCGCCGCGCCGGTGATGGTCCCCGCGAGCATCACGGCCCTGAATATTTCCATCTGGCGCAGGTTCATCGTCGTTCCGGCAATCTGCGGTGCGGATTCCCCGCCCTCGGCGGGCCCGGATTTCCGGCAGGCCCACGTGCCATAACACGGCGGGCGGCGGCGATCATCCGATGCCGAAACGACAGCGGGCGGCCCGAAGGCCGCCCGCCATGACGCAATCCGATCGAGGCGCCGTCAGGCGGCCTGCCTGGCCGCCTTCGGACCGTAGAAGGTCTCGCCGGAGGCGGCCATGTCGCGCAGCAGCCTGTTCGGCAGGAAACGGTCGCCGTACTTGGCGGCGAGCGCGTCGGCGCGCGCCACCAGCGCCTTGAGGCCGTACATGTCGATATAGGACAGCGTGCCGCCGGACCACGGCGCAAAGCCGAAGCCGAGGATCGAGCCGACATCGGCCTCGCGCGGGTCGGTGACGACGCCCTCCTCGAAGCAGCGCGCCGCCTCCAGCGCGCAGGTCATCAGGAGGCGGTCGATCACCTCCTGGCGGTCGACATCCTCAGGCGCGATCTGCGTGCCGACGAAGTCCTTCAGGCCCGGCCAGATGGTCTTCTTCTTGCCGTCCGGATAGTCGTAGAAACCCTTCTTCGCCTTCTTGCCGATCCGGCCCTCCTGCTCGACCAGGAAGGTCAGCAGCTTTTCCTGCTGCGGATCGACCGCCTGGGCGCCGACCTGCTGCTTGGTGGCTTTCAGGATCTTCAGGCCAAGGTCGATGGCGACCTCGTCGTTGAGCGTCAGCGGCCCGACCGGCATGCCCGCCTGCTTGGCGAGATTGTCGATCATCACGGCCGGCACGCCTTCCATCAGCAGGAGGTGGGCCTCCCGGATATAGTTGCCGACGCAGCGATTGACGTAGAAGCCCCTGGTGTCGTTGACCACGATCGGCGTCTTCTTGATCGCCTTGACGTAGTCGAGCGCAGTCGCCAGCGCCCGGTCCCCGGTCTTCTTGGCCATGATCGTCTCGACCAGCATCATCTTGTCGACGGGCGAGAAGAAGTGGATGCCGATGAACTGCTCGGGGCGGACCGAGTGCTCGGCCAGGCCGGTGATCGGCAGGGTCGAGGTGTTGGAGGCGAAGATGCAGTCCGGGCGGATCGCGGCTTCCGCCTTCTTGATGACGTCGGCCTTGACCGCCGGATCCTCGAAGACGGCCTCGATGATCAGATCGCAGCCGGCAAGGTCGGCATAGTCCGCCGTCGGCTTGATCTTGGCGAGCAGGGCATCGCGCGCCGCGCTGGTCGACCGGCCCTTGTTGATCTGGTCGGTGACCAGCTTGTGCGAATGGGCCTTGCCCTTCTCGGCGCTCTCCATGTCGCGGTCGAGCAGGACGACGTCCATGCCGGCGAGCGCGGTGACATAGGCGATGCTCGCGCCCATGAAGCCGGCGCCGAGCACGCCGACCGTCTTCAGCTGCGAAGCCGGCACGCCCCGGGGCCGGCGCAGACCCTTGCCGAGCGCGCCGATCGAGACGAACAGCGAGCGGATCATCGCCTGGGCCTGCGGCGAGCGCAGGACATGGGCGAAATGACGCGACTCGATGCGCAGAGCCGTATCCATCGGCACCTGCAGGCCTTCATAGACCACCTGCAGGATGGCGCGGGCGCCGGGATAATTGTCGTAGGTCTCGCGCCGGTAGATGGCGTTGGCCGGCGGCCAGGTCATCATGCCGGCCGGCGAATAGACCGGACCGGAGGGCAGGCGGAACTTCTCCTTGTCCCAGGGCTTCTTCGGATCGACGCCCGCCTTCAGGCGCGCCTTGGCAGCCTCGATCAGGTTCGCCGCCGGCACGACCTCGTCGATCAGGCCCATGGCCTTGGCGCGGTCGGCCTTGAGCTGGTCGCCCTTCAGCAGCATCTGCAGGGCGTCCTGCGTGTTGGTCATGCGCGGCACCCGCTGGGTGCCGCCGGCGCCCGGAAACAGGCCGACCTTCACCTCGGGCAGGCCGACGCGCAGCTTCGGATTGTCGGAGGCGATGCGGGCGTGGCTCGCCAGCGCGATCTCGAAAGCCCCGCCTAGACACATGCCGTTGATGGCGGCGACGAAGGGCTTGCCGCAGGTCTCCAGCTTGCGCAGCACCAGCGACAGCGACCGGCTCTCCTCGAAGAAGGCGGCCATGGCCGCTTCCGGACCCTTGGTCCTGACATTCGCCGCATAGGCCTTGCCGGAGCGCTCGAGCATGGTGAGGTCGGCGCCGGCGGAGAAGGTGTCCTTGCCCGAGGTGATCACGCAGCCCTTGATGGCCGGGTCGGCGACCACCGCGTCGATCGCCGCGTTGAGATCCTCGCCCACGGACTCGTCGATGACGTTCATCGACTTGTCCTTCATGTCCCAGGTCAGGAGCGCGATGCCGTCGGCGTCGACGGAAAAGGTGAAGTTCTTGAGGTTCATGACGGGAACTCTCCTCTCAGACGCGCTCGATGATGGTCGCGGTGCCCATGCCGGCACCGATGCACAGCGTGACGAGCGCGGTCGACTTGCCGGTGCGCTCGAGCTCGTCCAGCACAGTGCCGAGGATCATCGCGCCGGTCGCGCCGAGCGGGTGGCCCATGGCGATGGCGCCGCCGCAGACGTTGATCTTGTCGTGGGGGATGTCGAAATACTGCATGTAGCGCAGCACGACGGAGGCGAAGGCCTCGTTCAGCTCGAACAGGTCGATGTCGCCGACCGACATGCCGGCCTTCTTCAGGAGCTTGTTGGTGACGTCGATCGGGCCGGTCAGCATGATCGCCGGCTCAGAGCCCATATTGGCGAAGGCGCGGATGCGGGCGCGGGGTTTGAGGCCCGCGGCGAGGCCGGCCTCCTTCGAGCCGAGCAGGACGGCGGCCGCGCCGTCGACGATGCCGGAGGAATTGCCGGCATGGTGCACGTGGTTGACGCCCTCGATTTCCGGATGGGCCTGCACGGCGACGGCGTCGAAGCCGGCGGCCTCGCCCATCATGACGAAGGAGGCGTTGAGGCTTGCCAGCGACTGCATGGTGGTCGAGGGCCGCATGTGCTCGTCATGGTCGAGAATGGTCAGGCCGTTGATGTCCTTGACCGCGATGACCGAATTCTTGAACCGGCCCTCCTCCCAGGAGCGCGCGGCGCGCTTCTGGCTCTCCACGGCATAGGCGTCGACATCGGCGCGCGAGAAGCCGTATTTGGTGGCGATCAGGTCGGCCGAAACGCCCTGCGGCATGAAGTAGCTTTTCACCGCGATGGACGGGTCGACCGGCCAGGCGCCGCCCGAGGCGCCCATGCCGACACGCGACATGCTCTCGACGCCGCCGGCCACGGTCATGTCGTGCTGGCCGGCCATCACCTGGGCGGCCGCGAAATTGACCGCATCGAGGCCGGAGGCGCAGAACCGGTTGATCTGCACGCCCGGAACCTCCTGGCCATAGTCGGCCTTCAGCGCGGCGATGCGGGCGATGTCGCCGCCGGCTTCGCCGACCGGGTCGACGCAGCCGAGCACGACGTCGTCGACGAGCCGCTTGGTGTCGAGATTGTTGCGCGCCTTGATCGCCTTCAGCGCCTGGGTCGCCAGCTCGAGGGCGGTCACCTCGTGCAGGGACCCGTCGGCCTTGCCTTTGCCGCGCGGCGTGCGGACATGGTCATAGACGAAAACGTCGGTCATGGCGGGTTCCTTTCCCGTGATCCTAGCGTTTGGCTTGGCGCGCCCGCTTCAAAGCGTGCGCGAAATCAGAAGCTTCATGATCTCGTTGGTGCCGCCGTAGATGCGCTGGATGCGCGCGTCGCGGTACATGCGCGAGATCGGGTATTCGTCCATGAAGCCGTAGCCGCCGAAGAGCTGGAGGCAGCGGTCGACGATGGTGTTCTGCAGGTCGGAGAGCTTGTATTTGGCCATGGAGGCGGTGGCCGTGTCGCAGCGCCCCTCGATGTGCAGGCCGACGCAGGTATTGTAGAAGGCCTTGGCCATGGTCGCCTCGGTCTTCATGTCGGCCAGCTCGAACTGGGTGTTCTGGAAATCCAGGATGCGCTTGCCGAAGGCCTTGCGCTCCTTGACGTAGTCGATGGTCAGGCCGAGCGCGCGCTCCATCATGGCGACCGCCGCGCCGGCAATGGTCAGGCGCTCCTGCGGCAGCGCCTTCATCATCTGGTAGAAGCCCTGGTTCGCCTCCTGGCCGAGCAGCGCCTCGGCCGGCAGCTTCATGTCGTCGAAGAACAGTTCGGAGGTATCGGCCCAGTCGAGGCCGAGCTTCTTCAGCTTGCGACCGCGGCGGAAGCCCGGAGCGTTGTCGGTCTCGACCACGAACAGCGACACGCCCTTGGCACCCTGGCTCGGATCGGTCTTGGCCGCCACCACGATCAGGTTGGCGTGCTGGCCATTGGTAATGAAGGTCTTGGAGCCGTTCAGCACCCAGCCATTGCCCGAGCGCTCGGCCTTGGTGCGGATCGCCTGGACGTCGGAGCCGGCGCCCGGCTCGGTCATGGCGAGCGCGGCGATCAGTTCGCCGGTGGCCAGCTTCGGCAGCCAGTGGCGCTTCTGCTCCTCGGTGCCGTAGTGCTGGATATAGGGGGCGACGATCGGCCCGTGGATGGCCCAGCCCCAGCTGTCGGCGCCGGCAAGGCCGATCTCATGGGCAATGATCGCCTCGTGGCTGTAGTTGCCGCCGGCGCCGCCATATTCCTCCGGGATCGACGCCGACAAGAGGCCGGCGGCGCCGGCCTTCGTCCAGGCGTCGCGGTCCATCACGCCGGCCTCGGTCCAGCGGTCGATATTGGGCACGAATTCCTTGGCGAGGAAGGCCTTCGCGCTTTCGGCGAGCATGTCGTGCTCTTCGGTGTGCCAGGCCGGCTTCGGCAGGTTGATCGCGCTCATCGGATGAACTCCCGGGGTCATGTGCGGCGGCGACTGTCGCAGATCGGATGTGCTGTTACACCCTCCAAATCTCAGGCGACGTCATCTCTCTTTTGGGAGAGCCCGCCGGCGTTCCCGCGGGCCCTCCGGTCACGAAACCTTTCCGGCCGTCAGAACATCTCGGCCGGCAGCGCCATCATCGAATCGGCGCCGGCGGAAATGCGGGCGAGATGCGCCGCCGTTTCCGGCAGCATCTGCTCGAAGAAGAAGCGGGCGGTGGCGAGCTTGGCCTTCATCCGCTCCTCGTCGCTGCCGGCGGCGATCCTCTCGTTGGCGGCCTTCGCGATGCGCGCCCACATGTAGCCGAGCGCGACGAGGCCGAAGAGATGCATATAGGGCGTCGACCCGGCGCCGGCATTGTCGGGCTTGGCCATGGCGTTCTGCATGAACCACATGGTGGCCGACTGCAGATCCTTCAAACCCTTGGAGAGGGCTGCGACAAAGGGCCCGAGCGCGGCATCGTCCTTGTGCTGCGCGCAGAAGGCGCCGACCTCGCCGAAGAAGGCCATGACCGCGCGGCCGCCATTGGCGCCGAGCTTGCGGCCGACCAGGTCGAGCGCCTGGATGCCGTTGGCGCCCTCGTAGATCATGGTGATGCGGGCATCGCGGACGAACTGGCCCATGCCCCATTCGTTGATGTAGCCATGGCCGCCATACATCTGCTGGGCCTTGACCGCGTTGTCGAAGCCAAGATCGGTCAGGACGCCCTTCACCACCGGCGTCATCAGGCCGAGATGGTCGTCGGCCTTCTGCCGCTCGGCGGCATCGGTGGAACGGTGGTGCACGTCGGCGGCGAGCGCCGTCCACAGCACCAGCGCACGGCCGGCCTCGTTGATCGCGCGCATGGTCATCAGGGTGCGGCGCACGTCGGGATGGACGATGATCGGGTCGGCCGGCTTGTCGGGCGCCTTGGGGCCGGACAGCGACCGGCCCTGCAGGCGGTCCCTGGCATAGGCGACGGCGTTCTGGTAGGCGACCTCGGACTGCGACAGACCCTGCAGGCCGACCGACAGGCGCGCCTCGTTCATCATCACGAACATGGCCGCCAGGCCCTTGTTCTCCTGGCCGACGAGCCAGCCCGTCGCCCCGTCATAGTTCATGACGCAGGTCGAATTGCCGTGAATGCCCATCTTCTCCTCGATCTTGCCGCAGGAGACCGGGTTGCGGCTGCCGGCATTGCCGGCTGCGTCGGGCAGGAATTTCGGCACGACGAACAGCGAGATGCCCTTGGTGCCGGCCGGCGCGCCCTCGATGCGGGCGAGCACCAGGTGCACGATGTTGGCGGACATGTCGTGCTCGCCGGCGGAGATGAAGATCTTCTGGCCGGAAATCTTGTAGGAGCCGTCGGCCTGGGGCACGGCCTTGGTGCGCAGGAGGCCGAGATCCGTGCCGCAGTGCGGCTCGGTCAGGTTCATCGTTCCGGTCCACTCGCCGGTGGCCATCTTCGGCAGATAGGTGCGCTTGATCTCGTCATTGGCGTGGACGTGCAGCGCCGCCATGGCGCCCTGGGTCAGGCCCGGATACATGGCCCAGGCCAGGTTCGCCGACGACAGATATTCGCCGATCACCGCGTTGAGCACGACCGGCAGGCCCTGGCCGCCATAGGCCGGGTCGGTGGAAAGCGCGAGCCAGCCGCCCTCGCGATATTGCTGATAGGCCTCCTTGAAGCCCGGCGGGGTGGTGACCGAGCCGTCGTCGTTGCGATGGCAGCCGACCGTGTCGCCGACGACGTTGAGCGGCTGCAGCACCTCCTCGCAGAGCTTGGCGCCTTCGTTCAGCACGGCCTCGACGAGATCGCGCGGCGCATCGGCGAAACCGGCGAGATTGCCGTAATTCTCCATCTTCAGGACGTCGTAGAGAACGAACAGCGAATCGTCGACAGGGGCCTTGTAGACCGGCATGGCTCTTCTCCCTCAAGACAACCGGGCAGCGGCGGGGCTGCGCCGGGGTGTTCCGTTGCCGGCGGCGCGCCGGCGCGATGTCAGTCTTCGGCCGGCGCGGGACCGGCCGTATCCTTGGCCGCGAGCCGATGGTCGATGACCATGATGGCCCGCTCGAGTTCGCTGATCGCCGTGTCGATGTCGCGTTTCTGGGCGCGCAGCCGGGCGATCTGCTCGCGATATTTGCCGCGCGCCACCTTCATCTGCGTGACGCCGCCGTCGCCGAGGTCGTAGAGGTCGAGCATGGCCTTGACCTCTTCCAGCGAGAAGCCGACGCATTTGCCCATCAGGACCAGGCGCAGCCGGCCACGGTCGCGGCGCGAATAGAGCCGGTCCTGGCCGTCGCGCGTCGGCGCGATCAGGCCCTTTTCCTCGTAGAAGCGCAGCGCGCGGGCGGTGACGCCGAATTCGCGGGTCATCTCGCGGATGGTGATGAGATCTTTCGCCGCGGTCGGCGACCCGCCGCCGGCACCGGCCACCAGATCAGCCAGGGTCATGGTGGAGCCGCGGGCGTCACGGCCTTGGGCATCGAGGATCAGCGATTGCGCCATCCGGAAAGGACCTCGCGTCGTCTTGGGCCAGATGCTCGGGCAGGGCTCTGCCGCGATGGCGCCGGGTCTATCTGACGTTGACGTAAACGTCAACATATTTTGCCACAGCGAAGCTGACCGGAACCTCCGCCGACTTCGCCCGGCGGCCGTGAAATGCTAGGCCTTGCCACGAGGCTGCCGGCGGCCCTCGCGGCGCGCGGCCGGCCGGGCTAACCTTCGCGTTGTAACGTTCGCACCCCGGCGCCCGATATCGGAACAGGCATGGATCCCACGTGAAAGACCGTGACGAAGAATGGCGCGGGCTGATGCGGGCGGGTCTTGCCGGCGACGAGGCCGCCTATCGACAGCTCCTGCACGCGCTTGCGCCGTTCCTGCGGCAGATCGCGCGCAGCGGACTGGCCCGGGCGGGCCGGCCGGTCGCGGAAGCGGAGGACATCGTGCAGGAAGTCTTGATCGCCATCCACCTGAAGCGCGCGAGCTGGCTCAGCACCGAGCCCTTCGTGCCCTGGGTGCGCGCGATCCTCCGCCACAAGCTGATCGACGCGCTGCGCCGGCGCGGGGCGACGGGCAGCGTCGACATCGACGACCTCGCCGAGGTGATCGCCGCGCCCGACGGCACGCCGGAGATCGCGACGCGCGACGTGGTGAAGCTCGCCGAGACCCTGCCGGCCGGGCAGAAGGCGGTGATCCGCGCCATGTTCGTCGATGGCCACGACACGGCGGAAACCGCACGCGCCCTGAACATGAGCCCCGGAGCGGTGCGGGTGCAGCTGCACCGGGCCCTCGGCGCGCTCGCCGGCATGCTGCGCGGAACGATATGAGGCGGCCATGAAGACCGAGGACCTGATCGCCGCACTCGCCCGTGACGCCAAACCGGCAGGCCTTGCCCCCTCGCGCCGGCTGATGCTGGCGCTGGCGTCGGCCCCCATCATGGCCTTCGCCCTGCTGATCCTGGTGGTCAAGCCGCGCGCCGACCTCGCGGCCGCGGCGGGCAGCATGCTGTTCGAACTGAAGATCCTGTTCGTGGCGACCCTGGCGGTCGCCGCCATCGCGCTCGTCCGGGCGGCCGCCCGGCCGGACGGCGCCCTGCCGCGCGCGCTGATGGTCGTGCCGGCGCTCGTCCTGCTGTTCGGCCTCGGCCATGAAATCGCGACGCAGCCGGCCTCGCTCTACATGAGCCGCCTCGTCGGGCGCAGCTGGCAGCTCTGCCTTCTCGCCATCCCGTTCATGGCCGCCGGCCCGCTCGCCGCGCTGCTCTTCGCGCTGCGCTCGGCGGCCCCCGCCGATCCCGCCCGCGCCGGTGCCATGGCGGGTCTCGCCGCCGCGGCCATCGCAGCCCTGTTCTACGGCCTGCACTGCACCGACGACTCGCCGTTTTTCGTCGCCACCTGGTATTCGGTCGCGATCGGCGCGACCACCGCCGCCGGCGCCCTGCTCGGCCGGCGGCTGCTCGCCTGGTAGAGGCGGGGCCGGACCGCCATCGGCGGGCTTTCAGGTGTCCGCCCGACCGCCATCGGCCGGCCAGCGCGCCCGCCTGATCCGCGCCCGGCATTTCGGCGCACAGACGGCAAGGGATCGCCCGCTTCCGAGGGATGCGGCGGACGAAGGCGACGAGGCGGCATCGACCGGCGCGAAGATCGCCTCTCCCCGTCCGGCCGCGTGACGAACAGGAAGCGGCCGGCGGCGCCAAACCCGAAAGGATCGAGGAGCGTGCCGCCGCGCCCGCATGCGGCCATCTCGTCGGCCAGGCGC
Source organism: Phreatobacter sp. AB_2022a (assembly GCF_026847585.1). NCBI lineage: Bacteria > Pseudomonadati > Pseudomonadota > Alphaproteobacteria > Hyphomicrobiales > Phreatobacteraceae > Phreatobacter > Phreatobacter sp. AB_2022a. The sequence goes on from NZ_JAPSET010000043.1 coordinate 24,499, forward strand.
GCGAAACGTGTCCCTTCTTCCCCAGAACCCCCAGAAAGTTGGGCGGATGCTGAATCAATCCCTCAATGCCCGGCGCTGCCGCCCGTCGGCGCCGCGCACCGCGCGAAAAGGGCCGTTCGGCGCGAACGGCATGGGGACCGACGGGATCTTTCCGAACCGGGCCAAGGGCACGCGCAAGGCCGGCCCTCCCGCTGAGCAGGCGTTAGCGCGGCGTACCAAATGTCGCAGTCCGGCGCGCCGGAATCGGCCTTGCGTCACCCGTCACGTCATGCTTGACTGATCGAACAGTCAGTTCTCGGGCCCGCTTCTGCCCATGCCGCAGACCATCGCGAAAAACCGCGCCAAATCGACGTCGAAGGAAGACATCCTCGACGCTGCCGAGCGGTTGTTCGCCCGCCGCGGCTTCGACGGCACGAGCATGCGCGAGATCGCGCAGGCGGCCGGCGTGGCCCAGGCGCTGCTGCACTATCATTTCCGAACGAAGGAAGGGCTGTTCGAGGCGATGTTCGCGCGCCGGTCCGGCGCCATCAACCGGATCCGCCTCGCCCGGCTCGACACGATGATCGCGCGCGGCCAGGTGACCGTCGAGGAGATCGTCGATTCCCTTTTGCGGCCCACCGTCGAGGCCGGTCACGATCCCTCGCGCGGCGGCCATTATTTCGCGAACCTGATCCTGACGACCGCCGCCTCCAACAATCCCTGGGCACAGGGGCTGATCGCAGCGAGCTACGATGTGATGGCGAAGCGCTACATCGCCGCCCTCCGGATGGCGCTGCCGGAACTGTCGCTGGCAGACGCGACCTGGGGCTATCTCTTCATCATCGGTGCGACGCTGACGCAGATGTCGCCGACCGGTCGCGCCGACCGCCTGTCCGACGGGGCGACGACCGACAAGGACACCGAGGCGCTGCTGTCGCGCGCCGGTGCCTTCGCCGCCGCTGGCCTCAGGGCCTTCGTCGGCGACAAGACGCAGACCCGATCGCCGGGGGCCGCCGCGCCCTCGCGTTAAGTCCCTTTCATCATCAGCAGTTACCGGACGGCGAAGATCCGGATCGGAACAAGCTCGGCTCTAGGAGGATGAGATCCATGACCAAACTGACCCGCCGCGGTTTCACGGGCGGCCTTGCCGCCGGCACGGCCCTGACCGGCTTTCCCGCCATCGCGCAGACCCCGATGAAGGTGACCGTCGGCTATACCGCAGTCGCCGACTTCACCTCGGCCTTCGTCGCCCAGGAAAACGGCTATTTCCGCTCGCGCGGGCTCGAGGTCAATTTCCAGCTGATCGCGCTCAATTCCAACATTCCCGCGGCCATGCAGGCCGACAGCGTCCAGATCGGCGGCCCGACTCCCTCGGTCATGCTGCAGGCCAATGACGGCGGCCTCGATCTGGTGGCCGTCGCCGGCGGTTCGGTCACCTCCAAGGACGTCGCCAATTACGGTTTCGTGGAGAAGAACGGCGCGGGCATCACCGACGCCAAGTCGGCCGAGGGCAAGCGCGTCGGCGTGCCCGGCCTCGGCGCCTTCCTGCATGTCCTGTTCCGCAAGTGGATGACCGAGAAGGGGGCCGACTGGAAGAAGGTGACCTTCGTGGAAACGGCCTTCCCGCAGATGGCCGATATCCTGCGCGGCGGCTCGGTCGACGCGCTCGTCACCGGCTCGCCGATCATGGAACGCATCGTCCAGGGCAATATCGGCCGCGTGGTGTCCTATTTCCACACCGAGCTGCCGGCCGGCCTGCCGGCGATCCTGTATTCCACCACCCGCGCCTGGGCGACCAAGAACCCGCAGGCGATCAAGGCCTTCCGCGAGGGCCTCGCCGAGGGTTCGGCCTTCGTCGCCGACAAGGCCAACGACGCCAAGGTGCGCGCAGCGATCGGCAAATACATCGCACTGCCGCCGGCCGTGCTCGCCAATGCGATCATCTCCGCGCAGAAGCCGACCATCACCGTCTCGGAGATCGACTACTGGATCACCATCATGCGTGAACAGGAAATGCTGCGCGGCCAGCCAGTCGCCAGCAACGTCGTTCTGCCGTGAGCGGGACCATGCTCGCCCGTTCGCCGGCCGACCAGGCCGCGATCGCCTTCGCCGGGCTCCGTGTGGAGCTCGGCGGCAAGCCGATCCTGACGGATGTGAACCTCTCGGTGAAGCCGGGAGAGTTCGTCTGCGTCATGGGACCTTCCGGCTGCGGCAAGACCACGCTGCTGCGCGTGGTCGCCGGCCTCGTTGCCGCCTCGGGCGGCAGCGTCACCTCGTTCGGGCGGCCGATCACCGGCCCGACGCGCGAGGTGTCGGTGGTGTTCCAGGACTACGGCCGGGCGCTGCTGCCCTGGCGCGACGCGCGCGGCAATGTCGCGCTCGCCCTGGAGGCGGCCGGCATGCCACGCGCCGAGCAGGGTCCGCTGATCGAGACGCTGCTCGCCAAGGTCGGCCTGAAGGACCACGGCGCCAAGTTCCCCTCGCAGCTCTCCGGCGGCATGCAGCAGCGCCTGCAGATCGCCCGCTGCCTGGCGCAGGATCCGAAGGTGCTGCTGATGGACGAGCCGTTCGGCGCGCTCGACGCCATGACGCGCCAGCAGCTCCAGGACGAGGTCCTGGCGCTCGCCGCCGAGCGCAACACGACCGTGTTCTTCGTCACCCACGATCTCGAGGAAGCGCTCTATCTCGGCGACCGGGTGGTGGCGCTGATGCCCAATCCGGGCCGGATCGGCCGGCTGGTCGACGTGCCGCTGGCCCGCCCGCGCAACCAGCTCACCACGCGCGAGCACCCCGACTTCCTCAGGCTGCGGCGCGACCTGTTCGACATGATGCAAGAGAGCCACTGATGGCCTCCTCCTCCACCCGCTGGCTCAAGGCCGCGGCATTGCCGGTGGCCTTCCTCGCCGCGGCCGAGATCTGGTTCCGGGGACCGGGCAAGGATTCGGAAAGCCTCGCGGCGCCGACCGCCGTCGCCCGCGCCTGGGTCGAGGCGGCGGGCGACGGCACGCTGGCCCTCGCCACCTGGCAGACCCTGCTCGGCGCCGTCGGCGGGCTCGCCCTCGGCGCCGTCACCGGCCTCGCCCTCGGCTTCCTCATCGGCCTGTCGCGCACCGCCATCACGCTGACGACACCAGCGGTCGAGCTGTTCCGCCCGATCCCCTCGGTCGCGCTCATCCCGCTCGCCATGCTGGTGTTCGGCTTCGGCTACGGCATCGAGATGGCGATCGTCGCCTTCGCCACCTTCTGGCCCTGCCTGATCCTCGCCCAGGCCGCCGCGTCGCAGATCGAGCCCCGGCTCCTGGAGGTGTCGCGCGTGCTCGGCCTCTCGGGCGCGCAGCGCCTGTGGAAGATCGTGCTGCCGGCCGCCATGCCGCGCATCTTCGTGGCGCTGCGCCTTGCCGCCGGCTTCGCCCTGGTGGTGGCGGTCACCGTCGAGATCGCCGCCAATCCGCAGGGGCTCGGCTACATGCTGATGATCGCCCAGCAGACGCTGCGGCCGGAGCTGATGCTGGCGGCGCTCGTCTGGATCGGGTTCCTCGGCTGGGCCGTCAATGCCGGGCTCAACGCGCTGCAGCACCGGCTGTTCCGTCACCAGCGCATCGGCGCGGAGGCTCGGCCATGAAGAGCCGCGACATCGTCCTGTTCATCGGCTCGCTCGCCCTCGTCGCGGCCATGCTGTTTCTCTGGTGGCTCGCCTCGGTGGCCGGCTGGGTTTCGCGCGCCTTCGTGCCGAACCCGTTCGACGCCTGGGCGGCGCTCGTCAACGGCTTCCGGCGCGGCGACCTCGCGGCCCAGACGCTCGGCACGGTCGGCCGCATGCTGCAGGGCTGGCTGCTCGCCGGGCTGATCGGCATCGTGCTGGGCGCGGCGATCGGCCTGTCCAAGACCGCCCGCGACTATCTGCAGCCGACGCTGGAATTCCTCCGGCCGCTGCCGGCCTCGGCGATCATTCCGGTCGCCATCGCGCTGATGGGCCTGTCGCCGGCCATGGCGCTGACCGTCGTCGCCTTCGGCTCGCTCTGGCCGACCCTGCTCGGCACCATCCACGGCTTCGCCGAGGTCGAGCCACGGCTGAAGGAGGTGGCGCGCTGCCTGCAGATGTCCGGGCCGGCCTTCGCCTGGAAGATGGGCCTGCCCAATGCCATGCCCGACATCCTCGCCGGCATGCGGCTGTCGATGACGGTGGCGCTGATCCTCGCGATCATCTGCGAGATGCTGGCCTCCCAGGCCGGGCTCGGCACCGCCATCCTGCTCGCCGCCCGCTCGTTCCAGTCGGCCGACCTGTTCGCCGGCATCGCGCTGCTCGGTGCGATCGGCCTCGTTTCCAATCTGGCGCTGCGCCTCGTCGAGAAGCGTACCCTGCGCTGGCAGACCCAACATTGACGGAGGAACACTCATGGCGCGCCGCATCATCGATCTCTCGGTATCGCTGAGGTCCGACATCGCGTCCGATCCGCCGGGCACGACCCCGTCGATCACCTATGTCGACCACAAGGCCTCCGTCGACCAGATCCTGCGCTTCTTTCCCGGCCTGACCGCCGACGACCTGCCCGGCGGCGACGGCTGGGCGGTGGAGATGCTCGCCTGCTCCACGCATAACGGCACCCATCTCGACGCGCCCTATCATTTCCATTCGACCACCGACGGCGGCAAGCCGGCCTGGACGATCGACGAAATGCCGCTCGACTGGTGCCTGCAGCGGGGCGTCAAGCTCGACTTCCGCCACCTGCCCGACGGCTATGTGGCCACCCCCGACGATATCGAGGCCGAGCTGAAGCGCACCGGCGTGACGCTGCAGCCGCTCGACATCGTGGTGGTCAACACCGCTGCCGGCGCGCGCTACGGCGAGCCCGACTATCTCGCGCGCGGCTGCGGCATGGGCCGCGAAGCGACGCTCTATCTGACCGAGCGCGGCGTCCGCATCACCGGCACCGACGCCTGGAGCTGGGACGCGCCCTTCGTCCACACCGCCAGGAAATATGCCGAGACCGGGGATGCCGGCCTGATCTGGGAAGGTCATCGCGCCGGCATGGTGCGCGCCTACGGCCATATCGAGAAGCTGACCAATCTCGACCAGCTGCCGGCGACCGGCTTCCAGATCTCCTGCTTCCCGTTCAAGATTCACAAGGCCTCCGCCGGGTTCTGCCGCGCGGTCGCGATCTTCGAGGACTGACGCCGATGAAACTCGTCACGTTTTCCGCCGGCGACGCCGAGAAGCTCGGTGTCGTCACCGGCGCCGAGGGCGCCGAGACGGTGCTGGATCTCGCCGCGGCCGCGGCCCGGGCCGGCCGGCCGGACGAGGCCTTCGGCTCCATGCTGGCGCTGATCGCAGCGGGCCCCGCGGGCCTCGATCGCGTGCGCGCGATGATCGACGCGCGCGCCGGCGAGGCCGACCTGACGCGCCCGCTCGGCGAGACGCGGCTGCTCGCGCCGATCCCGGTGCCGCCGCAAATGCGCGACTTCTCGGTCTTCCCCGACCACATCACCGATGCGCCGGTGGGCATGCGCCGGATCATCGCGCGGATGAAGGGAGACGAGGCCGGCGCGCTGGCGCTGAAGCCCGACGCCGATGTGCCGCCGATCTATCGCGAGAAGCCGATCTACTACTTCACCAACCGCTTCAGCGTGGTCGGCACCGGCACGGACGTCCGCTGGCCGACCTATAGCCGGATCATGGACTACGAGCTGGAATTCGGCATCGTGCTCGGCAAGGGCGGCAGCGACATCGCCCATGCCGACGCCCGCGGCCACGTCTTCGGCTACATGGTGTTCAACGACTTCTCGGCGCGCGATGCCCAGCTCGCCGAAATGCAGGGCATGCTCGGCCCGGCGAAAGGCAAGAGCTTCGATGCCGGCAATGCGATGGGACCCTACCTCGTCACCGCCGACGCGGTAACGGACCCCTATGCGCTGAAGGCCGTCGCCCGGGTCAACGGCGAGGTGTGGACCGATAGCTCGACGGCCGGAATGCTGCATTCCTTCGAGGACATGATCGCCTATGTCTCGCGCTCGGAGACGCTGCATGCCGGCGAGTTCTTCGGCTCGGGCACGGTCAATGGCGGCTGCGGCCTGGAGCATGACCGCTTCCTGAAGCACGGCGACGTGGTCGAGCTGAGCGTCGAAGGTCTCGGCACGCTGACGAACCGCGTCCTGAGGACCGACGCCTGACGGCTGCCGCGGCAGCCGTCCCCCTTCCCTTCATCCGGCCCGCGGGGCACCAAGACCCCGGGGCGAACCTTGCGAGTGAAACGCCATGGCCAGCAGCCCGGCCAAGAACCCCATCGACGGCTTTACCGTCGACCGCACCCAGATCGGCTATGTCGGCGAGGGCCTGCAGCGTCCCGAATGCATCCTGGCCGAGCGTGACGGCTCGCTCTGGGCGGCGGACGCCCGCGGCGGCGTCGTGCATATCCGCCCCGACGGCACGCAGAAGCTGATCACCCAGAGCGAGGGCCAGGCCTTTGCCGGCGCCGGCGACGAAGAAACCCGCTTCACGGTCGGGACCCTGCCGAACGGGCTCGCCTTCGCCCGCAACGGCGACATCGTCATCTCCAATTTCGGCACCGACCGGCTGGAGCTGATGAACCGGACGACCGGCGCCACCGAGGTGCTGGCGGACACGATCGACGGGCGGCCGATCGGCAAGGTCAACTTCGTTCTGCGCGACAGCCGGGACCGGCTCTGGCTGACGATCTCCACCCGCATCGTCAACTGGATGCAGGCCGTCTCGCCCGCCATCGTCGACGGCTATATCGCCCTGTTCGACCAGGGCCGGCTCAGGGTCGTCGCCGACAATATCGCCTTCACCAACGAGATCCGCCTCGATGCCCGCGAGGAATGGCTCTATGTCGCGGAAACCACGGGGCCGCGCGTCACCCGGTTCCGGGTCGGCGAGGACGGCAGCCTGACGAGCCGGCAAACCTTCGGCCCGGAGGACCATGGCGCACCGATCGACGGCATCGCCTTCGACGCCTACGGCAATCTGTGGGGCACCCATGTGATGATGGATCGCATCTTCGCGATCACGCCGGAAGGCGAGCTGCGCATCATCCTGGACGACCACGATCCCTGGGCGAGCCGCCAGCTGATGGACGCCTTCTACAAGGGCACGGCGACGCCGGAGCTGATGCTGGCCGCCGGCGGCCGCATCGCGCCGTGGTTCGCCTCGGTCACCTTCGGCGGGCCGGACCTGTCGACCGTCTATATCGGCTCGCTGCGCGGCACGCGCATTCCGTTCTTCCGCTCGCCGGTCGCCGGCCTGCCGATGGTCCACTGGAACGAACGGTAGGCCGGCCGGCGATCGGTCAGGACGGGGTTGCCGCCGGCGCCTGGGCCGCGCCGGCGCGCTCGGCCGCCTTGGCGAGCAGCGACTGGCGCCACGCCTGCAGCGCATGGCGCTCCTCGTCGTTGAGCCCGATCACCGTCAGGTCGTCGTCGAGCAGCAGCGCCTCGCTGCCGGGCCTGCCGACGACAGCCAGCGCCTTGGTGTTTTCCGGGTTGAGAAAGAACGGCCAGGTGCCCGCTGGAAAGCGCACGGCGGTCTCCTTGCCGAGCGAGGGTCCGGCCGGCGTGTAGCGCCAGACCCAACCCTTGTCACCTTCCTCGTCGTGGCCGGTGACGTCGGCGATGACCGGCGTCATGACCGTGTTGTGCAGCGGCTTGAACACCTTGTTCATGCCCTCGTTGCGGCTGAAGGCCTTCCTGAGCAGGCCGAAGGCGCCGATGACGAACAGCGCGAAAAGGCCGACCGCGAGCAGGATGCGGTCCCAGAGATGCTCGAGCGCCAGCGACGTCGTCTGCATCGAGGGATTGTCCTTATGCTCGACGACATGCACCTGGTAGGAGCCGAAATGCAGGTCGAGGAAGGCGAAATGCGTCTCTTCCCGGGCCGAGCCCGACGGGCCGCGCCGCTCGATCGTGGCGTCGCAGAAGTGCAGGATCAGCTTGCTGCGGCACTTGCCGGAGACGACGCGGGCGTTGGCGGCCGGCACGTCGTTGCCGCTGATCTGGTAATCCCTGATCAGGCCGGGGCCGGCCAGATAGGCGAGGCCGCCGGCAAGGCCGATCAGAACGACGAAGAAAAAGATCGCCGCGATCTTGCTGGTGGCCTTCGGCAGGATGACCGGCAAGGGTCTGGTCGGGAAAATCGGGTTGGCCATGGCATCCTCAAATCAAAAAGGCCGGCTGTCGCGAGGTCGGGACCCAAGGCAGGCGCGGCGAATCTCCTAGGGGAAGCAGCGTAATTTCGCCGCGGAAATGCCTTGTTTCAACATTTGTCCGCGATGTGCTGCTCTTCCGCCCGTGCAGGGCGGCGCCGAATCGCGGCGCCGGCGGATGGATCGCATCGCCATGTTGCAGCTTGGTTGCGTCGCCCGCCCCCGGCACGGGCTGGCCGAGCCGATGCCGCAACGCCGGCGCCGCCCTGGCCAGCGCCACCCATGTACCGCGGGCGCCACGCTTCAGCCGTGCAGACCGGCTGCCGCCGACAACGCCTTTTCCTGTGGAAAACAGCCGGCGACGATCCCTAAAGCCGCCTGGTACAAGGGCTCGGGCGAAGCCGAAGACGACATGACGCGGGCGTCCGCGCCGGTCATAATGGCAGCCGACCCATCCGAGGCCGCACCGCATCATGACCGCAGATCATCACCGCCCCGTCCGCGAAGGCGATCGTGTCTTTCTCGTCGACGCCTCGTCCTTCGTGTTCCGCTCCTATTTCCAGTCGATGAACCAGGACCGGAAGTACAATTCCCGCTCGGACGGCCTGCCGACCGGCGCGGTGCGGCTGTTCGCCACCAAGATCCTGCAATTCGTCCAGGACGGCGCGCTCGGCGTGACGCCGACCCATCTCGCCATGATCCTGGACAAGAGCGAGAACTCGTTCCGCAAGGCGCTCTATCCCGCCTACAAGGGCAACCGGCCGCCGCCGCCGGAAGACCTCGTGCCGCAGTTCCCGCTGATGCGCCACGCCATCCGGGCCTTCGGCCTCCTGCCGATCGAGCAGGACACCTACGAGGCCGACGACCTGATCGCCACCTATGCCGAGCTCGCCAAGGCGCGCGGCGCCGACGTGCTGATCATTTCGGCGGACAAGGACCTGATGCAGCTCGTCGGGCCGCGGGTCGCCTTCTACGACCCGGAAAGCGGCATCAAGGGCAAGCCCGGCTACCGGCCCGAGCGCCTGCTCGTCCATGGCGACCGTTTCGAGCGCTGGAACGTGCCGCCCGACAAGCTCGGGGACGTCACCGAATATTGGGAAGGCCTGCCGCCCGAGAAGATCATCGACATCCAGGCGCTCGAGGGCGACACCTCGGACAATGTGCCCGGCGCGCCCGGCATCGGCCGCAAGACGGCCGCGCAGCTCATCGCCGAATATGGCGATGTCGAAGCGTTGCTCGCGCGGGCCGGCGAGATCAAGCAGCCGAAGCGGCGCGAGACCCTGACCGACCCGGCGGTCGTCGAGAGGGTGCGCCTGTCGCGCCGGCTGGTCGAGCTTGTCCGCGACGTCGCGCTGGAAGTGCCGCTCGACGATATCGGCCTCGAAAAGCCCGACGGCCGCACCCTGGTGAGCTTCCTCAAGGCCATGGAGTTCACCACCATCACGCGGCGCGTCGCCGAGCTCTACGGCGTCGATGCCGGCGCGGTGGAGGCCGATCCCGAACTGGCCGCCACGCCCGGCGCGACCCGCCCCGCGACGCCGGCCGCAGCCCCGGGCGCAGCCGAGGCCGCGGCCGCGAAGCCTGATACCGACGGCGCGGCGACACCGGAAGCGCTCGCCGCGCGCATCGCCGAGGCGGTGCGCCAGACGCCGGTCGACCGGTCGGGCTATCTCTGCATCACCACGGTCGAGGCGCTCGACGACTTCATCGCCGAGGCGCGCGAAAAGGGCGTTGTCGCGCTCGATACCGAGACCACCTCGCTGGACGCGATGAGCGCGGATCTCGTCGGCTTCTCGCTCGCCTACGGACCGGGCAGGGCGGCCTATGTGCCGATCGGCCATCGCGGCGGCGATGCCGGCCTGTTCGATTCAGGGCTCGTGCCGGACCAGATCCCGGCGCGGGCGGCGCTCGACCGGCTGAAGGCGCTGGCGGAAGATCCCGGCGTCCTGAAGATCGGCCAGAACCTCAAATACGACCTCCTGATCCTTCGCCGGCACGGCATCCGGGTGGCGCCCTACGACGACACCATGCTGATCTCCTATGTGCTCGACGGCGGCCGGGGCAATCACGGCATGGACGCGCTCTCCGAGCGTCACCTCGGCCATGAGACCATCGCCTATGCGAGCGTCGCCGGCACCGGCAAGAACGCCATCACCTTCGACCGCGTGCCGCTCGACAAGGCCACCGCCTATGCCGCCGAGGACGCCGACGTGACGCTGCGGCTCTGGCAGGTGCTGAAGCCGCGCCTGCCGGCCGAGGCGAAGACGACCGTCTACGAGACGCTGGAGCGGCCGCTGGTCGAGGTGCTGGCCGGCATGGAGCGGCGCGGCATCCTGATCGACCGACAGGTTCTGGCGCGCCTCTCGGGCGACTTCGCCCAGACCGCGGCGCGCGTCGAGGCCGAAATCCAGGAGCTCGCCGGCGAGCCGCTCAATCCGGGCTCGCCGAAACAGCTCGGCGACATCCTGTTCGGCAAGATGGGCCTGCCGGGCGGCACCAAGACCAAGACCGGCGCCTGGTCGACGGCGGCCGGCGTGCTCGAGGATCTCGCCGAGGAGGGCCATGCCCTGCCCCAGAAGATCCTGGAATGGCGCACGGTCTCCAAGCTCAAGTCGACCTATACCGACGCGCTGCCGACCTATGTGAACGCCGAGACCGGCCGGGTCCATACCTCGTTCTCGCTGGCCGCCACCACGACCGGCCGCCTGTCGTCCTCGGAGCCGAACATCCAGAACATTCCGGTGCGCACCGAGGAAGGCCGCAAGATCCGCACCGCCTTCATCGCCGCGCCCGGCCGCAAGCTCGTCTCGGCCGACTACAGCCAGATCGAGCTCAGGGTGCTCGCCCATATCGCCGACATCCCGCAGCTCCGGCAGGCCTTCGCCGACGGCGTCGACATCCACGCCATGACGGCCTCGGAAATGTTCGGCGTGCCGGTCAAGGGCATGGACCCGCTGGTGCGCCGGCGCGCCAAGGCGATCAATTTCGGCATCATCTACGGCATTTCCGCCTTCGGCCTCGCCAACCAGCTCGGCATCGCCCGCGAGGAGGCGAGCGCCTATATCAAGAAATATTTCGAACGCTTCCCCGGCATCCGCGACTACATGGACCGGACCAAGGCGTTCTGCCGCGACAACGGCTATGTCGAGACCATTTTCGGCCGACGCTGCCATTTCCCGGCGATCAAGTCGGGCAATCCGTCGGAACGTGCCTTCGTCGAGCGCCAGGCGATCAACGCGCCGATCCAGGGCTCGGCGGCCGACATCATCCGCCGCGCCATGGCGCGCATGGACGAGGCGCTGGCGGCCGCACGGCTCGACGGCCTGATGCTGCTGCAGGTGCACGACGAACTGGTGTTCGAGGTGCCCGACGAGCAGGTGGAGCGGACGCTGCCGGTGGTGCGCCGGGTGATGGAGGAGGCGCCGATGCCGGCGCTCCAGCTCAAGGTGCCGCTCGCCGTCGACGCGCGCGCCGCGGCCAATTGGGAAGAGGCGCACTGACCCCTGCGAATGGCGAATGGCAAGTAGCGAATGGGGATCAAGCCGTTCGCTACTCGCCGTTCGCCGCTGATCACCGCCGCTCGGCGATGACCTGGGCGATGGCGGCGCGCAGTTCGGGAATGCCGAGCCCCTTGCGGCTGGAGGTCGCGATGATCTCGGGGAAGGCGGCGGCGCGGGTCTTCAAGGTCGCGAGCGTCGCGGCGGTCAGGCCGGCGAGCGCGCTGGCGGAGATCTGATCGGCCTTGGTCAGCACGACCTGATAGGACACGGCCGACTTGCCGAGTTCGTCGAGCACTTCCATGTCGACCGGCTTCAGGCCGTGACGGGCATCGACCAGCACGTAGACACGCGCCAGATTCTGCCGGCCGCGCAGATAGTCGTGGATCAGCCGCGTCCAGGCCTTCACCTTGGCCTCCGGCGCGGCCGCGAAGCCGTAGCCGGGCATGTCCACGACGACGAGATCGGCCGGCGCACCGTCCTGCGGCGGCGCATGGAAGAAGTTCAGCTCCTGCGTGCGGCCGGGCGTGTTGGAGGTGCGCGCCAGGTTGTTCTGATTGACGAGGGCGTTGATCAGGCTGGACTTGCCGACATTGGAGCGGCCGGCAAAGGCGACCTCGACGCCGGTCATGGGCGGCAGATGCGCCATGTCGGGCGTGCCGCGCCAGAAGATCCAGGGCCGCGCGAACAGCTTGCGTCCGGTTTCGATCAGGCTGTCGGTCACGGGCCGCTCCGTCGGAATGGGTTGCAGCGGGGCGCTCACATTTCGGCCCTGCATTCAGGTCGGCGGCGGCGCCCTGCAGCCTATTGAACAACGGCGATCCCGCGCCGGCAGGCGCGGGACCTCTCGAAAGTGCCGGTCCGGCTCAGCTCGCGGGTTTCTTCGCCTGGCCGAACATCGACTTGATGTTGTCCCACAGCTCCAGCTTGACGCCGTAGCGGCGCATGATCACCGCCTGCTGCAGCACCGACAGCGTGTTGTTCCAGGCCCAGTAGATGACGAGGCCGGCGGGGAACGAGGCGAGCATGAAGGTGAAGAGGATCGGCATCCACTTGAAGAAGGTCGCCTGGATCGGATCGGTCGGCGCCGGGTTCATCTGCATCTGCACCCACATGGTGACGCCCATGATCAGCGGCCAAATGCCGATCAGCAGGAAATGCGGCACCTCGAAGGGCAGGAGGCCGAACAGATTGAACAGCGAGGTCGGGTCCGGCGCCGACAGGTCGCGGATCCAGCCGAAGAACGGCGCCTGGCGCATCTCGATGGTGATGAACAGCACTTTGTAGAGCGCGAAGAACACCGGGATCTGGATGACGATCGGCCAACAGCCCGCCAGCGGGTTGATCTTCTCCCGCTTGTAGAGCGCCATCAGCTCCTGCTGCTGCTTCATCTTGTCGTCCGCGAAGCGGTCGCGGATTTCCATCATTTCCGGCTGCACCTTCTTCATCATGGTGATGGAGGCGTAGCTCTTGTTGGCGAGCGGGAAGAACAGCGCCTTGACCAGCAGGGTGACGAGCAGGATGGCGATGCCGAAATTGCCGGTCTTCAGGAAGATCCAGTCCATCACCTTGAACAGCGGCTTGGTGATGAAATAGAACCAGCCCCAGTCGATCAGGCGGTCGAACCGGTCGACATTGAGGCTCGCCGCATAGCCGTCGACGACGGCGACTTCCTTGGCGCCGGCGAACAGGCGCGAGGTGGTCTCGACGGTGGCGCCCGGGGCAATGGTCAGGGCCGGCTTCAGATAGTCGGTCTGATAGCTCTTGAACGTGCCCGACTGGAAGAACTTGAAGCTCGAATCGGTGTCGGTGGCCTGGTCCGGGATCAGCGCCGCCGCCCAGTACTTGTCGGTGATGCCGAGCCAGCCGCCGCGCGAGCGGAAGGCCTGGGCCCGCGCCGTCTCGATGGCGGAATAGCCGACCTCCTGCAGGCCCTTGTCGCCGAACACGCCGATCAGGCCCTCGTGCAGGATGTAGTAGCCGGAGGTCTGCGGCGTGCCGTGGCGCGAGATGAGGCCATAGGGGTGCAGCACAGCCTGCGCCTGACCGCGGTTCACCACGCTGTCGCGCACGGTGATCATGTAGGTCGGGTCGATCTCGTAGGTGCGCTGGAAGGTGAGGCCCTGGCCATTGTCCCAGGTCAGCGTCACCGGCGTCGACGGCGTCAGCTTGCCGCTGCCGGTCTGGGTCCAGCGGGTCTCGGCATTGGGCACCGGGATCGTCTGGCCGGCGCCCGGCACGAATCCGAATTCGGCGTAGAACGGCTGGCGATGATGGGTCGGATCGATCGGCGAGCCCTGCGGCGACAGCAGGATGACGTTCGGGCTGTTCCTCTCCACCGTCTCCCGATAGGTGGCGAGGACGAGATCGTCGACACGACCGCCGACGAGATTGATCGAGCCGGTGAGGCGCGGCGTCTCGATGGCGACGCGCGGGGTGGCGGCGATCACCTGTTCACGCGTCTGGGCGACCATGGCGGCGGGGGCGCTGGCGCCGGGCGCCGCGCCGGCCGACGGCTGCGGCGCACCCTGCTGCTGGGCCTGCTGTTGCGCCTGCTGCTGGCGCTGGGCCTCGCGCTGGCGCTCCATCTGGGGCATGCCGACGAAATACTGCCAGCCGACCAGCACCAGGATGGAGAGCACGATCGCTAGGATGTAATTGCGGTTGTTGTCGGCCATCGGTCCATGCAGGTGCGGCGAGAGGGATCGGAAGGTCAGCGCGCCGGCGGCGTGCCGCCGGACGGGCTGTCGGAACTGCGGTGCGGCGTGCGCTCGGGCTTCGCCTTCGGCCCGGCTTTGGCCGCCGCGGCGCGGCGGAGCGCCTCGGTGAGATCGGCGACGAGGCTTTCGAAGGGCCGGTCGAGGGCGGCACGGCCCAGCACCAGCACGTAGTCGGAGCCCGGCTGCGCCGCGTCGCGGGCGCCGAGGCGGACCACTTCCTTCAGGCGACGGCGCATCCGGTTGCGCTCCACCGCCCCGCCGGTCTTCTTGGTCACCGTGAAGCCGAAGCGCGGACCCTTGTCGTCGCCGCGCCGGCGTTCCTGCAAGACGAAGGCCGCCGTTGGGAAACGGCGGCCCTTGGAACAGGCGATGAAGTCGGCACGGCGGACGAGGCGGCTCGGTGGTGTCAAACCGGTCATCGTCGGCCTCCGGTCACGCGGACCGGCCGAAAGCTCGGCCGTGTCGGGTTACGCCGACAGGCGCTTGCGGCCACGCGCACGGCGCGCCGCGAGGACGCGCTGGCCGCCCTTGGTGGCCATGCGGGCGCGGAAGCCATGCCGGCGCTTGCGCACGAGCTTGGAGGGTTGGTAGGTGCGTTTCACGGGACATCTCCGCGCGGATCTGGATCAAAACGATCGGATGGGGTTCGGGTCGGCACGCCTCAGGCAGGCCGTAAACGGAACCCGCCTCGGGCGCGGGCCGCTCCCAAGTCGGGCGGGTTATAGGCAGGACGGCATGGAAAAGTCAACGCGCGGGCAGAGGTTCCGATGCCGCAGGCCGGAATGGCCGCCTGAAAGCCGCGCCGCGCGGGCCGCGTCAGGTCAGCGGAATGCTGCCGACATGGGCGACGAAGGCCGGCCGTTCGGCCATCAGCCGGTACCAGCGATCGAGATGGGCGAGCCGCGGCCCGTCCTGGATCAGCCCGTAGTACCGATAGGCGACGATGGCGAGCGGAATGTCGGCCACCGAAAAGGTGTTGCCGACGACATGGCTGTGCCGGCCGAGCTCGGCGTCGAGGATGGTCATGGCCGCGATCGACTTCTTCTTGCCGTCCGCGATCGCAGCCTGGTCGCGCCGTTCCGGCGGGGTGCGCACGAGGCCCCAGAAGACCGGGCTCAGCGCCGGCATGGCCTCGGTCTGCTGCCAGTCCATCCACATGTCGACCCGCGCCTTGTCGGCGAGAGCGGCCGGCAGCAGCCGGCCGTGCTTGCGCGCCAGATGCCGGCAGATGGCGTTGGATTCCCACAAGGTGACGCCGTCGTCGAGGATCGTCGGCACCCGGCCATTGGGGTTGCGCGCCCGGTAGTCGGGGTCGTCGACCACCCCGAACTCGCGGCCCGCATCGATGCGGCAGTGCTCCAGGCCGAGCTCGCCGACGCACCACATCACCTTTTGCACATTGGAGGAATTCACCCTCCCCCAGATCGTCAGCATGGCGGCCATCTCCCTCAGCGCTGGCAGGTCGGGCAATAGAAGGTCGAGCGGTTGGACTGCACCATGCGGCGCACGGTGCTGCGGCAGCCCGCGGTGAGGCAGGCCTCACCCTCGCGATCGTAGATCTGGAAGCGGTGCTGGAAATAGCCGAGCTCGCCGGAGGGCTGGGCATGGTCGCGCAAGGTCGAGCCGCCAGCTTCCAGCGCCTCGGCGATGACCGCGTGGATGACCGGCACCAGCCGTTCCAGGCGGGCGGTGGCGGCGCCCGCCTTGGTCACCAGGCTGCCGGCCTTGCGGGTCGGGGCGAGGCCGGCGCGGAACAGCGCCTCGCAGACATAGATGTTGCCGAGGCCGGCAATGATCGACTGGTCGAGCAGCGCCGCCTTCAGCGGCGCCTGCTTGTCGCGGAACCGTTCGGCGAGATAGGCGGCGGACAGGGCATTGCCCGTCGGCTCGACGCCGAGATGGGCGAACAGCGGATGATCGGCGAGCGCGGCGCGGCCCGAAAGCAGCATGAAGCCGAACCGGCGCGGGTCGTTGTAGGTCACGGTCGCGCCGGAGCTCAGGTGGAACACCACATGGTCATGGGCGGCATCGCGCGAGCGGGCATGGTGGAAGTCGCCCTGGACCGCCGTCTCGATGCGGAACGAGCCGGACATGCCGAGATGCATGATCACCACCTCGCCGCCATCGAGGTCGGCCAGCAGATATTTCGCCCGGCGGCCGAGGCTCTCGATGCGCCGGCCGGTCAGCCGCTCCTGGAACCCGTCCGGAAAGGGGAAGCGCAGATCCTTGCGCCGCACTTCGGCGCGGGTGATGGTCGCGCCCTCCATGACCGGCACGAGGCCGCGCCGGACGGTTTCGACTTCGGGCAATTCCGGCATGGGCTGATCGCGTCCCGTCAGACTGGGTTGAACGCATGCTGAGTTGAACGCATGGGCACGCGGCAGGCGATCCCGCGCCCCCGTCGTCATAGCGCGCGCCAAGAGGTTCCGCTATGGTCCGGCCGCATGCAAGAGGTCCCGTTCATGTCCGCCGCCCCGCAAACCGATTTTGGCTATGCCCGCGTCGATCTCGACGCCAAGCAGGGCCTGGTCGACGACGTCTTCCATAAAGTGGCCGGCCGCTACGACCTGATGAACGACCTGATGTCCGCAGGTCTGCATCGCATCTGGAAGGACGTGATGGTGACGCGGCTCGGCGTTTCCAGGACGCGCCCCTTCGCGCATCTGGACGTTGCCGGCGGCACCGGCGACGTCGCCTTCAAGGTCGTCGCGGCGGGAGCGGAAGCCGCGGCGACCGTCTGTGACATCAATGCCGAGATGCTCAAGGTCGGCCGCGACCGCGCGCTGAAGCGCGGGCTCGACCACCGCGTCGAATTCGTCCAGGGCAATGCCGAGGCGCTGCCGTTCCCGAGCGGCTCGTTCGACGGCTATACGATCGCCTTCGGCATCCGCAACGTGCCGCGGATCCAGCTGGCGCTCGAGGAGGCCTATCGGGTGCTCCGGCCCGGCGGCCGGCTGCTCGTGCTGGAATTCTCTCCCGAGGTCGTGCCGGGCCTCGACCGGATCTACGACGCCTATTCGTTCGCCGTCATCCCGCAGCTCGGCCGGCTGGTGACGGGCGATGCCGAGCCCTATCGCTATCTCGTCGAATCGATCCGCAGGTTTCCGCGGCCGGAGGCCTTTTCGGGCATGATCGCCAAGGCCGGCTTCGGCCGGGTCGAAGCCACCGCCATGACCGGCGGCATCGTCTATCTGCACGGCGCCTGGAAGGTCTGACCTTGCTCGGCGCAACCCTCCATGTCCTGCGGCTCGGCCGCGCGGCCTATGTTTTCGCCCGCGAGGGCGTGTTCGGCCTGCTTGACGCCGACAGCCTGCCCCGCCCGGCCCGTCTCGGCCTGAGAGCCGCGCGGCTGATCGAGCGGCGCCGGGCCGGCACGCGCTCCGACAAGCTGACCGCGGCCCTGACCCGGCTCGGCCCGACCTATGTCAAGCTCGGCCAGTTCCTCTCGACCCGTCCCGACGTGGTCGGGACGGCCATCGCGAACGATCTGGAGGCCCTGCAGGACCAGGTGCCGCCCTTCGCGCAGGACGTCGCCGAGCGGATCGTCGCCGAGACGCTCGGCGAGCCGACGGCCGCGCTGTTCGCCAGCTTCGGCCCGGCGATCGCCGCCGCCTCCGTCGCCCAGGTGCACCGCGCGCGCATCCGCGACGGCGAGGGCGAACGCGAGGTTGCGGTAAAGGTGCTGCGGCCGGGGGTCGCCGACCGCTTCCGCGCCGACCTCGCAGACTATTATTTCGCCGCCCGCTTCGCGGAACGGTTCGTGCCCGACAGCCGAAGGCTGCGGCCGATCGGCATCGTCGACACGCTCGCCCGCTCGATGGCGCTCGAGCTCGACATGCGGCTGGAAGCGGCGGCGGCATCCGAAATGGCCGAAAGGACCAGGGACGATCCCGGCTTCCGGGTGCCGATCGTCGACTGGAACCGCACCGGCAAGCTGGTGCTGACCACCGAATGGATCGACGGGCTCAGGCTCGCCGACCGCGACGGCCTCGCCCGCGCCGGCATCGATCCGCAGGCGCTCGGCCGCACCGTCATCCAGAGCTTCCTGCGCCATGCCCTGCGCGACGGCTTCTTCCACGCCGACATGCACCAGGGCAATCTGTTCGCCGATGCCGCGGGCAATCTGGTGGCTGTCGATTTCGGGATAATGGGCCGGATCGGCCCGAAGGAACGGCGTTTCCTCGCCGAGATCCTGCTCGGCTTCATCACCAAGGACTACCGGCGCGTCGCCGAAGTCCATTTCGAAGCCGGCTATGTCCCGGCGCACCATTCGGTCGACGAATTCGCCCAGGCGATCCGTGCCATCGGCGAGCCGATCCATTCGCGCACCGCCGACCAGATCTCGATGGCCAAGCTCCTGTCGCTGCTGTTCGAGGTGACGGCCATTTTCGACATGACCACCCGCACCGAGCTGATCCTGCTGCAGAAGACCATGGTGGTGGTGGAAGGCGTCGCCCGTTCGCTCGACCCAAGGCTCGACATGTGGTCGACCGCCGAGCCGGTCGTGCGCGAATGGATCACCCGCAATCTCGGGCCGGTCGGCCGCCTGCAGGACGCCGGCGAAGGCGCGCGGGTGCTCGCCAAGGTGGCCGGCGACCTGCCGGCCCTGCTCAACCGGGCCGCCCGCCTGTCGGAGCGGGTCGACGAACTGACCCGCGACGGCTTCGTGCTGGCACCGCAATCGCTCAGGGGCATCGGCGAGGCCGAAGCCCGGCGCAACCGCTGGAGCACCGTCGCGCTCTGGCTGATCGCGCTCCTGCTCGCGGCCCATCTGTTCCTCGACTGAGCGACACCTACCGGTGCCGGCCGCGAGCGACTATGTTCGGTCATGGTTCAAGTGCTGACACCCGATAACGCCGTCGACCGCCTCGAGGAGCTCTATGCCGAGGCGACGCAGGCGCTGCGCGCCGCGCTCGCCCGCTTCGTCGACGGCGGCCCGCCGCCCTCCACCGACGAACGCACCCGCTTCGTCTATCCCGAGCTCGCGGTCACCTATGCGCCCGACCGCGCCGCGCCGCGCAACCGGCGCGCCTACGGCAAGTTCGCCCATCCCGGGCTGTACACGACCACCGTGACCCATCCGGGCGATTTCCGCCGCTACCTGCTCGACCAGCTCCGCCCGCTCGTCTCCGAATATGGCGCGACCATCGAGGTCCGGCCGAGCACCCAGGAAATCCCCTATCCCTACGTGCTCGACGGCGGCAACGAGTTCGCCACCGGCCATGCGACGCCGGCCGAGCTCGCCCGCTTCTTTCCGGTGCCGCTGCTGGCGCTCGTCGGCGACGAGATCGCCGACGGCACCTATGAGGGACCGGCGGTCAGCGGCCGGCCGCTGGCGCTGTTCGATGCCGTCAGGGTCGACTATTCGCTGCGCCGGATCGTCCACTACACCGGCACCGACTGGCGCGCGGTGCAGCCCTGGATCCTGCTGACCAACTACCACCGCTATGTCGACCAGTTCGTCGCCTGGGCGGTGACCGAGATCGCGGAAGGGCGGGCCGAGCGGCTGGTCGCGCCGGGCGGGCTCAGCGTCGACCGCGGCAGCCTGGAGGGCGCCGCCGAGCGCATCGCCATCTCGGCCTGGCATCGCTTCCAGATGCCGGCCTATCATCTGGAACGGGCGGGCACCCCCGGCGTGACGCTGGTCAATATCGGCGTCGGCCCGTCCAATGCCAAGAACATGACCGACCATCTTGCCGTGCTGCGGCCGGATTGCTGGCTGATGGTCGGCCATTGCGGCGGCCTGCGCCAGGCCCAGGAGATCGGCGACTATGTGCTGGCCCATGCCTATCTCCGGCGCGACCGCATCCTGGACGGCCTGCTGCCGCCGGAAATCCCGATCCCGGCGCTCGCCGAGATCCAGACCGCCCTGCAGGAAGCCTGCGCCGCCGTCACCGGCGCGAGCGGCGAACAGCTCAAGCATCGCCTGCGCACCGGCACCGTGGTGACCAATGACGACCGCAACTGGGAGCTGCGCTACACCCAGGAAAAACAGCTGATCAACCTCTCGCGCGCCATCGCCGTCGACATGGAGAGCGGCACGATCGCAGCCCAGGGCTATCGGCTCCGCGTGCCCTACGGCACGCTGCTCTGCGTTTCCGACAAGCCCCTGCACGGCGAGATCAAGCTGCCGGGCGCCGCCAACACCTTCTATGCCAATGCGGTCGCGCAGCACCTGCTGGTCGGCCTCGACGCCATCGAGCGGCTGAAACGGACCGGCGGGGCCATCCATTCACGCAAGCTCAGAAGCTTCGACGAACCGCCGTTCCGCTGAACACCCCTCGCAAGGCGAGCTTGATCGGCCCCTCCAACCGGCTAGTGTCCTGAACCTGAAATTCGCCATAGCCCGATATCGCGCGGAGCGAATTTCAAGTTCATAAGGACACTAGCAACTTATTGATTTCTGGTGTCGTTTTTGATTTCGAAGTTCGCGCCGCGCCTGATATCAAAACGAAGCGGACGTCGAAATCACGACATTAGGCTCGCGCACCTGTCGCGCCCGGACCCATCATCATGCTCCAGTCCAAGCGGATCCTTCTGATCATCGGCGGCGGCATCGCCGCCTACAAGTCGCTCGAGCTGATCCGGCGGCTGCAGGATCGCGGTGCCAGCGTGCACTGCATCCTGACCAGGGCCGGGGCCGAATTCGTCACCCCCCTGTCGGTCGGCTCGCTGTCGGGCGCCAAGGTGCACCAGGAGCTGTTCTCGCTGACCGACGAGGCGGAGATGGGCCATATCGAGCTGTCGCGTGATGCCGATCTCCTGGTGGTGGCGCCGGCGACGGCCGATCTCATGGCCAAGATGGCCCATGGCCTCGCCAATGACCTCGCCTCGACCGCGCTCCTGGCGACCGACAAGCGGGTGCTGCTCGCCCCGGCGATGAACGTGCGCATGTGGCTCAATCCCGCCACCCAGCGCAATCTCGCCATCCTCAAGGGCGACGGCGTTGAGACGGTCGGCCCGAACGACGGCGGCATGGCCTGCGGCGAGTTCGGTCCGGGCCGCATGGCCGAACCGCACGAGATCATCGCCACCATCGAGCGGATGATGCAGGATCCGGCGGTGAGCCGGCCGCTGCAAGGCAAGCGCGTGGTGGTCACCTCGGGCCCGACGCGCGAGGCGATCGATCCGGTGCGCTACATTTCCAACAATTCGTCGGGCAAGCAGGGCCATGCCATCGCCCGCGCCGCGGCCGAGGCGGGCGCCTCGGTGACGCTGGTGTCCGGTCCGGTTGCCTTGCCCGACCCGGTCGGCGTCGACGTCGTTCATGTCGAGAGCGCCCGCGACATGATGGCGGCGGTCGAAGCGGCGCTGCCCGCCGACGTCGCGGTGTTCGCCGCTGCGGTCGCCGACTGGCGGGTTGCCGAGGTCGCCGGCGGCAAGCTGAAGAAGGGGCCGGCCGGCCCGCCGAGCCTCGGCTTCGTCGAAAATCCCGACATTCTCGCCACCATCGCCCGGCACCCGACGCAGCGGCCGCGCGTCGTCGTCGGCTTCGCAGCGGAGACCGACGACGTGATCGACAATGCCCGGGCCAAGCTCGCCCGCAAGGGCTCGGACCTGATCGTCGCCAATGATGTCGGCACGGCGACGGGCACCTTCGGCGGCGACGCCAATACCGTGCATATCGTCTCGGCCGAGGGGGTCGAAAGCTGGACCCGACAATCCAAGGACGAGGTTGCCCGCAACCTGGTCCGGCTCATTGCCAAGAAGCTGTAGCCGCGGCCCTTGCCGCGACATCGTCCTGCCGCCCTCAAGCCGTCGAGACATCATGACATCGCCGCTCGCCATCCCGGTTCGCCGGCTCGCCCATGCCGAAGGCCTTCCCCTGCCCGCCCACCAGACCGAGGGCAGCGCCGGCATGGATCTGGTCGCGGCCCTCGCCGAGGACATGCCGCTGGTGCTCGCGCCGGCGGAGCGGGCGGCGGTGCCGACCGGCCTCGTCCTTGCGATCCCCGGCGGTTTCGAGGGTCAGGTGCGGCCGCGCTCGGGGCTCGCCCTGAAGCATGGCCTGACCGTCGCCAATGCGCCCGGCACGGTCGATTCCGATTATCGCGGAGAGGTGAAAGTCATCCTGATCAACCTGGGAGAGCAACCCGTGACGATCCGCCGCGGCGAACGCATCGCCCAGCTGGTCATTGCGCCGGTGACCAGGGCAGCGCTGCTTTTGGCCGAAAATCTCGATGAAACCGACCGCGGCAGCGGCGGTTTCGGCTCAACCGGCCGTTAACCACGTCGCAAATTCCGGGCCAGTACGACCCCACGTTCGGACATGACCCCTGCGCTGCAATCACAGGTCGTATGCAAAACACGCCTGTTCTGAGTCAGGTAACATGTGCTCACCTTCCGCAAAGTGAAATCTACGTTAGCGCGACATTGGCCCTTGTGGCTGAGGTATCCATGCCCGTCCTGTCCCGCCGCGGCCGGTTGGCCATAGCGGCTGTCGTCGACATTGCCATCCATGGGCGCGAGGCGCCGGTGGCGGCAAAAGCCCTGGCGCAGCGGCACGCGCTGCCGCCGCGCCATCTGGAGCCCCTGCTGCAGAACCTGGTGCGCGCCGGCATTCTGCGCGGCATGCGCGGCCCGCGCGGCGGCTACGACATTGCGCGCGACGGCCGCAAGATCAGCTGCGGCGAGATCGTCCGCGCAGTCACCACCGTCAGCGAGGACGATGCCGAGGAGGCGACCGTCCTGATGACCTCGGTGGTGGAACCGGCAATCGCCGAGGCCGAGCGCCGCTTCTTCGCCGAGCTCGACCGGGTCGCGGTGGCGGATCTGTGCGCCGCCGCGCTCGACCCCGCGCGCGGAATGCCGTCGCTGGCGCCGGCCTGAGAACCGGCCGGCCCGGCGCGGTTTCAGAACACGCGGGCGAGCCGTTCGAGGGCGCCGTTCAGCATTTCGTCCTTCTTGGCGAAGCAGAAACGCACGACCGAGGTGACCGGCGTCTCGGCATAGAAGGCGGAGACCGGGATCGCCGCGACGCCATGGTCGGTGACCAGCTTGCGGCAGAAGGCGACGTCGTCGGCAATGCCCGCGCCGGCGAGGTCGACATTGATGAAATAGGTCGCCGCGCTCGGCAGGACATCGAAGCCGGCGGCGGCAAGGCCCTTGGCGAACAGGTCGCGCGCACGTCCGAGATCGGCGCGCATGGCGGTGAAATAGCCGTCGTCCTTGGCGAGGCCGTAGGCGACCGCCGCCTGCAGGTTCGGCGGCGTGGTGAAGGTCAGGAACTGGTGGGCCTTCGCCAGCACCTTCATCAGGGCCGGCGCGGCCGCGACGAAACCGACCTTCCAGCCGGTCAGCGAAAAGATCTTGCCGGCCGAGCCGATCTTCACCGCCCGCTCGCGCAGCGTGTCGACCGCCAGGACCGAGACGTGGCGCCGGCCGTCGAAGACGACATGTTCCCAGACCTCGTCGGAGACGACGGTGGCGCCGAAGCGCGTGCAGAACCGGCCGAGCAGCTCGAGATCCTCGCGCGGGAATACCGAGGCCGAGGGATTGAGCGGATTGTTGAACAGCACGACCTTGGTCCGCTCGGAGAAGGCGGCGGCAAGATCAGCTTCGCTGAAGCGCCAGTGCGGCGGCCGCAAGGTGACGAAGCGCGGCACGCCGCCGGCCCGCTTCACCAGCGGCAGGTAGGCATCGTACATCGGCTGGAACAGCACGACCTCGTCGCCCGGCTCGATCAGCGCGAACAACGCACCGGCGATCGCTTCCGTCGCCCCCGAGGTGATCATGACCTCGCGGTCGGCATCGAGCGCCAGGTCCTGGAACCTCGCATAGTGCGCCGCCACCGCCTCGCGCAGTTCCGGCAGGCCCATCATCGGCGGATACTGGTTCCAGCCCGAGATGACGGCCTCGGCCGCCTTCCGCCGCACGTCTTCCGGGCCGGGATCGTCCGGAAAGCCCTGGCCGAGATTGATCGCGCCCGTCTCACGGGCAAGCTGCGACATGACCTCGAAGACCGTGGTCGGAATATCGGCAAAGATCGGGTTCATGGGACTACCGGAGCCTGTGTCGTTCGTTTCGACGAACGGGACGATCGGTATGCAGAAAGCTCCGCCACGAGTCAATTCGAGCGGGCGGCGGCCGAGCCCATCCGGCGCGATCAGTTCGGCCGCGCCACGAAGGTCATCCGGTGCGGCGTCAGGCCGAGATTGACCGGGTGGCGAGCGGCCGCGAAACCGTGCTCGCCGAACAGCTCGAGCATGTCGCTTTCGGAATAGGTCGAGAGGCCGAGCTCGCTGCGGATCTTGCGATAGGGCGAGACGGCGGTGGCGGCGAGACCTGCGACAGCCGCCATCAGGAAACCATTGGCGAGACCGTTGCGCAGGAGGGAGCCGACGTCGGCGACGATGCCGGTATCGGGCGAAATGACATCGGCAATGACGAGCCGCCCCGACGGCTTCAGCTTCGCCCTGAACCGGTCCAGCAGCGCGCCGAATTCGGCGCGTGTGAGATATTGGATCAGCGAGGAGACGACGATCAGATCGGCCGCATGGTCCGCGAGCACCTCGTCGAGGTCTTCCGGCAGCACGCTCACGACCTTGCCGAGGCCGTCGAAATGATCCTTCAGCCTGGCGACGACCGAGGGCGCGCCGTCGCACAGCACGAGGCGTCCGGCCGCCGCCGCGACCCGGCCAGCCTCCAGCGCCTCGCCGCAGGCATAATCGAGCACCACGGCATCGCGGCCGGCCCCGGTCGCCGCCAGATGCGCCAGGATGCCATCGGCGATCGCCCGGTAGTGCACGTCCTTGTGACGGGCATTGACGTAGATCGCGTGCTCGCCGTCCCAGAAGGAGCGCCAGTCGGTCATCGGGCCCCCGTCAATGCGCGTCCGAGAGTTTGTCCGACAAGGCCAGGAACACGCCGGAGACGACGAAGACGACATGGATGCCGACGAGCCACATCAGATCGCGATCCGACATGGCCGAGACATTCATGAAGGCCTTCAGAAGGTGGATCGCCGAGATCGCGACGATCGAGGCCAGCAGTTTCAGCTTCAGGCCGGAAAAATCGATGGTGCCCATCCATTCCGGACGATCATCCTCGTGCACGTTGTGCATTTTCGAGATGAAGTTCTCGTAGCCCGAGAACACCACCATGATGACGAGGTTGGCGGCAAGCGACAGGTCGACCAGCGTCAGGATGCCCAGGATGACGTCCGATTCCTTGGCGCTCGGAATATGCGTGACGAGGTGGACGAGCTCGCGCACGAAGGTAATGACCAGCAGGGTCAGCGCGATGACGAGGCCGATATAGAACGGCGCCATCAGCCAGCGGCTGGCGAACAGGAACCTCTCGACCGCGCGGGCGCCGGGCGAGCCCTCGGCGCGCGACTTGACGGACTCAGCGTCACTCATCGGGATTTTCTCGCATGTGCAATGCAGCACGGCAAGCGGGCCGGGCCGGGCTGTCTTTTTCCGGCGCCTGCCCGCCGCCCGAAATCGGGGCGCGCGGACCGATGCCGGGCGCAAGGACCATGCGCAATCCACAGATTGCGGATGGATCTTGGACTTCGACAACCGCGTTTGGCGGCCGATGTCAACGGGATAGGTTGACCGAAGCGCACGTCGCGCGCGCGAGGCCGGCTATTCCCCCTCGCCAAAGCGATCGGCGACGAGGGAGGCGATGGCATCGACGGCCTCGTTCGCCTCGCGGCCGGTGGCCCGCACGGTGATCGACGTGCCGATGCCGGCAGCCAGCATCATCAGGCCCATGATGGAGGTTCCATCCACGGTCTCGCCGCAGCGCGACACCTTGACCGCGGCGTCGAACCGGTCGGCGCAGGCGACGAACTTGGCCGATGCCCGCGCATGCAGGCCCCGCTTGTTGAGGATCGGCACCTCGCGGACGACCTCGCCTTCGGCGGCCGGCGCAGCCGGCGGACAGTCGGTTTCCTCATCCGGCGTCGACACGGGGGTTCCTCGGCTCCTGAACGGCGCCGCGCGGCGCCCGGTGACATTGAGCCGCGCCGCGCCGAAGGCCTCAATGGCCGGCGAGGACCCGGCTGGCGATATTGATATATTTGCGACCCGCTTCCTGCGCGTGCAGCACCGCCTCCTGCAGCGGCTTCTCGCCGCGCACCGTGGCAAGCTTGACCAGCATGGGCAGGTTGATGCCGGCGATCACTTCGACCGCCCGGCCGTTCATCACGGAAATGGCGAGATTGGACGGCGTGCCGCCGAACATGTCGGTGAGCACGGCGACGCCGTCGCCGCTATCGACACGGTCGACGGCGGCGATGATGTCGCGCCGCCGCTGATCCATGTCGTCGTTCGGCCCGATGGCCACTGTTTCGACCTGACGCTGTGGTCCCACCACATGTTCCATGGCGGCGCGGAACTCGATTGCGAGTTGACCATGCGTGACGATGACGAGACCGATCATCCGGCACTCCGCGCGCGGGAACCTGCGCGCTTGACCACAAAAGAGGCGGATATGATCACCATGTCATCAGCAAGTGCAAGGCCTGTCCTCGCCAAGGACCGTGGATTGGTGCGCCGCAGCAACAGTGCCCGCAACGAGAGCCCCTCTTTATCGTCGTTCCTTCAATAGCGAGAGCACAAGCGGCAGCGGATCGCAACCGCTGGCGACCGGCAGGCGCGACACCGTGACGCCCTCCACAACCGTTTCGAGCGCGGTGCCCTCGGGCATGCGCGCCGCATCGGCAGCGTCGAGATCGACGATCAGGCCGACCACCGCCACGGCCTCGTAGGCGCGGGACACGACGCCGCGGCCCCGTTGCTCGACGAGGCCGGCGATCGGTACCGGTGCCCGTACGATGAGTCGGCCGCCGGCCGCTTCCAAGAGCACGCGGTCGTCGGCAATGAGCCGCGCGAAGCGCGGACCGGCCGGGCCGGCCGCATCGATCAGGCCGAGCGCCAGGCGCGACTTGCCGGCCCCCGAGGCGCCGCGAATCAGCACCGCCTTGGCATCGACCAGGACCGCCGTGGCATGAACGGTGGCAGGCCCGGGCATGGCTCAGGCCGCCGGCAGGCGCACGACGAAACGCGCGCCAAGGCTTGTCGGCTCGCCCTCGGCATCGGCCGGCCCCGGCCGGTTCTCGGCCCAGATGCGACCGCCATGGGCCTCGATGATCTGCCGCGAGATCGACAGGCCGAGGCCGGAATTCTGGCCGTAGTCCTGGTGCGGCCGGTCGGTATAGAAGCGCTCGAAGATGCGCTGCAGGGCATCCGGTCGGATACCCGGCCCGTCATCGTCGACGATGATCTCGATGGCGCCCTTCAGCTTGCGGGCGGTGACCCGCACCTCGCCGCCCTGGCTCGAGAACGAGCGGGCATTGTCGATGAGGTTGGTGATCACCTGGCTGATGCGGCTGTCATGGCCGGGCACCACGAAGTCCTGCGGCTTGCCGCCCTCGAAACCGAGGGAGACCTTGACGCCGTCGTCGCGCTTCACCTCGTTGGCGATGGTGACGATCGTGCCGAGCAGGCGCGACAGGTCGACCTTGGTCGCCTCCTGCCGCTGCAGTTCGGCGTCGAGCCTGCTCGCATCGGAAATGTCGGTGATCAGCCTGTCGAGCCGGCGGACATCGTGCTGGATCACCTCCAGGAGGCGCGCGCGCGAGCTGTCCGTCTTGGCCAGCGGCAGGGTTTCCACCGCCGAGCGCAGCGAGGTCAGCGGGTTCTTCAGCTCGTGCGCGACGTCGGCGGCAAAGCTCTCGATCGCCGCGATGCGGGCATAGAGGGCGTCGGTCATGTCGCGCAGCGAGCGCGAGAGATGGCCGATTTCGTCGCGGCGGTGCGAGAAATCCGGGATCTCCTCGCGCGAGCGGTGCTGGCGGCGCACCTTTTCCGCGCCGGCGGCCAGCTTGCGCACCGGGCCGGCAATGGTGCGCGCCATCAGGACCGACAGGACCACCATGACAAGCGCCGCGACCAGGAAGACGCGCAGCACCTGCAGGCGTTCGGCATCGATGACGGCGTCGATCTCGCCGCCCTGGGTGTTGAGCAGGAGCACGCCAAGCACGCCGCGGAAGCGCTGGACCGGGATCGCCACGGACACCACCACCTCGCCGCGGTCGTTGACCCGGACCATGCTGGCCTTCTGGCCGTTCAGCGCCTGGGCGACCTCCGGATAGATCTTGCCATTGCGGAAGCCGACGTCGCGGTAGATCGGGAAGTCGCCGCCGCCGCGCAGGAAGCGGCGGATCTCGTTCCACCATTTCTCGTAGAAGGGCGGCTTCTGGCCGATCGGCGGCAGGTCGAAGGTGGAGATATCGCCGCGGCCATAGAGGTTGCGGCTGTCGAGGATGAGGTTGCCCTCGCGGTCGTAGATGCGCGCCTGGGTCTCGGTCGGGCCGGTCAGGCGGCGCAGGACCGGTGCCACCCGCTCCGGATTGATCGGGAATTCGAGCAGGGCGCCGGGATCGTCCACCGACGCGCCGGAGCCGCCGAGCTGCATTTCGAACAGCTTGTCCGGATCGATCGGGATCACCGAGCCGTCGACCGCCGCCGAGGCTGCGATGGCGCCGGCGATGATCTCGCCCTGCACCAGCAGGCTCTGCACCCGCGATTCGATGAGGCCGGCGCGGAACTGCGACAGCCAGAGAATGCCGGAGACCAGCGCCACCAGTCCGGCGAGGTTGAGCAGCACGATGCGGCGGGTGAGGCTCGAAAACGAGCGGTTCAGCACCGCGCGCATGCCACGCGCCAGAATGTGGACGAGCCGGGACCATGGCCGGGCCGGCCGCATGTTCAGGGCCACTTGCGAGCCTTCGAGGCTTGAGGGCGGCGTCCGGTCGAGCATGATCCAGGGCTGATCCGGCCGCCTCACTCCTTGAAACGATAGCCGACGCCGTAGAGCGTCTCGATCATTTCGAAATCGTCGTCGACCACCTTGAACTTCTTGCGCAGACGCTTGATGTGGCTGTCGATCGTCCGGTCGTCGACATAGACCTGATCATCGTAAGCCGCGTCCATCAGCGCGTTGCGGCTCTTGACCACGCCCGGGCGCTGGGCCAACGCCTGCAGGATGAGGAATTCGGTCACCGTGAGCGTCACCTGATGGCCGTCCCAGGTGCAGGTATGGCGCTCCGGATCCATGCGCAGCTTGCCGCGCTCCAGCACCTTGGCGTCGGCGCGCGGCTCGGCCGCGGGGTCCTTGGCCTGAGCCCGCCGCAGAACCGCCTTGACGCGCTCGACCAGAAGGCGCTGCGAGAACGGCTTCCGGATGAAATCGTCCGCGCCCATCTTCAGGCCGAACAGCTCGTCGATCTC
Organism: Phreatobacter sp. AB_2022a; assembly: GCF_026847585.1. Taxonomy (NCBI): domain Bacteria; kingdom Pseudomonadati; phylum Pseudomonadota; class Alphaproteobacteria; order Hyphomicrobiales; family Phreatobacteraceae; genus Phreatobacter; species Phreatobacter sp. AB_2022a. Next base: position 54,090 of record NZ_JAPSET010000043.1, read on the forward strand.
CTCATCCTTGGAGGTGAGGAAGATGACCGGCATGTCGGTCTTCTGGCGCAGCCGGCGCAACAGCTCCATGCCGTCCATGCGCGGCATCTTGATGTCGAGGATGGCGAGATCGGGCGGCGACTGCTTGAAGCCGTCCAGCGCCGAGGCACCGTCGTTGTAGGTCACGATCCGGTAACCTTCAGCTTCGAGCGCGATCGCGACCGAGGTCAGAATGTTCCGGTCGTCGTCGACGAGTGCGATGGTCGGCATTGTTCAACCTTGAATAGGGGCAAGACCTGCCGTTCGAACGGGCTAAGCGTGGCGAAAGTGGGACTCGCTCAGGATAATGCCATGGCGGACCAATGTCATGGCCCGATTTGACACCGATTCTGCTTTGAATCCGCTCGGTAAACCCACCTTTCGCGGGCCGTCATGGTCAAAGCAAAAGGCCGGGGCGAGCCCCGGCCTTGCATCTGACGGGAACGGCCGGCGCGCTCAGCGCGGCAGTTCGACCGGCGTATCGGCCTGCTGGGCGAGCCAGGCGAGAAGATCGGCGCGCTGCTGCTCGGAGCGGATGCCGGCAAACGACATGGTCGTGCCCGGCACCGCGGTGCGCGGCGAGGCGAGGAAGGCGAACAGGGCCTCGAAGGTCCAGGGATCCGAGCTCTTGCCCTTCATCGCCGCGGAATAGTTGAAGCCGGGCGAACCGGCATGGGGGCGATTGACGACGCCATAGAGATTCGGGCCGGCGCCGTTCGGGCCGCCCTTCGCGGCGTTGTGGCAGGCCTGGCACTGGCGGAACACCGCCTGGCCGTTGGCGGCATTGGCCGAAGCCATCACCTCGGCGATCGGCTTGGCCGGCGCAGCGGCCGCGGCGGGAGCCGCGCTCGGCGCTTCCTGCACCGCGACCTCGAAGCCGGGCTTGGCGGGCTTGGCGGCCTTGTAGATGAAGTCATTCGCCAGAATGCTGGTGCCGAGCGTGCCGACCCCGACCAGGAGGACGGCCATCGCGACCTTATTGAATTCAAATCCGTCCATCGGGACAAGCTCCTGGCAACCGGCGACGCTTCGACATAAAGAACCCGCGGAAACCCGCGCGGATGAGGCCGGCCAATTCGGCGCGGACACTATCCAATTTGCTCCTCCTGAGGCAACCCGTATAAGCACGCCTCGCGCATGCTTCTTTTGGACACCTCCAAACTGGCCTTCTACCCCAAAATCCCTCGATGACAACCTCTATCGTCCTCATTCCAGCCCGCATGAGCGCATCGCGCCTGCCCGGCAAGCCGCTGGCCGACATTTGCGGCCTGCCGATGATCGTGCACGTCATGCGGCGGGCCGCCGCGGCCGGTCTGGGACGGGTGGTGGTGGCGACCGATTCGGACGAGATCCTCAAGGTGGTCGAGGCCGCCGGCGGCGAGGCCGTCATGACCCGGGCCGACCATCCGACCGGATCCGACCGGATCCGCGAGGCCGCCGACCTCGTCGACCCCGATCGCCGGTTCGAGCGCATCATCAACGTCCAGGGCGACCTGCCGACCCTCGATCCCGGCATCGTCAGCGCCGCGGCGCAGCTGCTCGACGATCCCGCCGTCGATATCGGCACGCTCGCGGCGGTCATCGTGCGTCCCGAGGAGGTGTCCAATCCCGCCGTGGTCAAGGCGATCGGCACGCCGGTCGGCGAAAGGCGTCTGAGGGCGCTCTATTTCAGCCGCGCCACCGCCCCGTCGGGCGAGGGGCCGCTCTATCACCACATCGGCCTCTACGCCTATCGGCGCGCCGCGCTCGAGCGCTTCGTCTCCCTGCCGCCGGCCCCCCTGGAACAGCGCGAACGGCTGGAACAGCTCAGGGCGCTGGAGAACGGCATGCGCATCGACGTCGCGGTGGTCGACACCGTGCCGCTCGGCGTCGACACGCCGGCCGAGCTCGAACGGGCGCGTGCACTGATCGCCGCATCCTGATAGAGCAGCCATGACGCAGCCCGGCATCCCTGGCCGAACCGGCACCGACCGCCCCGCCCCCCGGCGACCGGCGAGCCATCGTCCGGCTGCAGATTTCGTGTTCCAGAACTTCGTCTTCTTCGACCCCAACGACCCTGAGCGGAGCTCGCGTCCCATGATCCTCGCGCCGAAGCGTGTCTCCTTCCAGGGAGAACTCGGAGCCAATTCGCACATCGCGGCCAAGGATGTGTTTCCGAACGCCGACGTGCTGCCCTGCCCGAGCTTCGAGGACGCCTTCGCCGCCGTGCAGAACGGCGATGCCGATCTCGGCATGATCCCGATCGAAAACTCGATCGCCGGCCGCGTCGCCGACGTGCACCACCTGCTGCCGCATGCCGGGCTCAGCATCATCGGCGAATATTTCCTGCCGATCCGCTTCCAGCTGATGGCCATCAAGGGCGCCTCGCTCGCCACCATCAAGTCGGCACGCAGCCACATCATGGGCATCGGCCAGTGCCGGCTGATGATCCGCAAGCTCGGCCTGAAGCCGGTCGTGTCCGGCGACACCGCCGGTTCGGCGCGGGAGGTGGCGGAGGCCGGCGATCCGACGCAGGCGGCGATCGCGCCGCGGCTCGCCGCCGAGGTCTACGGTCTCGACATCCTCGCCGAGGATATCGAGGACGCCGCCCACAACACGACGCGGTTCGTCATCCTGTCACGCCAGAAGATCTGGGCGGCGCCCGGCCAGAACTGCCTGACGAGCTTCGTCTTCCAGGTGCGCAACGTGCCGGCGGCGCTGTTCAAGGCGATGGGCGGCTTCGCCACCAATGGCGTCAACATGACCAAGCTGGAGAGCCACATGATCGGCGGGCGCTTCGTCGCCACCGAGTTCTATGCCGAGATCGAGGGCCATCCCGACGACCGGCCGGTGAAGCTGGCGCTGGAGGAGCTCGCCTTCTTCGCCAAGGAGCTGACCATTCTCGGCGTCTACCCGCAGCATCCCTGGCGGAACGAGGTCGAAAAGCAGATCGCCGAATAGGCCCTGCGGCCATGGCCGCCTCCCCTGACCGAAGGTCGCGCCATGGATCATGAAACCTTCCGCCTCGCCGTCGCCCTCGCCGAGACCGGCGATCTCGGCAAGGCCGGCACGGCGGCCGGTGGGCTCGGCAAACGCACGGTGACCGCACGCATCGCCCAGCTCGAACGGCGGGTCGGCGCGCTGCTGTTCGACCATTCCGGCCGGGTGGTGACCGCGACGCCGGCGGGCGAAGCCTTCGTGGCCGAGGCCCGTCTCGCGCTCGCTGCCGGCGAGCGGGCCGAGCGGCTGGCCCGCGCCGTGGCCACACGCCCCGCCGCGGTGGCAATCGGGGTTGCCAGCGGCGCCCTGTTCGGCCCGGCCCGCAGCTTGGTCGAGGACCCGGCCTGGGCCGAAGCCGGCCTCAGGCCACAGTTTCACGACATGTCCGGCCCCGACCAGGCCAGAGCGCTCGCCGCAGGCCGGCTGGTGCTCGGCTTCCTCACCCCGCCGGTCGCCGCCACCCCACGGCTCGACCATGTGGTGGTGGCGCGCTCGGCCTGGTCGGCGGTCGTACCCGCGGCCGAGGCCCATCTGCGGCGCAGCGCCAGCCTGCCCGGCCTTGCGCGCAAGCCGCTGGTGATGCTCGCGCAGGAGGAGGCGCCGCTCGCCCATGACGGCCTCGTCGCCGCGCTCAGGGCAACGGGCACGGAACCCTATCTCGCGCAGGCTGCCCGCACCTGGCCGTCGGTGATCGCGCTGGTCGCGCTCGGCCTCGGCTCGGCGCTGGTGCCGAGCGACATCGCCAAGGCCGTAGCGGTCGAGGGCGCGGCAGTCCTGCCGCTCACCGAAGCGTCCGGCCTCCAGCCCTGGATCACGGTCTGCGCCTTCCTGCCGCAACCGCCCGGCTCGCGCGACGCCGAGGCGGTCGCGCTGGTCAAGCGCCGATTCAGCTCCTGATCACCAGGCCATTGTCGACGAAAGCCCGGATCAGGTGATGGGCGATGGCGATCGGCGGCGGGCACGACAGGCGCTCGGGATGCTGCCGGGCCAGCATCATCCAGCATTCCTCGCGCGTGAACCAGCGCGCGTGTTCAAGCTCCTCGGTGTCGATCTCGATCTCCCGCGAGGTGGCCTCGGCATGACAGCCGATCATCAGCGATCCCGGGAACGGCCAGGGCTGGTCGAACAGATAGCCGACCCGGCCGACCGAAACATGCGCCTCCTCCATGATCTCCCGGCGGACCGCGTCGGCAATGGTCTCGCCGGGTTCCAGGAAGCCGGCCAGTGCCGAATACATGCCGGGAGGAAAGCGCCGCTGGCGCCCCATCAGGCAGCGGTCGCCATCGACCGGCAGCATGATCACCACCGGATCGGTGCGCGGGAAATGCTGCGCCTTGCAGGCCGGGCAGTCGCGCCGCCAGCCCGCCTGGGTCGGCACCGACTGCACGCCGCAGCGGCCGCAGAAGCGGTGCGTGGCGTGCCAGTAGAGCACCGCCTTGGCCTCGGCCATCGGCCCGAGATGATGGCTCGCGACCTGGCCGGAGACGGCGACCGTGCGCATGTCGGTGACGAGCAGGGTCGGATCGGCGAGCTGCACCTCGGGAATGCGATAGGCCTGAGGGTCGGGCTTGGCGAAGTCGGGCAGGAGCCGGCCGAAACGCGGCGCGCCGTTGGCAAGGCCGAGAAACACGGTCTCCAGGCCGGGGCCGAAAGGCTCGGCTTCCGCCAGCGTGAACAGAGGATCGCCCATGTCGCCGTCGCGGCGCAGCACCGGCATCTCGCCGCCGAACAGGTAGAGCCGCGCACGCGGATCGGCGAGGGTGGCCGCAACCCAGGCCTCGTCGCCGCGTTTGGCGCTCATCCGGTCGAGGAAGTTCTCGGTATAGCCCAGGCTGATCTCGGGCAGCTTGGGCATCGGGTCGTAGGCGGGCATGGCGGCGGCTTCTTTGATCGATCCAGGTTGGCGGACGCTCGCACGGCCCGGGTCCTCCAGGCAACGCGTCATCCGACGGAGAGCCCTGCGCGGAGGACATCGATGCGGCGCGATTTCGGCGCTCAGGCACCGAAGCCGGCGCGCAGGGCCTCGACGAGCGCCGCCTTCGGCGCGTCGCCATAGGCTTCAGCCGGCGCCTTGCCCCAGACCGGCGCCGGCCAGGCCGGATCGCCACGAAACCGCGCGATGACATGGACATGCAGTTGCGGCACCATGTTGCCGAGGGCCGCGACGTTCAGCTTGTCGCAACGGGTGAGGTCGCGCAGGACGCGCGACGCCACCCTGACCTCGTCCATCAACAGCGTCGCGTCATAGGGCGTCAGGTCGACGATTTCGGTGACGCTCGCGCGCCGCGGCACCAGAATCAGCCAGGGATAGGTCGCATCGTTCATCAATCCGACGCGGCAAAGCGCGAGATCGGCCACCCGCTCGGTATCGGCGGCGAGCCGGGGGTCCAGTTCGAAGCTGTCGTCGCTGTTCATTCGGGGGTCTCTTTCGAATCGGCTTGAGTTCGGCGGCCTGACGCTCCATATAGACCTCGGGAGGTTGGCGGTGGACGAGACTCTCGCCAACCCGGTCAGGTCCGGAAGGAAGCAGCCGTAACGAGCCCGTTTCGGGTCGCGTGTCAGCCTCCCACTTCACACAGCCGAGCGCGCAATGGATTCAACGCCCGAGAACGAACCCGGGTTCGATCTCGGGGTTCAGGAACCCGCGCAAAGCGCGAGCCATGGCGCGAGCTATCGGGTGCTCGCCCGCAAGTACCGCCCCCAGAGCTTCGAGGACCTGATCGGCCAGGAAGCCATGGTCCGTACGCTGTCGAATGCCTTCGACACGGGCCGCATCGCCCAGGCCTATGTGTTTACCGGCGTGCGCGGGGTGGGCAAGACCACCACCGCCCGCATCCTGGCCCGGGCCCTCAACTACGAACTGCCCGGCGAGGTCGACAAGCCGTCGATCCATCTCGCCCGCCCCGGCATCCACTGCCAGGCGATCATGGAAGGCCGGCACGTCGACGTCATGGAGATCGACGCGGCCTCCCATACCGGCATCGACGATGTCAGGGCGATCACCGACGGCGCCCGCTATGCCCCGGTCTCGGCGCGCTACAAGGTCTATATCGTCGACGAGGTCCACATGCTCTCGGAGAAGGCGTGGAACGCCTTCCTGAAGACGCTGGAGGAGCCGCCGGCGCATGTGAAGTTCATGTTCGCGACCACCGAGATCCGCAAGGTGCCGGTGACCGTGCTGTCGCGCTGCCAGCGCTTCGACTTGAGGCGCGTCGACGCCGACGTCCTGGTGCGGCACCTGCAGACGATCTGCGAAAAGGAAAAGGTGGAGGTCGAGGCCGACGCGCTCGGCCTGATCGCGCGCGCCGGTGAAGGCTCGGTGCGCGACAGCCTGTCGATCCTCGATCAGGCCATTGCCCATAGCATCGGCGGGACTGGCGCCGGCAAGGTCGGCGCCGACGAGGTCCGCCGCATGCTCGGCCTTGCCGACCGGGCGCGGGTGATCGATCTGTTCCAGCACCTGATGGCCGGCGACATCGCGGCCGCCATGGCCGAGCTGAAGAGCCAGTACGACGACGGCGCCGATCCCGAGATCGTGCTCACCGAGCTCGCCGAATTCGTTCATTTCGTCACGCGCGTGAAGGTGGTGCGCGAAGCCGCCGACGACCTGTCGTTCAGCGAGACCGAACGCAATCGCGGCCGCGACTTCGCCGCCAAGCTGTCGCATCGGGTGCTGACGCGGGCCTGGCAGATGCTGATGAAAGGCATCGAGGAGGTCGCCCGCTCGCCCAAACCCTTCGCCTCGGCCGACATGGTCCTGGTGCGCATCGCTTATGCCGCCGACCTGCCGACGCCCGACGAGGCGCTGCGCATGCTGGCCGACGGCGGCGCGGCC
>NZ_JAPSET010000044.1:0-60692 GCF_026847585.1 Phreatobacter sp. AB_2022a
GTCCGGCTTCGCCGCCGCCAGCCTTGCCGTCATCGCGAGCGTGGCCGGCCTGTTCGCCGCCCTCCATCCCCTGTGATCGCCATGCGCCATCAGCATCCGCCGGAGACCCTCGTGCCGGTCCGCCGGCCGCCCGGCGCGGACCTGCGCCGCCATGGGCTTGCCCTCGTCATCGCCGCGAACGGCATCGGCATCGCGCTCGCCGCGGCCCTTGCCGCGCTGCTGCGGGTCTGAGCGAGGCGGCGCGCATCGCGCGCCATCCCCCGAACCGCCACCCGTGACATTTGCCTTGATTTCTGCAAGATGCCGCGATCCTGAGCTTCCGCCGCGTTCGAGGCGGGGCCGCCCAGAGCGATGTGCCGATGAGTTCCTTCACGCTCGCCGATCTCGAAGCCACCGTCGCGGCGCGCGCCGCCGCCCCGGTCGAGCAGAGCTACACAGCCTCTCTCATTGCCAAGGGCCCGGTCCACTGCGCCAAAAAATTCGGCGAGGAAGCGGTCGAGACCGTGATTGCCGCGACCGAGGGCGAACCCAAGGCGCTCGTTGCCGAAAGCGCCGATCTGTTGTTCCATCTCCTCGTCGTGTGGAAGAGCCGCGGCGTCACGCTGGACGCAGTGCTCGGCGAGCTCGCCCGCCGCACCGCGCAGTCGGGCCACCAGGAAAAGGCCGCGCGCGGCGCCCCCGCCGCGGGAGCCGGACGATGAACGAGGGACCGGTCGATCCCTTGCTGGCCGACGAGACGATCGGAGCCGCAATGGTGCAGGACGTGGACGCGCCGTCGCCCTACCGGGTGTTCACCCGCGCCGAATGGGCCGCCAAGCGCGCCGACACGCCGATGACGCTGAACCCCGACGAGGTGACGCGGCTGAAATCCTTCACCGACCAGCTGTCGATCGACGAGGTCGAGGCGATCTACCTGCCGATCTCGCGCCTGCTGTCGTTCTACGTCGCCGCGCAGCAGAAGCTGGCGCGCGCCAGCCAGACCTTCCTCGGCGCGACCGATGTGAAGATCCCCTTCGTCATCGGCGTCGCCGGCTCGGTGGCGGTCGGCAAGTCGACCACCTCGCGCGTGCTGCAGGCGCTGCTGTCACGCTGGTCGAACACGCCGAAGGTCGATCTCGTCACCACCGACGGCTTCCTGTTTCCGAACGCCTATCTGGAACGCGAAGGCCTGATGAAGAAGAAGGGCTTTCCGGAGAGCTACGACACCAAGTCGCTGCTGCATTTCCTCGCCGACGTCAAAGCCGGCAAGCGCCATGTCAAGGCGCCGGTCTATTCGCACCTCGTCTATGACGTGGTGCCCGGCGGTCATGTCACCGTCGACCGGCCCGACATCCTGATCGTAGAAGGCCTCAACGTGCTGCAGACCGGCCGGCCGCCGCGCGACGGCAAGGCCATCCCCTACGTTTCCGACTATTTCGACTTCTCGGTGTTCATCGACGCCGAGGAGGACGTGCTGGAACAATGGTATCTCGAGCGCTTCATGCGCCTGCGCGAGACCGCCTTCCGCGATCCGCAGAGCTATTTCCGCCGCTATGCCGAAAAGACCGATTTCGAGGCGATGAAGACGGCGCTGGCGCTGTGGTACGGCATCAATCTCGTCAATCTGCGCGACAACATCCTGCCGACGCGCCAGCGCGCCAGGCTGATCCTGAAGAAGGACGCGAACCACCGCATCGAAAGCGTCAGCCTCCGGCGCGTGTGACGCGCGCGAGAGCCACCGCATCGAAAGCATCAGCCTCAGGCGCGGGCGACGGGCCGGGACCGTGCGGACAGCCCCTCCCATCGGACGGGATGACAAGCCGTGCGCGGACCGCTAGCTCTCCTTGGAACCGCCCACAGCTTCAAGGGAACCGCCATGACGACGCCCGCGTCCTATGAAACCATCCTCGTCGAGACCAGGGGCAAGGTCGGCCTGATCACGCTCAACCGGCCGAAGGCCCTGAACGCGCTGAACAGCCAGCTCGTCGCCGAGGTCAATGGCGCGCTCGACATCTTCGAGCGAGACCCGGCGGTCGGCGCGATCGTCATCACCGGCTCGGACAAGGCTTTCGCGGCCGGCGCCGACATCACCGAGATGAAGGGCCTGTCCTACCCGCAGAGCTATGTCGACGACTTCATCACGCCCTGGGACCGGGTCGGTCAGCGCCGCAAGCCGATGATCGCGGCGGTCGCTGGCTATGCGCTGGGCGGCGGCTGCGAATTCGCCATGATGTGCGACTTCATCCTGGCCGCGGACAATGCCAAGTTCGGCCAGCCGGAGATCAAGCTGGGCGTCATTCCCGGCGCCGGCGGCACCCAGCGGCTGACCCGTTTCGTCGGCAAGTCCAAGGCCATGGAAATGTGCCTGACCGGCCGCATGATGGATGCGGCGGAAGCCGAGCGCTGCGGCCTCGTCTCGCGCGTCCTGCCGCTCGCCGAGCTTCTGCCGGAGGCGCTGAAGGTGGCCGCCCAGATCGCCGACATGTCGCTGCCGATCGTCATGATGGCCAAGGAATCGGTCAACCGGTCCTACGAAACGACGCTCGCCGAGGGCATCCGCTTCGAGCGGCGCGTGTTCCAGTCGACCTTCGGCACCGAAGACCAGAAGGAAGGCATGACCGCCTTCATCGAGAAGCGCCAGCCGAGCTTCAAGAACCGGTGACGCCCCGCCGGCGCGCCACGGCCATCCGCGATCCCGCATCGCGGACGACGGCACGGCGCGTCACGCGGATCGCGGCAGCCTCGCGCCGCTGCCAGGGGTGGCGCAGGGCTGGCTTGCCGAGAGGCACGGCGCGCCGACACGGTCATTTTGCTGAAGTCGCGCCGCGCCATACCCCTGACGCGCGGGAGCCTTGCGGCTCCGCATGCCCAGGTGCCTTTTCATCGCCGCACGAGCGGTCATGATCGGGGCAAGTTTCCCTGAAGAGTATTCATATGCCTGTTTCACTCGCCGACGTCACCACGGCCAATGCCAGCCGTTACCTGCAGCAGCTCTGCAAGCATTGGAGCCATAAGTTCGAGGTGAAGTTCGACGCCCATACCGGCACGGTCCCGTTCAACGAGACGGCACAACTGGTGCTGACCGCCAATGGCGATATCCTGTCCTTGCGCCTGGATGCGCCCGCGGAACGTTTGCAGACGCTCGAACAGGTGGTCGAGGATCACCTGAAACGTTTCGCCTTCCGCGAGGAGCTGCATTTCGAGTGGCGCCCGGCGGCCTGAGGATCGATGTGGCCCGCGGGCGGCGCGCGGCCTTGTGATGCAACCCAGACGATATGCCCACTCGCGGCAGCGCAGCATTCCGTGGCAGCATCGCGGGCGACACGCTTTCGTCCGTCCCCGCGCGCCAAGGCCTGCCCATGACCTTCGTTTCCGACATGCTCGCCACCGTCACCCGGCGCAGCCGCCAATGGATCGGCTGGGACCAGGACACGACGCGGCGCACGCCGGCCGATATCGTAGCGCTGGCCGACCAGCTCCTGTCGCGGCGGGGCGAGGCTTCAGGCGTCGCGCTCGCCCGCGACATCCTGTCGAGCTATGGCGCGCTCGACGCCAAGGGCCGCACGGCGGTGCTGACCGCCTTCGCCGAGCGGTTCGGCGCCGACCACGACAAGCTGAAGGCGGCGATCGCCGACTATGAGGCCGACCCGACCGCGGCCGCAGCAGCCCGGCTGAGCGTCGCCGCCGAGCCGCGCCGTCAGGAGCTGATCCGGCGGCTGAACCTCGCTCCCCGGGGCACGCTGTCGCTGGTGCGGCTGCGCGAGGATCTGCTGAAGCGCCTTGCCGGCCAGCCGGACCTGAAGGTGCTGGACGGCGATCTCGTCCACCTCTTCTCCTCCTGGTTCAACCGCGGCTTCCTGGTGGTCCGCCGCATCGACTGGTCGACGCCCGCCAACATCCTGGAGAAGATCATCCGCTACGAGGCGGTGCATGCGATCCGCGACTGGGACGACCTGCGGCGCCGGCTGCAGCCCGAAGACCGGCGCTGCTTCGCCTTCTTCCACCCCCAGCTCGACGACGAGCCGCTGATCTTCGTCGAGGTCGCCCTCACCGCCGACATGCCCGACGCGATCGGCCCGCTGATCGCCGACGGCGGCCAGCCGGTGGCCGCCGACGAGGCGCGCGTCGCCGTCTTCTATTCGATCTCGAACTGCCAGGACGGGCTGGCCGGCATTTCCTTCGGTTCGTTCCTGATCAAGCAGGTGGTGGAGGAACTGAAGCGCGAGCTGCCGAAGCTGTCGACCTTCGTCACCCTGTCGCCGGTGCCGGGCTTCGCCCGCTGGCTGGCCGAGGAGCTGACGGCGGAAACGTCCAGCCTGTCGGCCGAGGACAAGGCCGCGCTTGCCGTGCTCGACACACCCGACTGGCGCGCGGATGCGGCGATCGCCGAGCGGACCGACAAGGTGCTCGCCCGCGCGGCGGCGCGCTATTTCGTCCATGCCAAGGCGGGCGGCGGCCGGCCGCGCGATCCGGTCGCGCGCTTCCATCTCGGCAATGGCGCACGGCTGGAGCGGATCAATCCCGGCGCCGACCTGTCGGCCTCGGGCCTGAAGCAGTCGCATGGCGTGATGGTCAACTATCTCTACGACCTCTCGCGCATCGAGGAGAACCACGAGGCCTATGCCGAGCGGCGCCAGGTGGTGGTGAGCCCGGCGGTCAAGAAGCTCGCCGCCGCCAAGGCTTGAGCCGGCGCCCGGCCGCAACAGGATTACATGTCTCACAGAGCCGTGTTTGGCGGCTCGCCGGCCCCGATCCTAGGCTCCGGACGGAACCACGCAGCAACACGTGGTTCGACACAACGATCCGGAGGAACGCCCATGCCCCTGAGCCCGATCGGCCGCACAGGATCTCTCGCCATCGCCCTTGCCGCAGCGCTCACCGCCGCGCCGGCCCTGGCGCAGCAGGCCAATATGAGCTTCTTCATCACCTCCGCCGGGCCCGGCCGCGGCGGCGATCTCGGCGGGCTGGAAGGCGCCGACCGGCACTGCCAGGCTCTCGCCCAGGCCGCTGGTGCCGGCAACCGCACGTGGCGCGCCTATCTCTCGACGCAAGGGGCGGGCGCGGTGAATGCCCGCGACCGGATCGGCCGCGGTCCCTGGCAGAATGCCCGCGGCACGGTGATCGCCAAGGACGTCGCCGAGCTGCACGGCACCAACAATCTCAACAAGCAGACCGCGCTGACCGAGCGCGGCGAGCCGGTCAACGGCCGCGGCGACACGCCGAACATGCACGACATCCTGACCGGCAGCCAGGCCGACGGCACGGCGTTCGCCGGCACCGACGACCGGACCTGCGGCAACTGGACGCGAAGCGGCGAAGGCTCGGCCATGGTCGGCCACCACGACCGCCAGGGCCTCAACACCGAGCCGCCGGCGCTGTCCTGGAACACCTCGCATCCCTCGCGCGGCTGCAGCCTGGACGCCCTGAAGGCGACCGGCGGCAACGGCCTGTTCTACTGCTTCGCCGCCAATTGACGGCGCCGGGCCAGCATCCCGCTGCGGAGATCACGTGGCAGGCGCCAGCCCGCGCCTCAGCCACAGCCGTGCCAGGACCGCCGCCGCGACAAGCCAGGCGAGCATGCCGAGCGCCAGGGTCCACCAGCTGGCGGCGATCACCAGCGCGACGAGCATGGCCAGGAACCAGGCGGGCAGGGCGATGGCGAAGACCGGCAGCGCCATGACCAGGCCGATGACGTCGTTGCGCCAGAGCCAGCTCGGCAGGTCCCGTCCCCAGAAGATCAGCACCGCCGCGCCGTAGAGGATCGGCGCCAGGCCCCAGAACCGCATCGTCCAGAGCCACCCGACCTTGTTGGTGTCGCGCGCCGCCGCGAGGAAGGCCGGCAGGTCCTTTGCGCCGCCGACCACCGTTGTCCTCAACCTTCCGCCGTCCTCCGGCGGCAACGGCACGAGGCGGCCGTCCGTCTGGCGCGCCAGGAGGCTGACGGGCCCCGCCGGCGGCATCACCGCGACATAGCTGATCCTGACATCGCCCACCTCGGGCTCCGCGCCGGGCGCGGCCGACACGATCTGTTCGCCGTCGAGCCTCACGCCGCTTCGGCCGAGCGCCGCGGCCACCCGCGGCAAGGCCTCGGCGGTCACGACCCGACGCCCGGCCGCCGGCAGCGAGCCGGCGAAACCGGCATCGAGCGGCATGGCGCCGATGGCGAGGCCTGGAGCGACGAACCGCCTGTAGTCGAGCCGCATCGGCGGATTGCGCGGCGCGTCCGCGCCATTGCCGGCGGCCAGCAGCACGTCCCAGGCCGGGAAGCTCAGCCATTGCCGCCGGAAGCCACGGCCGGCGCTGTCCGGCATCCACTGGAACATCGCGGCCTCGCGGATGAGCGAGAGGCCTTCGGTCGCAAAACCAGTATCGGCGTCAGTCACCGGCCCGGTTGTCCGCACCGGACCGGTGAGGAAGACCAGCCGGCCGTCATGGGCGGGATCGGGTGCGACCGCATCGATGGTCACGATGCTCGCCTGGAAGCGGGCGGCCGCGCGGTTCGCCCTGCGCTCGAGATACTGGCCGAGCACCATGACGAGGATCGCCGCGAGCAGGCAGGCCCCGGCCAGCAGGCGGGGAACGGTGACCGGTTGCGGCTCGGACATCCTCTCGGTCATGGCGACGATCCATGCGCTGCCGGCGGCACTGACGGCACCGCCGCCTGCCTGTCAATCACGCCGGTGTTTCGATGCACCGCCGCCCGGCGCCCCGCGCCATTGCGGCTGCGAAACGCGCCCAAAATGAAACGGGCGGCCGCGCGGCCGCCCGTCGTCAATGCCCGAAAAGCGTTCAGCAGCCGGTCACTCGGCGGCCGCGCCCTCTTCCTTCGGCTTCTTCTCGAGGTCCTCGCCGGTCGCCTGGTCGACGACCTTCATGGACAGGCGGGTCTTGCCGCGATCGTCGAAGCCGAGCAGCTTCACCTTCACCTTGTCGCCTTCCTTGACCACGTCGGTGACCTTGGCGACGCGCTGGTTGGCGAGCTGGGAAATGTGGACGAGGCCGTCGCGCGAACCGAAGAAGTTCACGAAGGCGCCGAAATCGACGACCTTGACCACCGTGCCCTCGTAGATCTGGCCGAGCTCCGGCTCCTGGGTGATCGACTTGATCCAGTTGACGGCGGCACGGATCGATTCGCCATTGGCGGAAGCGACCTTCACGGTGCCGTCGTCCTCGATGTTGATCTTGGCGCCGGTCTTCTCGACGATCTCACGGATCACCTTGCCGCCGGTGCCGATCACTTCGCGGATCTTGTCGGTCGGGATCTTGAAGCTCTCGATGCGCGGCGCGTGCTCGCCGAGCTCGGAGCGGGCGGCGGTCAGGGCATTCGCCATCTCGCCGAGGATGTGGTTGCGGCCGTCCTTCGCCTGGCCGAGGGCGACCTTCATGATCTCCTCGGTGATGCCGGCGATCTTGATGTCCATCTGCAGCGAGGTGATGCCCTCGGCCGTGCCGGCCACCTTGAAGTCCATGTCGCCGAGGTGATCCTCGTCGCCGAGGATGTCGGAGAGCACCGCATAGCGGTCGCCTTCCAGGATCAGGCCCATGGCGATGCCGGCGATCGGCCGCTTGATCGGCACGCCGGCGTCCATCAGGGAGAGCGAGGCGCCGCAGACGGTGGCCATGGAGGACGAGCCGTTCGACTCGGTGATCTCCGAGACGACGCGGATCGTGTAGGGGAATTCATGCGCCGCCGGCAGCATCGGATGAACCGCGCGCCAGGCGAGCTTGCCGTGGCCGACTTCACGGCGGCCGGGACGGCCCATGCGGCCGGCTTCACCCACCGAGAAGGGGGGGAAGTTGTAGTGCAGCAGGAAGTTCTCCTTGTAGGTGCCCTGCAGCGCGTCGATGAACTGCTCGTCCTCGGCGGTGCCGAGCGTGGTCACCACCAGCGCCTGGGTCTCGCCGCGGGTGAACAGCGCCGAACCATGGGTGCGCGGCAGCACGCCGACCTGCGAGACGATCGGACGGACCGTCTTCAGGTCGCGACCGTCGATGCGCTTGCCGTCGTCGAGGATGTTCCAGCGGACGACCTTGGCCTCGAGCTCCTTGAACACCGAGGCGACCACCACCTTGTCATAGACCGGGGCGGCCTCGCCCTCGGGCGCGAACTGGGCGAGGGCCTTCTTCTTGACCTCGCCGACGGCGGCGTAGCGGGCGGTCTTCTCGCGGATCGAATAGGCGGCGCGCAGGTCCTTCTCGACCAGGGCCAGCATCTCCTTCTCGAGCGCGGAATGGTCCGGCGGGGTGAAGTCGCGCGGTTCCTTGGCGGCCTTCTCGGCGAGCGCGATGATCGCATTGATCACCGGCTGGAAATATTTGTGGCCGAACATGACGGCGCCGAGCATGACCTCCTCGGACAGCTCCTGCGCCTCGGACTCGACCATCAGCACGGCATCGGTGGTGCCGGCGACGACGAGGTCGAGCTTGGAATCCTTGATGTCGTCGACATAGGGGTTCAGCACGTATTCGCCGTCGATATAGCCGACGCGGGCGGCGCCCACCGGGCCCATGAAGGGCACGCCGGACAGGGTCAGCGCGGCGGAGGCGGCGACCATGGCGAGAATGTCGGGATCATTCTCCATGTCGTGCGAGAGCGTGGTGACGATCACCTGCGTCTCGTTCTTGTAGCCCTCGACGAAAAGCGGGCGGATCGGCCGGTCGATGAGGCGCGAGACCAGCGTCTCGCGTTCGGTGGGCTGGCCTTCACGCTTGAAGTAGCCGCCGGGAATGCGGCCGGCCGCGAAATATTTTTCCTGGTAGTTGACCGTCAGCGGGAAGAAGTCGAGGCCGGGCTTCGGCTCGAAATTGGAGACGACGGTGGCAAGAACGGTGGTCTCGCCGTAGGTGGCAAGCACCGCGCCATGGGCCTGGCGCGCGATCTTGCCGGTTTCGAGGACGAGCTTGCGACCACCCCAGGTGATCTCCTCGCGATGAATGTCGAACATGGCTTTTTCCTTTCTCGGACCTACGGACGGCGAATAGCCATGGGCAAGACGGCAAGAGGCTCGCATCGTGGCGCCTCAGGCGCCCCGAGCCCCTTGCGATCCTGCCATGGCGATCGGTCTGTCCAGTGTGTGGCCTTGTTGAGCCGGGACCTGACGCCCCCTGGCGCGGTCCTTTCGGATGCGGAGGCTCCCGGAATGGCGAGCCCCTCGAATGCGGAACGGCCCCGGACGCTGTTCGAACGCGCGGGGCCGGTCCTTTGGGAGATCAGCGGCGGATGCCGAGACGCTCGATCAGCGCCTTGTAACGCGGTTCATCCTTGCGCTTGACGTAGTCGAGCAGCGAACGGCGCTGCGAAACCATCTTCAGAAGGCCGCGGCGGGAGTGATTGTCCTTGACGTGGCTCTTGAAATGCTCGGTCAGGTTGGTGATGCGCTCCGTGAGGATCGCGACCTGCACCTCGGGCGAACCCGTGTCGCCAGCCTTGGTGGCGAATTCCTTGATGATCTCGGCCTTGCGGGCATCGGAAACCGACATCGGTCAATCCTTAGCGTTGAGAGAGTTGTCTTGCGGCCAAGCCGGGATGTCGTCCAGCGTGGTCGGATGGATCCGCGGGCCAATGGATGATGCGCGCCCAAGCGGATACGACGACATGAAACATGCCGCCGAAGGCGCGGCTTATACACGAAATCGGCGCAAAGGGAAGCGAGACGGTGATCGACCGGAGAACCCGGTACCACCGCCTCGCCCTGTCGCTTCATATGGTGGCTGGTCAGACCGACAGCCAGTGGGCCCGCAATTCGCGGTTGAAGGCCTCGGCGCGCTCTTCGGGGAAGAACAGGCGCGCGCCGGCGAATTCGACGCGCCGGCGGGTGCCGGGGATGGCTTCGGCCAGCCAGCGCGACCATTCGATACCGAAATAGACGTCGTCGGTGCCCCAGACGATGAGGGTGGGAACCTCAAGGCGCAGCAGCTCCGGCTCGACGGCGCGCGTATGCCGGTTGTCGAAGGCGGCGAGGAAACGCTCGAAATCGCGCAGGCGCTGCGGGCTGCGCAGCAGCGGCTCGAGATAGATCTCGATCGTCCGATCACTCACCTCGCCCGGCCGCTCGTAAGCCGGCCCGAGCGCGGCCTCCGACCGGTAGATGGCCTTGTCGGCGCGCATGGCCTCGAGCGTTTCCTTCAATCCGCCCGCCCGCGCCACGGCGAGGAACGGCTGGAAGGCCTCCGGCGGCCAGTTGTCATGCACATCGCAGTCGGTCAGCGTCAGGCTGCGCAGCCGCTGGGGATGGCGGGCCGCGAAGATCTGGGCGATGCCGCCGCCGCTGTCGTTGCCGACGAGATCGACCGCGTCGATGCCGAGCCCATCGAGAAACTCGACGAGCATGTCGGCATTGGCGCTCACCGAGACGTCCTGGCCGCCGGCGATCTCGGTGTCGCCATGGGCGAGCAGGTCGAGCGCGATGCAGCGCCTGATATCGGACAGCGCGGCGAGCTGGTGGCGCCAGAGGTGGCTGTTGAGCAGGACGCCGTGGACGAACAGCGCGACGGGGCCGGAGCCCCGCTCGACATAGCTGATCCGGCCGGACGCGGTCGCCACGCTGCCGCGCGTGACGACCGGCGAAGCCGCGGCATTGCCGGTCGCCATGGCTCAGGCCTTTCCGGCCGGCTTGACGGAACCTGCCGCGCCGGCCTCGTTCAAGGCCTCGGCGCAGGCCTCGCAGCACACTTCCACCGTCTTGCCGCCGACCTTGACCTTGATCGTGACGGCATCGAGTTCGCAGTCGCAGGCGGCGCAGGTCCTGATGGTCATGATGTGTCTCCTCACGGGTTGCCCGGCATCGGGCATGGCCGAAGCAGACACCCGGAAAGCCTTCTTCCGCTGTCAGATTCTTTAGCGACCTGCACGGCGGCGGTCGGCGCGACCGACAAAAAGAAGCCGCCGTGGCGGGCACGGCGGCTTTGGAGGCGTCGGCGGACCGGCACGAGGGGCCTGCGCCGCCGCCGAAGACGATCAGGAGGCGCCGCAGCGCAGGTCGAGGGCATCGGCCGGACGGGACCTGTCGGCGGGAGGCGGCCAGGCGACGCTCCTGTCGCCGCCCGAAACCCGCCGGCCGCTGCGGCGCTCCAAAGCCCGCGCGGCGAGAAGGGCGGTCGGATCGTCGAAGAAATCCACGGCCGAGGCCGCGTGCAGATCGCCGCGGCTGAGCCCGACGTCGCGCAGCGCGCCGTCATCCAGTTCGCACAGGGCCTGGTAGTCGCTGCGGGCCCGGTGCCAGGCCCTGACCGCAGCGAGCGCTTGCGCCGTGCGCGCCGCCAAAACGGTGAATCCTGCCGTGAATGTTGCGATGGCGAGGGCCATGGCCTGTCTCCTTGGCATCCCCGAGGGGATCGATGGAGACACTCCACCACCCGGCGCCGCAGGCCGCTGTCGAAATCTTTAGCGATCGCCGGCGGGACGGCGTCAGCGCAGATTCACCTGCCGCTGGAACTCGGCGGGCGTGCGGCCATAGGCCTGGCGGAACGCCGCGCTGAAATGGCTGTGGCTGGAAAAGCCGAGATCGAGCCCGAGGGCGGTCAGATCGTCGTAATCATCGAGCAGGTGCAGCGCGCGGGCGAGCCGCGAGCGCAGCTGATAGCGATAGAGCGGCACGCCCTCGACCTCGCGGAACACCTGGGTGAGATAGACCGGCGAGACGCCGACCTCGCGGGCCACCTCGGCCAGCGTCCATCGGCGGGCGAGGTCGGATGCAAGCACCAGCTTGGCGCGGTCCACCAGCTTCTGCCGGCCAGCGCTGGCGCCGGCGGCCTGCGAGGTGCGCTCGCCGAGAGACCGGCGCACCAGAGTGAGCACCAGCGTTTCGGCCTCGAGCGTCTCGGCGACCTTGCGGCTGAGACCGTGCCGGATCAGCGCCAGCAGGGCCTGGGCCCTGGGATCGATGCGCCGGCGCGCCCGTCGGAAGGCGAGCTCCGGCCCGTCCCGCAACTGCTCGCGCGGGACGAGCTCGCGCAGGAGCTCCTCGTCGATCGAGACCGACAGGCAGGCATCGCCGCCCTCGACGGGATGGCTGACGCGATAGCTCTCGCCGGCATTGAAGAACAGCACCTGGTTGGCCTCGGCCACCGCCGCCTGGCGGCCGACATGGCGCACGTAGACCCCGCGATAGGGAAAGACGAGATGGGTGGACCGGGCGCACTCCTCGGCGCTCTGGTGCCGGCATTTGCCTGCACACACCACGTCACGGACCGACATGGTCTCGGTCTTGAGCAGCACTTCGACGGAGAAGTCGGCCATGGGTCCCGGTCCGCGGCGCGCCGGCAGCCTTGATCCGGGCGCGTGGACATCATAACCCGGCCGTGGCGGCGCGGCGAGCCCGGACCTTCCCCCGCGGCCCGGAATCGACCACATGATGACGTGATGGAACCGAACCGCTTCGCAATCTCGCCGGTGCCGCCGGTCGACGGCCGCCAGTCGGAACGCGCCCTCGCCATCGCGCGCGGCGCGACGCGGCTTCTGGCTGCGCTCGACTTCGCGGTGGTGCCCGAACTGCCCCTGCCGTCCGGGCGGCGCGCCGATCTCGCCGCGCTGAACGCGGCCGGCGCGCTCTGGATCATCGAGATCAAGTCGTCGATCGAGGATTTCCGCGCCGACCGCAAATGGCCGGACTACCGTCTGCACGCCGACCGGGTCCTGTTCGCGGTCGCGCCCGACTTCCCGGTCGAGATCCTGCCCGAGGACGCCGGCCTGATCCTCGCCGACGGCCATGGCGGCGACCTCGTGCGCGAGGGTCCGGCGACGCCGCTCGCGGCGGCGACGCGCAAGGCCATGCTGCTGCGTTTCGCGCGCGCCAGCGCCGGCCGGCTCACCCTGCTCTACGACCCCGCGGCGCGCGGCATGTGGGATCTGTGACCGGCGCCCGCGCCGCTCAGCGCGGCGCGCGCTTGGCGAGGATCCGCTGCAGTGTGCGGCGATGCATGCCGAGGCGGCGCGCCGTCTCCGAGACGTTGCGGTTGCACAGTTCGTAGACGCGCTGGATATGCTCCCAGCGCACCCGGTCGGCCGACATCGGGTTTTCCGGCAGGTCGCTCTTGGTCCGGGCGACCGACAGCAGCGCCGCGAAGACGTCGTCGGCATCCGCCGGCTTGGCGAGATAGTCGACCGCTCCGAGCTTCACCGCGGTGACCGCGGTGGCGATGTTGCCGTAGCCGGTAAGGATCACGCCACGCGCATCGGGGCGCGCCGTCTTCAGCGCGGAAATGACGTCGAGGCCATTGCCGTCGCCGAGCCGCATGTCGACGACCGCGAAGGCCGGCGGCCGGGCGGCGACGACGGCGAGGCCCTGAGCGACGCTCTCGGCCGGCGTCACGTCGAAGCCACGCGCCTCCATGGCGCGGCACAGGCGCTGAAGAAACGGCTTGTCGTCGTCGACGACCAGCAGCGTGCGATCCGCCGGCAATTCGACCGGTGACGTCTGACCGGCGGATTCGGTCTCCAGCATGTCCTGCACCTCCTTCTTGGCCTCGCACCGCGGCGGCGCCGCGGCTCTCATATCTCTCTTACTTAGGAATTTTCGGCCCCAGCTCAAGCCTGACCGGCCGGCGCACCGGCCGGCAAGGTCGCGCCGAGCCGGTCCGCCGGCCGTTCGGTGAAGGCCGCACGCGGCCAGACCACCTCGACGACCGCGCCGGTTTCCGGCGCCGGCCTGTTGCGGAAGGTGATGCGCGCGCCGGAGCGCTGCAGCAGCGTCTTGGCAATGAAGACGCCGAGCCCCATGCCCGACGGTTCCTCGCCGGGCTGATCCCGCAGCGGGTCCTTCTTGGCACGCCGGCCCCGCTCCTTGCTGCGCTGGGTGAGGTAAGGCTCGCCGATGCGGTCGATGATGTCGGACGGAAAGCCAGGACCGTCGTCGGCGACCGTCACGGTCACGTCGCGCTCGTCCCATCGCGCGGTCAGCTTCACGGCCGACCTGGCGAAATCGACGGCATTCTCGACGATGTTGCCGAGCCCGTAGAGCACCGCCGGATTGCGCTGCAGCGCCGGCTCGCCCTCGCGGTTCGCCGGCAGGTCGACATCGATGCGAACATCGAAGAACCGATGCGGCTGGACCACCTCCTCCACCAGCTGGGCGAGCGGCATGGTGTCGAAGGGCGCATCACCGCCCGACAGGCTCTTCAGCTTGGCGAGGATATCGCGGCAGCGCTTCACCTGGTCGCCGAGCAGCGCCATGTCTTCGCCGACCGGGCCGTCCTTGGGCAGGACGCGGGCGAGCTCCTTGGTCACGAGGGCTATGGTGGCGAGGGGCGTGCCGAGTTCGTGGGCGGCGGCCGCCGCCAGCCCGTCGAGCTGGGACAGGTGCTGCTCGCGTGCCAGGACGCGCTCGGTCGCTGCCAGGGCCTCGGTGAACTGGCGCGATTCCTCGGCGACCTGCCACGCATAGATGCCGATGAAGCTGATGCAGAGCACGAGCGCGGCCCAGACGCCGACGAGATAGAGCGTCGGCAGGCGCAGGTCGTCGCGCCACTCCCAGGGCAGCGGCAGATGCACCAGCGCGACGAAGCTCGCGCAGACGATGGCGAGAAAGCCGATGATCAGCGTCATGCGCGGCGGCAGCGACGTGGCCGAGATCAGCACCGGCGCAAGCAGCAGGAAGGCGAAGGGGTTTTCAAGCCCGCCGGTGAGGAACAGCAGGAAGGCGAGCTGCAGGATGTCCCAGGCCAGCGAGGCGCCGGCCTCCGGCGCGTCGAGGCGGTGGTTGGCCGGATAGCGCAGCCGCAGCGAGACGTTGAGCCAGGCCGAGGCGCCGACCGCGATCAGGCACCACTCGATCGGCAGCGAGGAATCGAGGCCCCAGAACACCGAGAGGATGGCCGCGGTCTGGCCGATGACCGCGAACCAGCGCAGCCGGATCAGCGTCTCCAGCCGGACGCTGCGCCGCCAGGTGGTGGTCTCGGTCAGAAGGTTGAGGCCGAACTTCACGCGCATCGGCAAGATCTAGCAGGTGCGGGCAAGCTGCGCAGCGGCCTCCTTTTGTCGCAGTGGAAACGACGGCGGATACCTTTTTGCGAAAGCGGGCCGCCCGACGACATGTGGGGCCACTGATGTTCGTCGACACTTCGGCGATCGTAGCGATCCTGGCAAAGGAAGCCGATGCCGATTTCTTTGCCCTCAAGCTCGCCGCGGCAGGGCAATGCTGCACATCCGGGCTCGTCATTGGGAGGCCGCCATGCGGCTCGCCAGCCTGCTCCAGATCGACCCAAGAGAGGTCGAGATCGACATTCAGCGTCTGCTCACGGAGGCAAACATTTCCGTCGTTGCTATCGACGCAGGCATCGCCAGACAGGCGGTCGCAGCCTTCGCACTCTATGGCAAAGGGCGCGGCCATCCGGCCCAACTCAATCTCGCCGACTGCATGTCGTACGCATGCGCGAAAGCTTATCGGGCGCCGCTTCTGTTCAAAGGCAATGATTTTTCCCAAACCGATATCGCGGCGGCCTGACGGATTGTGATGTCCCGGCTCGCGGGCGACATAGGGATAGCGCCCGAACCTCTCGCCGCTGCCATCACATCGAAAGGTCGGCAACGACGGCGTCGAGCACCGGAAACCCCCGCGCCGTCACCTTCAGCCGGTCGCCCGCCATCCGCGCGACCAGGCCCTCGCCTTCCAGAAAAGCGATGCGCTCGGGATCAAGCACCCGGCCGGAAAGGGCTTCGTAGCGCTTGAGGTCGATGCCTTCGGCAAGCCTCAGCCCCATGACCAGGAACTCGTCGACGGTCTCCTCCTGGACGAGGCGCTCCTCCTCGATGATGCCCGAGCCCTCGGTTTCGACGAGGGCCGCCCAGGTTTCGGGATGCCGCTCGGTCGAGGTCGCGATGCGGCCATTGCCGAGGGTCAGCCGGCCATGCGCGCCGGGGCCGACCCCGACAAAGTCGCCCGAGCGCCAGTAGATCAGGTTGTGGCGGCATTCGGCGCCGGGCCGGGCGTGGTTGGAAATCTCATAGGCGGGCAGGCCGGCGCTCATGCAGATGTCCTGCGTCAGGTCGTAGAGCGTGCGCCCCATATCGGCGTCCGGCATGGCGAGCTTGCCGGCCTTGTGCAGCGCCTCGAACACGGTGCCCGGCTCGATGGTAAGCTGGTAGAGCGAGAGATGCTCGGCCGCCTCGCCGATGGCGCGTTCCAGCTCCGCCGCCCAGGCCTCGGGCGTCTGGCCTGGCCGGGCATAGATGAGGTCGAAGGAATAACGGTCGAAATGGCGCCGCGCGATCTCGACCGCCCGCAGCGCCTCGTCGACCGAATGCATCCGCCCGAGGCTCTTCAGGTCGGCATCGTCGAGCGCCTGGACGCCGAGCGAGACACGGTTGACGCCGGCGGCGCGAAAACCGCGGAAGCGCTCGGCCTCGACGCTGGTCGGATTGGCCTCCAGCGTCACCTCGCAGTCGGCGGCGACCGGCCAGAGCGCCGCGATGCGGTCGAGGATCGCGCCGACCGTCTCCGGCCGCATGAGCGAGGGCGTGCCGCCGCCGAGGAAGATCGAGGAGACGGTCCGCCCGGGCACGCGCGCCGCCGCCGTGCCGAGCTCGCGCGCGAAGGCGGCGACGAAACGCTCCTGGTCCGGCGCGACATGCCGGACGTGGCTGTTGAAGTCGCAATAGGGGCATTTCGACGCGCAGAACGGCCAGTGCACATAGATGCCGAAACCGGGGTCGCCAGCGCCGCCGCTGCCGGGAGGTCGAAAAGCCGTCATGGCGCGAAGTTAAGCCTTGTCCCCGGACTTTTCGAGGACCGCTTCGGCGAGCCGCAGGAAGGCCCGGGCCCGGTGCGACAGCCCCTCGCCATGCGGCGGCAGGCCGTGTTTCACCTGCCTGTCGATCTCGCCGAAGGTCTTGTCGAAGCCGTCGGGAACGAACATCGGGTCGTAGCCGAAACCTTGCGCGCCGCGCGGTGGCCAGGCGAGCGTGCCGAAGACGCGGCCCTCGAAAATGGCCTCCTCGCCGTCCGGCCAGGTCAAGGCGATGGCGGAGACGAAGTGGGCACGGGCGCCGGCCGTGGCGACGCCGCGCAGGCCGAGCTCGCGGTCGACACGCGCCATCGCCGCCGCGAAATCGCGCGGCTGGCCCGCCCAATCGGCGGTGAACAGGCCTGGCGCGCCGTCGAGCGCCGCGATGGCGAGGCCGGAATCGTCGGCGACGGCAGCAAGGCCGGTGGCGGCGGTTGCCGCGCGGGCCTTGATCAGCGCGTTCTCGGCATAGAGCGTGCCTGTCTCGGCCGGCTCGGGCAGCCCGAGCTCGCCCGCCGAGACCAGTTCGACGCCATGGGGGCCGAGCAGGTCGCGGAACTCGTTGAGCTTGCCCTTGTTGTGGGTCGCCACCACCAGGCGGGTGCCGGGGCCGAGCTTGCGCATGTCAGGCCACCGCCGTCTTCTGCAGGTCGACGAGCCGCGTGCAACCGGCCTTGGCGAGCGCGAGCAGCTGCAGCAGCTCGTTCTCGGAAAACGGCGTCTTCTCGGCCGTGCCCTGGATCTCGACGATGCCGCCGCCGCCGGTCAGCACGAAATTGGCGTCGGTCTCGGCCTCCGAATCCTCGGCATAGTCGAGGTCGAGGACCGGCGTGCCGCGATAGATGCCGCAGGACACGGCCGCGACATGATCCTTCAGCGGATTGGCCTTCACCATGTCGCGGGCCTTCATCCAGGCGATGCAGTCGTGCAGCGCCACCCAGGCGCCGGTGATCGCCGCCGTGCGGGTGCCGCCGTCGGCCTGGATCACGTCGCAGTCGACGGTGATCTGGCGCTCGCCGAGCGCCGGCAGGTCGACGATCGTGCGCAGCGCCCGGCCGATCAGGCGCTGGATCTCCATGGTGCGGCCGGTCGGCTTGCCGGCGCTCGATTCCCGGCGCGTGCGCTCGAGCGTGGCGCGCGGCAGCATGGCATATTCGGCGGTGACCCAGCCGCGGCCCTGGCCGCGCAGCCAGGCCGGCGGCTTTTCCTCGAGGCTCGCCGTGCACAGGACGTGGGTATTGCCGAATTTCACGAAACAGGAGCCCTCGGCATAGCGGGCGACCGCGCGTTCGAGCGAGACGGGGCGCAGCGCGTCGGGCGCGCGTTTGGAGGGACGCATGGCGGTTTTCTCGGATCAATGGAACAGCGGTTCTTACGGCGAGCCGGCCCGAAGGACAAGGACGAGGCATGGTCCACATGCCGCGGGCGGCTTGATCCGGCCGGCCGAACCGCCCAAATTCGGGGGGTCAGGAGGCTAACGAACCTTGTCCGCCGATATCCCGCATCTGCCGGCCAGTCTCTCCACGCTCGCCCAGCTCGACGAGCGCTCGCGCGAGATCTTTCGCCAGATCGTCGAGAGCTATCTTGCAACCGGCGAGCCGGTCGGCTCGCGCAATCTGTCGCGCCTTCTGCCGATGACCCTGTCGCCGGCCTCGATCCGCAATGTCATGCACGATCTCGAGGAGGCCGGCCTCATCTTCGCGCCGCACACCTCGGCCGGCCGCCTGCCCACCGAAAGCGGGCTGCGCTTCTTCGTCGACGCGCTGATGCAGTTCGGCGACCTCGCCGAAGCCGAGCGCAATGCGATCGAGGCGCAGGTCGCGGCCTCCGGCGCCGAGCGGTCGCTGGAAACCGTGCTGGCCGACGCCTCCCAGCTGCTCTCCGGCATGTCACGCGGGGCCGGCGTGGTGCTCACCTCGAAGTCGAACGCCCGGCTGAAACATGTCGAATTCGTCCGGCTCGAGCCGGAAAAGGCGCTGGTCGTGCTCGTCTCCGAGGATGGCCAGGTGGAGAACCGGATCGTCCCGATCGCCCCGGGCCTGCCGCCTTCGGCCCTGGTGGAAGCCTCCAACTTCCTCAATGCGCGCATTCGCGGCCGCACGCTCGCCGAAGCACGGCTGGAACTGCAGCAGGGGCTGGCGGCGGCGCGAGCCGAGCTCGACGAGCTCACCCAGAAGCTGGTCGAGGCGGGCCTTGCCTCCTGGTCGGGCGGCGATCCGGGCGACCGGCGCCTGATCGTGCGCGGCCAGGCCAATCTGCTTGGCGACCTCAAGGCGATCGAGGACCTCGAGCGGATCCGCCTCCTGTTCGACGACCTGGAATCGAAACGCGATCTCGTCGACCTGCTCGACCGCGCGGAGACGGCCGACGGCGTGCGCATCTTCATCGGCTCGGAGAACAAGCTGTTCTCGCTGTCCGGGTCCTCGATGATCGTCGCGCCCTACCGCGACGGGCAGAGCCGCATCGTCGGCGTGCTCGGCGTGATCGGTCCCACGCGGCTCAACTATGCGCGCATCGTGCCGATGGTCGACTATACCGCCAAGGTGCTGTCCCGGCTGATCGGCTGACCTGCCGCATTTCCGCCCGCCGGGGATCGGACGATGGCCTGCCGGCGTTCCGCCGGCGTGAGCGTGGCAGCGCCAGTGTCGCGGGAGGCCGGAATGCACGGCAAGTTCAACTGGAACGAGCTGATGACCGACGACGTCGAGAAGGCCAAGGCCTTCTATGCGGCGACCGTCGGGTGGACCTACCAGAAATTCCCCATGCCGGACGCCGAGTACTGGATCGCCCATGCGGCGGACGGCACGCCGGCGGCCGGCATCATGTCGATGCCGCCGGACGATCCCGAGGCAATGCCGGGCTGGCTCTGCTATGTCGAGGTCGACAATGTCGACGAGCGCTGCCGCGGGGTGGCGGGGGCCGGCGGCGAGGTGCTGCAGGAGCCCTTCGATATTCCCGGCGTCGGGCGGATCGCCATCGTCAGCGATACCGCCGGCGCGATCATCGGCTGGCTGACCCCGGCGGCCGCGCCCAACGCCGCGGCCTGAGCGCGTCAGTTGCGGTGCCGCCGGCTGGTCTGGGTTTCCGGCGTCGCCGCGACACGCGCTTCGAGCGCGGCGGCGCGCGCCTCGGTATATTTCAGGGCGCAATAGCCGAGGCCGGCATCGGTCGTGCCGTAATTGCGGCAGACCCTCTCGCGATTGGCCCCGAAGCCGGCCTGCTCGCTGAGGAAGGTGCGGCCCTCCGGCGTCGTCCTCAGCCGCTGCTGCAGCGTCCGGCGCGCCGCGTTGAGGCGGCGGTCGGCGGCGCCGCGCGCCCGCTCGACTTCGGCCTCGGGCGGCATTTCGCGGTCGACCGGCCCCCAGAGGCCGGTCGGATCGACCTGGCAATCGTCGGAGAACCGGCAGGCGCCGCCGGGCGCGGAGACGATCGCGGCATCCGACAAGAGGTCGATCACCATGGTGCAGCCCGGGAAGGACGCCTCGAAGCGCGACAGGCCCTCGGGCCGGCCGAGCGGCGTCAAGGTCACCACCTGGCCGGCGTTGAGATCCGGCGTGCACATGCTGCGGATGTCGTTGCCGCGCCGGCCGACGCCGGTCGCGGCGATGGTGAAGACCGGCTGGGCCGGCGTGCCGCCGCGGGTGATGACCATGGAGCCCTGCTGGCCAAGGAAGCGCAGGGTGCGGCCGGGCAGCGTCTCCTCGCCGCGGCGCGGCGGCGGGCCGGCCGGGCCGCGGTTCGCC
This sequence comes from Phreatobacter sp. AB_2022a, assembly GCF_026847585.1. Taxonomy (NCBI): domain Bacteria; kingdom Pseudomonadati; phylum Pseudomonadota; class Alphaproteobacteria; order Hyphomicrobiales; family Phreatobacteraceae; genus Phreatobacter; species Phreatobacter sp. AB_2022a. The sequence goes on from NZ_JAPSET010000044.1 coordinate 20,442, forward strand.
GATGAGACCCCGCCGCCGCGATGGCTCGGAGCGCTGGACGGGGCGACGCCGCCGCGCGGCGTCGGCGCCGTGGCGCCGGGCAATTGCAGCTGCGCGTGCGCCTCCATGCCGCCGAAGGCGGTCAGGGCGGAAATCGCCAGAAGGAGGACGAGACGCGTCATCGAGGGGTCCGACAGAGCAGAGAACCTTTGTCACATAGCGCGACGGAACAGCCGGGTCACCTCGCGTGAGGTGCAGGACTGCGCGTCGGCGGGGTATTGTTGCCGTTGCGCCGCAGTTGTCCGTTGGGAGGGGCCGGCCCACCGCCCTGTCCCGGGCTCCGGCGGAGGCCCGAAGGGATCGTGAATTCCCGGCTGCGATGCAAGCGCAGTTCTTGCATGCGGAAAAGCCTGTCCCTATATCGCCAGCAACCAATGAAAGCGGCGCGTTTTGCTGCTTTCGTTTGCTTCAAACCCCCAGGACGAATAAGGGGTCGGCGCGCTTAAGTCCGGAGAGACCGGAATTGGTCCTTCCAAGCCTTGGTGCGTCAAGGGTGCTTCGGGCCCTGCCGATCCGCTTAGAGTGAGGAGAAGAATATGGGCAAGGTCATCGGTATCGACCTCGGCACGACCAATTCATGCGTTGCCGTGATGGAAGGCACGACGCCAAAGGTGATCATCAATTCGGAGGGCGCCAACACCACGCCGTCCATCGTCGCCTTTACCGATGAGGAGCGCCTCGTCGGCCAGCCGGCCAAGCGCCAGGCGGTGACGAACCCCGAGCGGACCATTTTTGCGGTGAAGCGCCTGATCGGCCGCCGCTACGACGACCCGACGGTCGCCAAGGACCAGAAGCTGGTTCCCTACAAGATCACCCGCGCCGGCAACGGCGACGCCTGGGTCGAGGCCGAGGGCAAGAGCTATTCGCCCTCGCAGGTCTCCGCCTTCACGCTGCAGAAGATGAAGGAGACCGCCGAGGCCTATCTCGGCCAGACCGTCGACCAAGCGGTGATCACGGTTCCCGCCTATTTCAACGACGCCCAGCGTCAGGCGACCAAGGACGCCGGCAAGATCGCGGGCCTCGAGGTGCTGCGCATCATCAACGAGCCGACGGCGGCCGCGCTCGCCTATGGCCTCGACAAGAAGAGCTCCGGCACCATCGCGGTCTATGACCTCGGCGGCGGCACGTTCGACGTGTCGATCCTCGAGATCGGCGACGGCGTGTTCGAGGTCAAGTCGACCAACGGCGACACCTTCCTCGGCGGCGAAGACTTCGACATGCGTCTCGTCGACTATCTGGCGGCCGAGTTCCAGAAGGAGCAGGGCATCGACCTGCGCAAGGACAAGCTGGCTCTGCAGCGCCTGAAGGAGGCGGCGGAGAAAGCCAAGATCGAGCTGTCCTCCTCGACCCAGACCGAGATCAACCTGCCGTTCATCACGGCCGACGCGTCCGGCCCGAAGCACCTGCAGCTGAAGCTCACCCGGGCCAAGTTCGAGGCGCTGGTCGACGACCTCGTGCAGCGCACGGTCGAGCCGTGCCGCAAGGCGCTGAAGGATGCCGGGCTCTCGGCCGGTCAGATCGACGAGGTCGTCCTGGTCGGCGGCATGACCCGCATGCCGAAGATCCAGGAAGTGGTGAAGCAGTTCTTCGGCAAGGAGCCGCACAAGGGCGTCAACCCGGATGAGGTCGTCGCCATGGGCGCGGCGATCCAGGCCGGCGTTCTGCAGGGCGACGTCAAGGACGTGCTGCTGCTCGACGTGACCCCGCTGTCGCTCGGCATCGAGACGCTGGGCGGCGTGTTCACCCGTCTCATCGATCGCAACACCACGATCCCGACCAAGAAGAGCCAGGTGTTCTCCACCGCCGACGACAATCAGAACGCGGTGACGATCCGGGTCTTCCAGGGCGAGCGCGAGATGGCTGCGGACAACAAGATCCTCGGCCAGTTCGACCTCATGGGCATTCCCCCGGCGCCGCGCGGCGTGCCGCAGATCGAGGTGACCTTCGACATCGACGCCAACGGCATCGTCAACGTCCAGGCCAAGGACAAGGGCACCGGCAAGGAGCAGCAGATCCGCATCCAGGCCTCCGGCGGCCTGTCCGACAGCGACATCGAGCGCATGGTCAAGGACGCCGAGGCGCATGCCGCCGAGGACAAGCAGCGCAAGGAGCTGGCGGAAGCCCGCAACCAGGCCGACGGCCTCGTCCACTCGACCGAGAAGGCGCTGGCCGAGCATGGCTCCAAGATCGGCGAAGCCGACCGCAAGGCCATCGAGGACGCGCTGGCCGCGGTGAAGGAAGCCGCCAAGGGCGAGGACGCCGAGGCGCTGAAGGAAAAGGCCAATGCGCTGGCTCAGGCCTCGATGAAGCTCGGCGAAGCCATGTATGCCGCCCAGAGCGGCGAGGCGGACGCCGACGCCGACGCGAAGAAGGATGATGTTGTCGATGCCGACTTCACGGAAGTGAAGGACGACAAGAACAACAAGAAGTCCGCCTGACGGGACTTTCATCTTGCCGCCCGGGACGTCCGCGTCCCGGGCGTTCGATCAGGGGCCTCCGCGATGGCGATTGCCGACCGCGCCGCGACGCAGGGCGCAAAGCCGCTCCCGGCAGGGACTGCGGCGCCGGGCGCTGAACCACGCGGCACGGTCTCTCACGCGACCTTCCGGCTGCCGTCCGCGACCGGTGCGACGGCTTTCGGGCTGCCTGCCGCCCCGTCGGTCGCGGTTACACCTGCCGCTCCGCACGACGGCGCGGCGGCCGCAGGCCTTGACACGAGCCACGCTTCGCCGCTTTGCCTCTGGGCGAACACAACAGCTGCCGCTCCGGCGGCGTGCAGCCCCTGGTGATCAGAACGACGATGTCCAAGCGCGACTATTACGACATTCTGGGATGCAGCCGTGATGCCGACGATGCCGCGCTGAAATCGGCCTTCCGCAAGAAGGCGATGCAATATCATCCCGACCGCAACCCCAACAATGCCGAGGCCGAGCACAAGTTCAAGGAGCTGAACGAGGCCTATCAGGTTCTGTCCGACGGGCAGAAGCGGGCGGCCTACGACCGTTTCGGCCACCAGGCCTTCGAGAACGGCGGCGGCGGCCCGCAGGGTTTCGGCGGCGATTTCTCCTCGTCCATGTCTGACATTTTCGAGGAGCTGTTCGGCATGGCCGGCGGCCGCCGGCGCGGCGCCGGCGGGCGCGAACGCGGCGCCGACCTGCGCTACAACATGGAGATCACGCTGGAGGAGGCCTTCGACGGCAAGTCTGCCCAGCTGCGCATTCCGACCACGGCGACATGCGAGGTCTGCTCGGGTTCCGGCGCCAAGGCTGGCTCCAAGCCGAAGACCTGCGGCACCTGCGCCGGGCACGGCCGCGTGCGCGCGAGCCAGGGCTTCTTCTCTGTCGAGCGGACCTGCCCGACCTGCCAGGGGCGCGGCCAGGTGATCGAGGATCCCTGCACCAATTGCAGCGGTTCCGGTCGTGTGACCAAGGAACGCGTCCTGTCGGTGAATATTCCCGCCGGCGTCGAGGACGGCACCCGCATCAGGCTCGCCAACGAGGGCGAAGCCGGCTTCCGCGGCGGCCCTTCGGGCGATCTCTACATCTTCCTTTCGATCCAGCCCCATTCCTTCTTCCAGCGCGACGGCCAGGATCTCTATTGCCGCGCGCCGATCTCCCTCGTCACCGCCGCGCTCGGCGGCACCTTCGAGGTGCCGACCATCGACGGCGGCCGGGCGCAGGTGAAGGTTCCCGAGGGCACGCAGTCCGGCAAGCGCTTCCGCCTGACCGGCAAAGGCATGCCGGTGCTCCGCTCCAAGGTAGTCGGCGATCTCTATGTGCAGGTCGACGTGGAAACGCCGCGCAACCTGACCAAGCGCCAGAAGGAGCTGCTTGCCGAGTTCGAGAAGGAGAGCTCGAAGGATACGCAACCCGAGACGGCCGGCTTCTTCGCCAAGGCCAAAGCGTTCTGGGACGGGCTGGCGAGCAAGGACAACTGAGTCGCAACGGGCACGGGGACCGCGGGCTTGGCCGGCGACACCCGATGTTGGACCCACGGGCCCTGAGGCCCATCGCTTCAGTGGTCGGACGGCTCGAGGTTGAGGTGCTGTTCGACGCGCCGCAGGCGCCTCTCCAGCTCGCTGATGAGTGAGCCATGGCCAACCACGACCGAATGGTATTCGACCACGGTCCGCCGCAATCCGACGATCTGCTCGCCGAACTCCTTGCGGGCGCCGGCGAGGTCCGCCTTGGTCGCCATCTGGCCCCGCATTTCCGTGATCTCGCCACGCATTTCCGTGATCTCGCCGCGCATTTCCGTGATCTCGCCGCGCATTTGCGTCATCTCGCCGCGCATTTGCGTGATCTCGCCGCGCATTTCCGTCATCTCGCCGCGCATTTGCGTGATCTCGCCGCGCATCTCGCGCAGCAGATGAAGAACGAGATTGTCCGGCTCGGCGGTCATGATATTCCCCTATACCATTCGTTCGACCCGCGGCACAGAAGCGCCCAATTGGCCTATTCGGCGGCCTGCGAGCCCTTCAGCGGCAATTTGGCAAGCCCGGCCGGTGCCGACGGCGCCTCGTCGAATTCGAGCGCCTCGATGCGGCTGCCGCGCTTGGCGATCTTGTCGGCCGAGGTCAGGATCTGGCCGAGATCGTCATGGGCCTGACCGAAATGGCGCTGCAGGTTGAGCACACGGTCGGAAAGGCGTGAGACATCGTCGAGCAGGAGCCCGACCTCCTTCTGGATGACGCGGGCCTCGTCGCGCATCCGCTCGTCCTTCAGAAGCCCCTGCACGACCTGCACCGCCAGCATCAGCAGCGAGGGCGATACCACCATCACCCGCGCACGGAAGGCCTTCTGCACGACATCGTCGAAATGTTCGTTGAGGTCGGCATAGATCCCCTCGGAGGGCACGAACAGCAGCGCCAGGTCCTGGGTCTCGCCCGGAAGCAGGTACTTCTCCGCAATATCCTTGACGTGCACCGCGAAATCCTGACGCAGCCGCTGCGCCGCCATGCGCCTGACCTCTTCCGCCTTAGCCTCGCGCCAGAGCGTCACCGCCTCCAGCGGAAACTTGGCGTCGACGACGAGGCCGCGCGGGTCGCCGGCAATGCGGATCACCGCGTCGGGCCGCTTGCCGGTCGAGAGCGTCGGCTGCAGCTCGTAACCGTTGCGCGGCAATGCGTCCTTCAGGATCGCTTCCATCCGCCCCTGGCCGAAAGCGCCGCGTGCCTGCTTGTTGGCGAGCACGTCCTTCAGCGACACGACCTGCCCGGCGAGGTCGGTCAGGTTCTTCTGGGCCGAATCGATGACGGCCAGGCGCTCGTTCAGGCGCCCGAGATTCTCCACCGTCGTGCGGGTCTGGCCTTCGAGCGACTGGCCAAGCCGGACGCTGAGCCCGTCGAGCCGCTCGCCGAGCGCCTTGGTCAGGTCGAACTGGCGGGCCTGCAAGCCTTCCGCCATGGCCTGCAGCCGGCCGGTCAGCTCGGCCTGAACGCGGTTCATCTCGCCCATCCGCTCCTCCAGCTCCTGCGCGTGGAGGACGGCCCGTTCGGCTTCGATCGCTCGCGCCGCGGCCTGCCGGCGCATGGCGGCGAACAGCACGACCAGGAGGAAGACGGCAAGGCCGAGCAGCGCGAGCACGACCTCGCCCGAGCTGACCGGCCTGTCGCCAATGACGAGGAGCGTATCGGACATCGCCCGCAACCTAACCGATTCCAGCGGTCTTTGCGAACGAAAAGAGAACGGCCGGGCGCTCAGGTCACATGTAGCGGCGCAGGTCGCGCGCGGCGGCCTCCGGATCGCGCTGCACGTCGAAGGTCGAGACGAACTGGCCGTTGCGGTCCATCAGATAGACGAAGACCGTGTGATCCATCGTGTAGTTGCCGCCGTCCTGAGGCACCTTGCGGGCGAAGGCGCGATAGGCCCGCATCGCCTGGGCCACGTCGGCCTCGCTGCCGGTCAGGCCGCGGATGCGCGGGTGGAAGCTGCCGAGATAGGTTGCAAGCAGCGCCTGCGTGTCGCGGGCCGGATCGACGGTGATGAAGGCGACATTGACCTTGTCGGCATCGGAACCGAGCTTGTCGAGCATCTGCGTCATCTCGAACAGCTTGGTCGGGCAGATGTCCGGGCAATGGGTGAAGCCGAAGAAGACCAGGGTCGGCCGGCCGACGAAGTCCTTCTCGGTGACGGCCTTGCCGGTCTGGTCGGTAAGCGAGAAGGCCCCGCCCACGGCCGAGGACGCGGTCGCCACCGCGCCGCCGCGTGGCATGGTCACCCAGACCACCGCCGCGAGCGCGCTGAGGCCGGCGACCAGCAGCGCGAAGGACAGGATGATCGCTGCGGAGCGGGGACGGCGCGGGGCCGGCGGGTCGGCGCGGGTCATGTCGGCTCTTGTCTCGTCGGTTGCTGTTTGGACAATGCCTCTAGAGACACCAGGCCAGACCCGCCGACAGCGTGTCGAGGAAGACCTTGGCCCCTTGCGTCCACCACAGGAGGCCAGCGGTCGCAAGCAGCAGCGCCACCGCGCCGGCCGTCGCCCAGCGGGCGAGGCGCGGCGTCCGTTCGACGGACGGGCTGGCGGTTTCGAAGCTCATGCGTTCTAATTTAGGCGAGGCGGGCCGCAGAAGCAAAACACGGAGCCGAGATCACCCGGCGGCATCTGCCGGCCCAGCCGCGCCAACCCGAGGATAGGATCGCCTTGCCCGGTCTGCGCCCCGAGGATCTGTTGCAACCGACGCCGCGCGGGCTCTACTGCCCGCCCGCTGACGTCTATATCGACCCGCTGCGCCCGGTCGGCAAGGCGCTCGTCACCCATGGCCATTCCGATCATGCCCGGGCCGGTCACGGCGCCGTCCTGGCAACGGCGCCGACGCTCGCGGTGATGGCGATCCGCTACGGCGAGGATTTCGCCGGCACGACCCAGGCCGTGCGCTGGGGCGAGGCGGTCGCCGTCAACGGCGTCCGGTTCAGTTTCCATCCGGCCGGCCATATCCACGGCTCGGCGCAGATCGCCGTCGCCCATGGCGGCCTGCGGATCGTCGTCTCCGGCGACTACAAGCGCGCCGCCGATCCGACCGCCGAGCCGTTCGAGGTGGTGCCGGCCGACGTCTTCATCACGGAGGCGACCTTCGGCCTGCCGGTCTTCCGTCATCCGGACGCCCAGGGCGAGGTGGGCAAGCTGCTGGCCTCGCTCAGCCTCTTTCCCGAGCGCACCCACATGGTCGGCGCCTATGCGCTCGGCAAGGCGCAGCGCGTCATGGCGCTCGCCAGGACCGCCGGCTACGACCGCCCGATCTTCATTCACGGCGCGCTGGAGAAGCTGACCCAGTTCTACGCGAGCGAGGGTTTCGATTTCGGCAGCATCAGGCTGGTCCGCGATGCCGAGCGGGCCGAGCTCGCCGGCGCCCTGGTCATCGGCCCGCCGGGCGCAGCCAAGGATCTGTGGGCCCGCCGTTTCGCCGATCCGGTCACCGCCTTCGCCTCCGGCTGGATGCGGGTGCGCGCCCGGGCGAAGCAGGGCGGCATCGAACTGCCGCTGGTCATTTCCGACCATGCCGACTGGGACGAACTCGGGCGCACCATTCTCGACACCGGCGCGGCCGAGGTCTGGGTGACCCACGGCCAGGAGGACGCGCTGGTCCACTGGTGCGGCCTCAACGGCCTCAAGGCGAAACCGCTGCGCCTCGTCGGCTACGGCGACGAGGACGAAGCCGGTCTCGCGGGCCCCTCCCCGGAGGCGGAGAGCAAGGCATGAACCGTTTCGCCGCCCTCATCGACCGGCTGGCCTATGAGCCGCGGCGCAACGGCAAGCTGCGCCTGATCTCGGCCTATCTCGCAGCGACGCCGGATCCGGACCGCGGCTTCGCGCTGGCCGCGATGACCGGAGCACTCACCTTCAAGCATGCCAAGCCCAGCCTCATTCGCGCCCTGGTCACCGAACGTGTCGACCCGGTTCTGTTCGCGCTGTCCTACGACTATGTCGGCGATCTCTCCGAGACGGTCGCGCTGATCTGGCCGCGGCCGGCGACGGAGCCGGCGGCGGCCAGCCCCGCCGCGGCCCATGGACCGGGCCTTGCCGAGGTGGTGGAGGGACTTGCGACCTCAGGCAAGCTGGCGCTGCCGAAGCTGATCGCCGGCTGGCTCGACACGCTCGACGAAACCGGGCGCTGGGCGCTGCTGAAGCTGATCACCGGCGCCATGCGCATCGGCGTCTCCGCGCGCCTTGCCAAGACCGCCGCCGCCACGCTCGGCGGCCGCGACGCCGACGAGATCGAGCTGATCTGGCCCGGCCTCACCCCGCCCTATGCGGAGCTCTTCGCCTGGCTCGAGGGACGGGGCGAGAAGCCGCAGGCGCGCGACCCCGCGCCGTTCCGCCCGCCCATGCTCGCCCATGCGCTGGAAGAAACCGATTTCGACAAGCTCGATCCGGCCGACTTCGCCGCCGAGTGGAAATGGGACGGCATCCGGGTGCAGGCCGCCGCCGGCGTCAGGCCGGACGGACGGCGTGTCGCCCGGCTCTATTCGCGCACCGGCGAGGACATTTCCGGCGGCTTTCCCGATCTCGTCGAGGCCATGACCTTCGACGGCGCGGTGGACGGCGAGCTCCTGATCCTGCGCGAAGGGCGCGTGCAGAGCTTCAACGTGCTGCAGCAGCGGCTGAACCGCAAGCAGGTCTCCGCCGCCATGCTGGCCGAATTCCCCGCCCATATCCGGGTCTACGATCTCCTGTTCGAGGGCGAGACAGATCTGCGCCCGCTCGGCTTCGCGGCGCGGCGCGCGCGCCTCGAGGCCTTCGTCGCCGCCCATGCCGGGTCGGGGCTCAGCCTGTCGCCGCTGGTGCCGTTCACGACCTGGGAGGCGCTCGCCGCCGCGCGCATCGACCCCGCCTCGGTCGGCGGCGACGCCGAGGCTATCGAAGGATTGATGCTGAAGCGCTGCGACGCGCCCTACCTGCCGGGCCGGCCCAAGGGGCTCTGGTACAAGTGGAAGCGCGACCCGATGGTGGTCGATTGCGTGCTGCTCTACGCCCAGCGCGGCCATGGCAAGCGATCGAGCTTCTATTCGGACTTCACCTTCGGCGTCTGGCGGGCGGGAGCCGACGGCGACGAGCTGGTGCCGGTCGGCAAGGCCTATTTCGGCTTCACCGACGAGGAGTTGCGCGAGCTCGACCGGTTCGTGCGCAACAATACCGTCAACCGGTTCGGGCCGGTGCGCGAAGTGGTCCATGGTCCGCGCGAAGGGCTGGTGCTGGAGATCGCCTTCGAAGGCCTGCAGCGCTCGACCCGGCACAAATCCGGCATCGCCATGCGCTTTCCCCGCATCGCGCGCATCCGCTGGGACAAGCCGCCAGCGGAGGCCGACCGGATCGAGGCTCTGGAAGCGAAGCTGAAGCCGTGACCTGCCGCCCGGGCCGGCCGTTCGGCTGCCATGCGCCGGCCGGCATGGCCGGAACGGCGCGGTCATGCGACAGCAGAGCCGTGCCATGACGATGCGCGCCGACGCCCTCAAGTTCGCCCGGACCTTTCTGCTGCCTTGCCTGATCGGGGCGGTCGGCGGCTTCATCTTCGACCGGGCCGGACTGCCCGCGGCCTGGATGTCGGGCTCGCTGGTGGCGGTGTCGATCGCCGCCTTGGCCGGCCTCGACGTGCGCGTGCCCACCGGCATCACCTCGGCCGTGTTCCTGCTGCTCGGCACCGTGATGGGTTCGGCGGTGACGCCGGAGACGCTGCGGCTCGCCCTGTCCTGGCCGATCTCGATGGGCGGCCTCCTGGTGCTGGTGCCGGCGACCGTCGCGGCCATCATGATCTACCTGATCCGCTTCGAGCGGTTCGACCGGCCGACCGCCTTCTATGCCTCGATCCCGGGCGCGATGAGCTATGTCATGGCGCTGACCATGAGCTCGAAGGCCGATGCCCGCGCCGTCGTGATGGTGCACAGCCTCAGGCTGGTCCTGCTGGTCGCGGTGCTGCCGAGCTTCCTCGTCCTCGCCAGCCTCGGCGGAACCGCCGCGCGACCGGCCGTCGCGGCCGGCCCCGCCACCTGGTTCGACTATCCCCTGCTCGCGGTCATGGCCGTGTCCTGCGGCCTCGGCATGGAGCGGCTCAAGGTGCCCGGCGGCGCGACCGTCGGCGCCATGCTGGCAAGCGCGGTGCTGCATGGCACTGGCCTCGTCACCGCCGGCCTGCCGCCGGCGCTGATGTTCGCCGCGCTCGTCGTCATGGGCGTGCTGATCGCCGCCCGCTTCAGCGGCACCGCGCTCGCCGAGCTGCGCCAGTTGGTCAAGCCGGCGACCGGGGCCTTCGTCATCGCGACCCTCGTGACCCTCGTCGTCGCCAGCCTCGTGGCCGTCGCCGCCGGCCTGCCGGTCGGCAAGGTCATCCTCGCCTATGCGCCCGGCGGCATCGAGGCCATGGCGATCCTCGCCTTCGTGCTCGACATGGATCCGGCCTTCGTCGGGGCCCATCACATCGTCCGCTTCGTCGGCATCGCGCTGGTGCTGCCGCTGGCCGCGCGCCTGCTGCTCGGACCGGCCGAGTGAATCCGGCCGGGATTGCCTTTACGGCAGGTGATCCGCTAGTGAACCGTATCCCGATGTTTCGAGGCCTTCCATGATCGGCAGATTAGCTCTCGCCCTCGTCGCTGCTCTCGTGCCCGCCGCCGCCGAGGCCGCCTGCTCTGTCGCCTCCATCGCAACGCCCACGCCCGGCGGCGCGCTGCCGCAGACGACCCAGCGCCTGCGCGCCCATCAGACCCTGAAGATCCTCGCCATCGGCTCGTCGACGACGGCCGGATATGGCGCGGCCGGCGCCGGCTTCGCGACGCAGATCGGCCCGCTGATCAAGGCCCGGGTGCCGCAGGCGAGCATCGAGGTGGTCGTGTCGGGCGTGCCGGCCGAAACCGCATCCGGCGCGGCCCGGCGCCTGCAGGCGGAGATCGCCGCCCACCGGCCGAATCTGGTGATCTGGCAGCTCGGCACCAACGACGCCAATTTTGGCGTCTCGCCGGAAAGCCTGCGGGCGACCGTGGCCGGCGGGCTCGCCGCCATCCGCGCCGGCGGCGCCGACGCCATGCTGGTCGACCCGCAGTTCTCCCGCTGGGCCGAAGGCAGCAACGCGACCGCGGTCGCGGCGCGGATCATCGCCGAGGAAGGCGCCCGCAACGGTGTTCCCGTCGTCCGCCGCTTCGCCGCCATGCAGCGGCTGGCCACGACCAATCGCGGCGCCTTCGACGGCCTGATCTCATGGGACGGCCTGCATCTTTCCCCGGCAGGTCATGCCTGCATGGCCGAGCAGGTCGCCGGCACCATCCTCGGCACGGCGCGGCGCTGAGCCAGGCTGCCGCTACGTCACTATCTGCAGGCATACACCGGCGGGCGTCTTGCCTTTGCCTGCCGCCGCCATCACATTGTGCCGGCCGGCAGAGGGCCGGTTCTGGCGAACGAGCGTTGAGATGAACACCCCCGCGCCCACGACCACCACGACCGTCGTCCCCTCCCCGATGCAGTATCTGGACCGCGCAACCGGCGTGCTGCGCGACCTCGGCCTGATGCCGGCGAAGATCGACGAGCAGCCGATCATCCCGCTTCTGCAGAAGATTTCCGACCTCGACCAGGAGCGCATCACGGTGATCGCCCGGACGCTGAACCAGGTCGGCGTGTTCAACGAAGTGGTGCGCAACCAGATTTCCGGCATGGAGGTGGGCGAGCGCTACGAGCAGATCACCTCCTCGTTCAACTCGATCCGCGACGATGCCAAGCGCATGGTCGAGCAGCTCGCCGACGGCAAGATCTCCACCTTCGAGCGCCTGGAGAACATCTGGACCAAGGTCCGCCGCGGCGACATCGCCACCCGCTTCGACGGCATCCGCACCACCTATCTCGACGTCGCCCGGGCCACCAAGGACCAGATCCAGCGCGAGGTGACCATTCTCGATGCCTATCGCGACTTCCGCGGCGCCCTGAAGCAGTCCGAAGTGCAGGCGCTCGAAGTGCTGCAGAAGGCCGAAGAGAAGCTGAAGGCCAAGCAGGATGAGCTGAAGGCGGCCTCCGACGCTGTCGCCGCCTATACCGGGACGGTGCCGGCCGAGCGGGCCAATCTCGAACTCATCCGCGACACCAAGCTGCGCGAGATGCAGGACGAGGAGAAGCGCTACCAGATCGCTAAGGACCTCTCCGACAACCTGACCATCGGCTACAACACGTCCGAGGTCATCATGGCGCGCCTGATGCAGACGACGTCCGCCAAGGAACGCGTCTATGCCCAGGCGATCTCGTTCTTCTCGACCAACGACGCGGTGCTGACCGCGCTGAAGGCCTCGTTCACCGGCCTGCAGGGCCTGCACGAATCGACCAGGACGCTGAACGAGATGAAGGAGGGCGTGTCGAAATCGCTCGAGACGCTCTCGGAGATCGGCGACAAGGTGCAGGAGGAAGCGCTGCGTGCCGGCTACGGGCCGACCATCCGCGCCGACGCGGTCAAGAAGCTCGTCGACTCCGTCGTCTCGTTCCAGGAAAAATCCGGCGAGATCATCCTGGAGATGCGCAAACTCTCGACCCAGAACAGCCAGGAGATCCGCGACGCGGTCGAGGACGGCAAGAAGCGCCTGGCGGCGCTCGCCGAAAAGGGCGCGGCGCTGGGACTGTGACCACCCACAGGGGGAACGCCGTTCCATGACCGATACCGCAGCCGCGGCGCCTACGGCGCCGCAAGCGCCCGCCAAGCCGCCCGCCCAGCTCGACGACGTCATGCTCGCCATGGATGTCGTCGATACGCTGCGCCACCGCGAGCAGCTCACCGAGCGAGAGCTGGCGGCGGGCGACCGCGAGGAAGACCTGATCGAGCGGCTGCGGACGATCTACCGCAACCAGGGCATTCCGGTTTCCGACGAAATCCTGCGCCAGGGCGTCAAGGCCCTGCGCGAGGAACGCTTCGTCTACAAGCCGCCGGCCAATACGCTGCGGGTGAAGCTCGCGCGGCTCTATGTCCGGCGGCAGGCCTGGGGCAAATGGGCGCTCGGCGCGCTCGCCGCGCTCGGCATCGGCACCGGCACGCTGGTCTATCAGGACCAGGCGGCGCGAACCGAACTGACATCGACCATTCCGGCGGCGCTGACCCAGATCGCCGCCGACATCAACCGCGACGCGAGCGCCGATGCGATCAAGGCGCGGGTGGCCGCCCTCGTGACCGACGGCCAGACCGCGGCGCGCGACGGCAAGGCCGACCTTGCCCGCAAGGCGGTGGCCGACCTGCAGCTGCTGCGCGACGAGGTCCGGTCGGAATATGACGTCAGGGTGGTGTCGCGGCCGGGCGAGCTGACCGGCATCATCCGTGCGCCGAACCGCAACCGCAACGCCAACAACTACTACCTCGTCGTCGAGGCGATCGGCCGCGACGGCCGGCCGCTGTCGCGCAGCATCACCTCCGAGGAGGATGGCTCGACCGCGGTCGTCAGCAAATGGGCGGTGCGCGTGCCGGAAAGCCTGTTCGACGAGATCCGGCGCGACAAGGCCGACGACGGTATCATCCAGAACGCCACGCTCGGCCGCAAGGCGCGTGGCCAGCTCGAGCCCACCTGGCGCGTGCCGCTGCCGGGCGGGGCCATTACGCGCTGGTAGGAGCAGGACCGACGATGATCCCGGGACATTCGGCCCTCGGCGGTATCGAGGATGCCCTCGGCCAGCTGCGTTCCGCCGAGGCGGACGCCAATCGCCGCCTCGACGAAGCCATGCGCAAGATGGCGGAAGCCCGCACCGACGAGGCCGAGGGCTATCGCGACCTCGCCGCGTTCCGGCTGAAGAGCGCCGACGGGCTCGGCGGCCAGCTGACCACGATCGCCACCAAGGTCCGAGCGGTGCTGGCCCTGCGTGCCAACGACCGCACCACGCTGGACAAGAGGCTGGCGGCGGCGGAGGCGGATATTGCCCGCATCGCGGCCGAACGACAGGCCTTCGCGGCCGAGCTCGCGGAGGCCGAGGAGAAGCGCCGGGCGGTCGAGAACGAGGCGCAGGTGGGACTCGCAGCACAGGGCGACTATGCCGCCGCCAAGGCCGCTGCCGAGCAGGCGGTGAATGTCGCCAAGGCCTCGGAGAGCAAGGCCAAGACGGCCGAGGACGAGCTGGAGGCCAAGCGCAAGCCCTACGAGGACGACCCGCTGTTCACCTATCTCTGGCGCCGCGGCTACGGCACGCAGGATTACCAGGCCGGCAATATCGCCCGCATGCTGGACGGCTGGGTGGCGCGGATCATCCGCTATCAGGATGCCCGGCCGAACTATGCGATGCTGACCGAGATCCCGCAGCGCCTGCGCGAGCACGCCAATCGCAGCGCCGCGCTCGCCGTCGAGGCGGTCGAGCGCGTCAAGACCATGGAAATGAACGCCTTCGCCGCCGGCGGCGGCGACAAGGCCAACGCCGAGATCGAGGATCACCGGCGGCGCCTGGAGGCGCTCGATGCCACCCGCGCGAGCGCCGACAAGACGCAGGCGGCGATCGCTGCCGAGATCGAGGCCTTCGGCCGCGGCGAGGACCAGCGCTACCGCGAGGCCGTCAGCCTGCTCGCCGAGGCACTGCGCGCCACCGACCTCAATCGGCTCTACCAGGAGGCGCGGGCAACCCCCTCGCCCGACGACGAGAGGATCGTCCAGACGATCAGCGCAGCCCGCGATGCCCAGGATCGGCTGGACGACATGGTGAAGCGCGTGCGCGGCGAACTTGCCGAGATCTCGCGCCGGCGGTCCGAACTCTCGCAGGTGGCGACCGGCTTCCGCAACCGGCGCTACGACACGGACGGCTCCTATTTCGACAACGACGTGATCGGCCACCTGCTGCGCGGCCTCGTCACCGGCGCCCTCAGCGGCGCCGACTACTGGGCGCGCATGGAGCAGGGCCGGCGCTGGAGCCAGCCGTTCCCGACGGGCAGTTCCGGAGGTGGCGGCTGGTGGGGCGACGGCGGCGGCTCGTGGGGCGGGTCCTGGGGCGGCGGAGGCTCATGGGGCGGCGGCTCGTCGAGCGGCGGGTCCTGGGGCGGCGGAGGCTCCTCGGGCGGAGGCTCGTGGGGTGGCGGCTCGTCCGGCGGCCGCGACGACGACGGCTTCAGCACCAAGGGCGGGTTCTGATCCGCTCCTGGCGGCGCGCGATCAGAGCCTGAGCCGGATCAGGAACGCGGTGAGATCGTCGGTGACGAAATCGACGTGGTCGTCGTTGCGGCCCTCGAATTCCCAGCTCTCGCGGAACAGTTCCCGGGTATTTTCCGGCACCACCAGCACCGTCTTCATGCCGAGCCTGTGCGGCGCCTCCAGATTGCGGGCGAGATCCTCGAACATGGCCGCGCGCTCCGGCGCGACACCGTGATCGCGCAGGAACTTCTCGTAGGTCTCGTGATGCGGCTTCGGCAGAAGACCGGCATCGACGATGTCGAAGACACCGTCGAACTGGTTCTCGAAACCGAGCCGGCGGGTCACCGCCGCGACGTGCGAGCGGGTGCCCGAGGTGAACACGAACTTGCGTCCCGGCAGGGCGGCGATCGCCGCGCCGAGCTCCGGATTGGCCTGCAGCGGCGAATGATCGATATCGTGGACATAGCCGAGGAAATCGTCCGGGCTCATGCCGTGCTCGATCATCAGGCCGCGCAGCGACGTGCCATAGCGCCGGTAATAGTCCTTCTGCAGCTTGAACGCCTCGTCCGGCGTGATCTTCAGGAAGGTCGATATGTAGTCCTTGATCCGCCCGTCGATCTGCGCCCACAGCGACAGATGCGCCGGGTAGAGCGTGTTGTCGAGGTCGAAGATCCAGGCCTCGACATGGGCGAATTCTTGGCTCAATTGCTGCTGATCGGTCATTGCGGCTCCCGGAAACGGACTGTGGCGCGGCGGCGGCCGTCGAAACCGACCTCCAGGAAAGCGGCCCGGGTCGCGCCATGGGCGGCGCAATCGCTCGCGCCGGCGATCTCGAACTCGGCGGGCCGTATGCAGGCGCCGACCTCGCCACCATAGGTCAGCGGCCTGCCGCTGATAAGCACCGGCCGGCCCTGCGCATCCACCGCCTCGCCATAGGAATAGACGCGCTGCGCCGCCGGATCGACCGGCGGCTTCAGGCAGGCTCCGGGTTCGACACGGTACCAGCCGCGGGTGATGACCTGTCCGCCCTCCTCGACGCCGAGCGCAGCCATGACGCGGAAGCCGGTGTCGTTGCACCAGGCAAAGCCCGGTCCCTCGCCGGCCTTCAGCGCGGCGATGAGCATGTCGAAAAAGTCCGGCGCGCCGGCACTTTCCGGCGCCAGATGGCGGTCGGCGAGGAAAGCCTTCACCGCCTGCTCGCTGCGCGGCCCTTCGAGGCCGTCGATGGGTCCGGGATCGTAGCCCATGCGTGTCAGCAGCCGCTGGATGCCGGCCCGCCGCGCCTGCGGCAGGTCGTAGTCGGCCTCCTCCGACAGGAACAGCACGGCAATGCCGTCGACCACGGTCGGGCGCATTTCGGTGAAGCCGGCAAGGCGATGGCGGGGATCCCGGCAGGCGAGCGCCGCGGCGACCAGGAAATCCCCCTCGCCGACGCAAAGCCTGACGGCGCCGACCGGGCCGAGGCCGGCATCGGCGGGCTCGGTCACTGCGCGGGTGTGCAGAAACAGCTTTCCGGCGGGCTCGGCTGTGGTCAGGATCGCCCGGCACTGGCCGGGATCGAGTCGGAACCAGCCGCGGGTCGCGGCGGTATCGTTGGCGATCACGCCGATCGCCGCCTCGGTGACGAGGCTCGTCCGGTTGCACAGCCGGGTTTCGGCGGCGGCCGGGGCGAGGGCGGCGAGCCAGCCCGCCGCCATGGCGGCGACCCAGGCCGCCGCTCGAAAACGGGCGCCGGCCGGCTCAGGCGTGGATGAGCGTGCCCGCGCCGCCATGGGTGAGAAGCTCCACCAGAACCGCGTGCGGCGTCTTGCCATCGAGGATGACGACGCCTTCGACGCCGCGCTCGATGGCATAGATGCAGGTCTCGATCTTGGGGATCATGCCGCCGGTGGCCGTGCCGTCGGCGATCAGGCGCCGGCAATCCTCCACCGAAAGGTCCTTGATGAGCTTCTTGTCCTTGTCGAGCACGCCCGGCACGTCGGTCAGGAGCAGCAGCCGCTTCGCACCGAGCGCACCGGCGATGGCGCCGGCGAAAGTATCGGCGTTGACGTTGTAGGTGTCGCCCTCGCGCGAGGTCGCGACCGGCGCGAGCACCGGGATCAGCTCCTTGCCGAGCACCGTGTCGAGCACCTTGGTGTCGACCGTGTCGGGCTCGCCGACGAAGCCGAGATCGACCGCCTGCTCGATATTGGAATCGGGATCGCGCGCGGTGCGGCTGACCTTCACCGCCTTGACCATGTCGCCATCCTTGCCGCTGAGGCCGATGGCCTTGCCACCGGCGGCATTGATGAAGCCGACGATCTGCTTGTTGATCGAGCCGGCGAGGATCATCTCGACGATTTCCACGGTCGGCTTGTCGGTCACGCGCAGGCCGTCGATGAACTGGCTCTTGATGCCGAGCTTGGCCAGCATCTGGCCGATCTGCGGGCCGCCGCCGTGCACCACCACCGGGTTGATGCCGGACTGCTCGAGCATGACGATGTCGCGCGCGAACGACCGCGCGCCCTCCTCGTCGCCCATGGCGTGGCCGCCATATTTCACCACGATGATCTCGTCGTCGTATTTCTGCATATAGGGCAGCGCCTCGTTGAGGACGCGGCCGATGTCATGAGAATCAACGGACATGGCGGGGGCTCCAGCGGTCGCCGCGGGCGGCGGGGTATTTTGGCGCGGAGGCTTTCCGGCGCAACAAGACGCGCGCGTCTTAGCCGATTTGACGGCCAAGGTGAAAGGCCAAGATGGCGCACGCGCCGCAGGGGGCACCTGCACGCGCGGATCATCGCGGCGCGCGGTGCCGGCTTGACTTCCGCGTGCGAGGCGTCACATTCGGAACTGCTCCAAGGGGAGCCCCGTGAGGGGGCTGAGAGGCCACGACGCCTGGGACCCATTCCCAAGCACCGTGGCGACCCTTGAACCTGATCCGGGTCATGCCGGCGGAGGGATGGGAAGCATGCCGACGATGCGTATCAACGCCAGGGCGTCCGTCGTCGCAGCCATTGCTGCGCGCGGGCGGTCTGTGTCGGCGCGGCGAGCCAGCCCGAAGCCGGGTGCCGCCGGGTCGCAGTGACGACCGGTCTTCCGACCGCAGCCAACACATTCGCACCCTGGAGGGAGCCCCCGCCATGAACGCGCCCGTCAAGACCATCAAGCCGGCGGTCACCACCGGCCCCCTGCCGGCTTCGCGCAAGATCTTCGCAACGCCCGACAGCGCGCCCGACCTGCGGGTGCCGCTGCGCGAAATCGCCCTGAGCGAAGCCTCCGGCGAGCCGCCGCTGCCGGTCTACGACACGTCCGGTGCCTATACCGATCCCGACGTGGTGATCGATGTCGAGAAAGGCCTTGCCCGCACCCGCGAGGCCTGGGTGCTGGAGCGCGGCGGAGTCGAGCGCTATGCCGGCCGCGCGATCAAGCCGGAAGACAACGGCCATGCCGGCAAGCACCTGGCGCGCGCCTTTCCCGTGGCGCATCAGCCGCTGCGCGGCCTTGCCGGCCAGCCGATCACGCAATACGAGTTCGCCCGCGCCGGCATCATCACCAAGGAGATGATCTACGTCGCGGAGCGCGAAAATCTCGGCCGCAAGACGATGCTGGAGCGTGCCCAGGCGGCCATCGCCGACGGCGAGAGCTTCGGCGCCGACATCCCGGCTTTCATCACGCCGGAATTCGTCCGCTCCGAGATCGCCCGCGGCCGCGCCATCATTCCGGCCAACATCAACCATGCCGAGCTCGAGCCGATGATCATCGGCCGCAACTTCCTGGTGAAGATCAACGCCAATATCGGCAATTCGGCGGTGTCGTCCTCGATCGAGGAGGAGGTCGACAAGCTCGTCTGGTCAATCCGCTGGGGCGCCGACACGGTCATGGACCTCTCGACCGGCCGCAACATCCACAACACGCGGGAGTGGATCATCCGCAATTCGCCGGTGCCGATCGGCACGGTGCCGATCTATCAGGCCCTGGAAAAGGTCAATGGCGATCCGGTCAAGCTGACCTGGGAAGTCTATCGCGACACGCTGATCGAGCAGTGCGAGCAGGGCGTCGACTATTTCACCATCCATGCCGGCGTGCGGCTCGCCTATGTGCCGCTCACCGCCAAGCGCGTCACCGGCATCGTCTCGCGCGGCGGCTCGATCATGGCCAAGTGGTGCCTCGCCCACCACAAGGAGAGCTTCCTCTACACGCATTTCGACGAGATCTGCGACATCATGCGCGCCTATGACGTGTCGTTCTCGCTCGGCGACGGCCTGCGTCCGGGCTCGATCGCCGACGCCAACGACGCGGCGCAGTTCGCCGAACTGGAGACGCTCGGTGAACTGACCCGGATCGCCTGGGACAAGGGCTGCCAGGTGATGATCGAGGGACCCGGCCACGTGCCGATCCACAAGGTCAAGGTCAATATGGAGAAGCAGCTGAAGGCCTGTGGCGAGGCGCCCTTCTATACGCTCGGGCCGCTGACCACCGACATCGCGCCCGGCTACGACCACATCACCTCGGGCATCGGGGCTGCGATGATCGGCTGGTTCGGCTGCGCCATGCTCTGCTATGTCACGCCGAAGGAACATCTCGGCCTGCCCAACCGCGACGACGTGAAGACCGGCGTCATCACCTACAAGATCGCGGCTCACGCCGCCGATCTCGGCAAGGGCCATCCGGCGGCGCAGCTGCGCGACGACGCGCTGTCGCGGGCGCGCTTCGACTTCCGCTGGGAGGACCAGTTCAATCTCGGCCTCGATCCGGACACGGCACGCGCCTTCCACGACGAGACGCTGCCGAAGGAAGCCCACAAGGTCGCGCATTTCTGCTCGATGTGCGGGCCGAAATTCTGCTCGATGAAGATCACCCAGGACGTACGCGACTATGCCGCGACGCTCAACGACCGCGAGGCCGGCATGGCCGCGATGAGCGAGAAGTTCCTGGAGATGGGCGGCCAGGTCTATGTCGAGGCTGAAGCGGTGAAGGCGTCGAACCGCTCGCTCTGACGGCGTGCCCGCCGCATGGGGGCCGAAGCGCCTCGCAAGGCCCGCGCCCCGGCGCGGGCCTGGACGATCGGGCGGCGAGCCTCAGGCTGGCCGCCTCGCCGCCGCGGAAAGGGCCGGCTGCGCGCGGCGCGCGGGCTCCTGCTGGTGCAGATAGACGGCAA
Organism: Phreatobacter sp. AB_2022a; assembly: GCF_026847585.1. NCBI lineage: Bacteria > Pseudomonadati > Pseudomonadota > Alphaproteobacteria > Hyphomicrobiales > Phreatobacteraceae > Phreatobacter > Phreatobacter sp. AB_2022a. The sequence continues at coordinate 40,677 of NZ_JAPSET010000044.1, forward strand.
GCGTGTCCCAGGGCGGCGCCACCGAGGCCGCGGCGAGAATGCGGCCGGCCTCGGCACGATGATAGCAGGCATGGACCACGACATGGACCAGCATTTCCGCGCGGGTCATGGCGCCGCGGTCGCCGTCGGTGAAAGCGAATGAAACGGATTCGGCGAGCTCTCCGGCGGAGCGTGCGGCGGCATAGTCCACGTACCAGCGATCAGAAGCGGCGAAGGCCGCGCGCAAATCGCCCAGCGCCGGCGTCTCCTCCGTCGTGTCTGATCGATAGCCGTGCGCAGTGCCGGTGAGGTGCGCCGCAAAGATGCGCGCGACGACATAGGCATGGTTGATCAGCCGCAAGCAAGCCTGAAGCTCCTCGCCCTGTGCCGCCGGATCGAGGCGCTCGATCCTGTCGAACAGGGCATTGTTGGCCCATTGCTGGTAGCTGCAGAGCATGGGAATCAGGGTGGTCATCGTGCGGATTCCTCGTCGCCGGAAAATGTGAGTAAGTTCTTCATATTTTCCGGATCGGAGGACCGGCTTGTCTACTCGCATTGCCAGATCGCCGGCGGCGATGCGCAAAGCGCCGCGGCAGGCGCGCTCACGCGCGACCGTCGAGGCCGTGATCGAAGCGGGAGCTCGCATCCTCAGCGACCACGGCTGGGCCGGCTTCACGACGAACAAGGTCGCCGAAGCCGCCGGGGTCAGCATCGGCTCGCTCTATCAGTATTTTCCGGACAAGGTCGCGCTGGTCGACGCCATCAGGCGCCGGCATCTCGAGGATAGCCTTGCCGCCGTGCACGGCGCTTCCGCTCCGGAAAAATCCCTCGCCCGCTTTGCCGAGGACCTGGTCGACGCGATCATCGCGGCGCATCAGGTCCATCCCGGCCTGCACCGCGCCCTGCTCGACCAGGCGCCGGTGCCGGACGGCTATCTCGACCTGAACGATCGGTTCGAGGCCGACTATCTGCGGTGTTTCGCCCGGGCGGTGGCGGTCTACCGGAGCCGGAGCACCGATGCCTCCGACGAGACCGTCAGCCTGATCGTCTCGGATGCGATCGACGGCGTCGTGCACAATGCTGCGCGGCGCGGCATGCTCGGCGATCAGGCGGTGCGGAACGAACTGGCCCGGCTGGTGAGGCTCTGCCTCTCGGCCTGAGACGCGCCGGCAAACAATTCGGCATGGGTCGCGGCAGCGCGGCACGGCCGGCCCCGCAGCCGCGACCCTTGTTCAATCGGGGGTAGCGCCGCGCTCCGGGCGCCCGGTCACTTCTCGCCGCGGGCGGCGTCGACGCTCAGCGGGCCGGGACCATAGGCGGCGATGAAGAGGAAGACGAAGCAGAACAGCAGCGCCGGCTCGCCACCATTGAGCACGGGGAAGAAGCCGCGGCCGGCATGGCCGAGAAAATAGGCGAAGGCCATCAGGCCGGACAGGATGAAGGCGACCGGCCGCGAGAACAGGCCGACGGCGAGCAGGGCGCCGCCAACGATCTCCAGGACGCCGGCCGTCGTCGTCAGGGTGTTCAGCGGGAAGGGGAAGGGTGCAGGCCAGCCGAGCAGTTTCATGGTGCCGTGGGTCAGGAAGGTCAGAGCGGCGAGGATACGCAGCACGCTGAGGATGTGCGGTGCCCAGGGGCTGAGCCATTGAAACTGCATAGTGGAGAACCTTTCCGGGTTGCTGACGGAGTCCTGCCGGGCGCCGCCCCCCGGGGACCGGTCCGACCGGCCCAAGCTTTCGGCGGCGAGACGGCAGGCATCGCGCTGAATGTGACTGAATGCACGGATATGAGGCGCCGCGACGAAGGTGCCCCGGCGCCTGCGACGTTTCATCAATCAGGACAGGTTCGTCAAACGGATCGGCCGCTCCGGCGAACACAAGAGCACCACTGTCCGATCAAAAAAACGTTTGTTCCGGAAAAGCGCGAAGGCACACCAAGACCAAGCGGACTTCGACCGACGGGCGCTGCCGATCGGCGCAGGCCGATCCGCTGCGTCAGGCCTTGCCGGCCTCGGCGGCAGCCTCGGCGCGGCGGCGCTGCCATGCGGGGTACCAGCCGGTAAACCAGACTGCGCCGGCAAAGGATCCGACAATGGCCGCGACCGGGATCCAGGCCGGCACCGCCGGCGCGTGGATCAGCGCGAGATCGGCAAGGACCTGGATGGCGAAGGTAGCGGTCCAGGCGCCGGTGATCGCGTAGTTGATCGCCCAGAACTGCGGATGGTCCCAGAACTCCCGGGGCGTCTGCTCGCGGGCGAATTGCAGGGTGAAGGGCAGGCGGACCAGGATCGAGCCGAGCGCGATGGCGAACAGGCCGGCATCGACGGCGAGGCGCACGCCGACGAGGCCCCACTGCGCGCCGCTCGCCCAGCTGCAGGCGGCGAGGCCGCCGAACAGGACTGCCGTGCCGGCTTCCAGCACCTTGACCGCGCCGCCGCGCCTGAGGCGGTCGGAGACGATGAGGCCGAGTGAGAGCAGGGCCGCCGCGACGAGGCTCGGCTCGACCGCGACGAAGCGGCTCAGCACGGCAAACAGGATGAAAGGCGTCAGGCTGACGAGGATGGACATGCCGAACTCCCGCTGATCCGGCCGCGGCTCAGGTGGCCGGGACCCAGTTGCCATGGAAACCGAAGGGCACGCGATGGCCGAGCTCGACGGTGGCGATGGGCCCCGCGCTGATATCGGTCGCCTCGAAGACGGCGAGGTCGCTGCGGTTTTCGGCGGCGCGCCAGACGACGGCGAGAAGCCAGCCGTCGCCTTCGGCGGCATCCGGTCCGCGCGGCACGAAGACCGGCTCGGAGGTGGCGTCGCCCACCGGCAGCACGTGGACGGTGCGCCTCCCGGCGAGGCGGTCGAAATGCGCGATGGCGCCGAACATGCCGATCCGCTCGAAAGCCGGATTGGCGCAGGCGATCCAGCCGTGGCGGTGTGCCAGCCCGGCGCGGCGATCGTCGATGCGGGGGAACTCGCCGTCGAGATCGTCGAGATAGCGGCTGTCGAAACGGTCGGTGCGGCCCGACATGTCGAAGGTCCAGCGGCAGAGCCTGGCGCGCGCCTTGGCCGGATCCGGCGGCGAGCCGTCGGCATGGGGGAACAGCGGTGCCTCCTCGGTCTGCATGACGTCGGCGATGATCAGGTCGCCCTCCTCCCAGGCATTCATGACATGGAAGACATAGACCGCCTCGCCGCGGAACCAGACCATGTCGGACGCCGCGCCGCCACGTCTCATCACGCCGATATGGGAGCCCTTTTCCGGCTCCCATGCATAGGCCGGCCGCCCCGTGCGGGCGCGCTCCATGCTGCCGGTCAGCGGCAGGATCGGAAACAGGATGTGCCGCTCGGTGACGATGAAGTCGTGGACCATGCTGGCATAGGGGGCGTCGAACCGGTCGAGCCGCGTGACGATGCCGGCGGCATCGAGCGTGCCGCAGGTCATGCCGGCGGAGAACGGGCCCGAAGCGTTGTAGCCGAAAAAGATCATCTCGCCGGTGACGGGATCGACCTTGGGATGGGCCGTGAAGGCGCCCGGCAGGCCGCCGCCGAAATCCTGGTAGCCGAGCGTCGCAAGAGTCCGGCGGTCGATCTCGGTCGGCAGATGCGCTTCCTCGAGCGCCAGCAGCCGGCCGGCATGCCAGACGATATTGGTATTGGCGACGCCGGTATCGGTGACCGGGCTCGGCGGCGCGTCGGGCAGCCTGCGGCCGCCGAAGCCTGAAAAGATCGCCCGTCCGGCATCGTGCTCGGCGAGGAATTTCGGCGTCCGGACCCAGCGGTTGCGGTAGCTCGCCCGCCCCTCGGCGAGGGTGAAGGCATGCAGCATGCCGTCTCCGACGAACCAATGCGCGCCCGGCGTGTCGAATTGCGGATTGGGCCCGTTGCGGATCAGGCTGCCGTTCAGCTCGCGCGGCAGGGCGCCATTGATCCTGAGGTCCTCGACATCGCATTCGATATGGATCGGGTCGAAATTGCTCAGCCCCGCCATGGCTTCCGCCGGATCTGCCATGTCCACCTCCCACGGCCATATTGACAATGTCAATATCGGTATCGCGCCGGGCGGCATGCGGTCAAGCGAAATATTTACACCGTCAATATCTTCGCCTATCGAGGACGGCATGAACGACAGCGACAAGCCGGAGAAGCAGGCGCCGCGCGGCGGGCGCTACCACCACGGCGCCCTGCGCGAGGCTCTGCTCGCTTCGGCCGAACGGATCCTGGAACGCGACGGGGTCCAGGGCCTGACCCTGAGGGCGGCCGCCCGCGAAGCCGGCGTATCCCATGCCGCGCCGATGAACCATTTCGGCGATCTCACCGGCCTTCTCAGCGAGCTCGCCGCGCTCGGATTCGAGCGCTTCCGCGCCGCGATGCAGGCGGGCCTCGATGCGAGCCGCGGACCGCAGGCGCGGATGAGCGCGATCGGCCGCGCCTATGTGCGGTTCGCCCGTACACATCCCGGCCTGTTCCAGCTGATGTTCCGCAGCGAGCGGCTCGACCCGCAGAGGCCAGCGCTCGCCGCCGCCATGCGCGGCGCCTATCTGGTGCTCGCCGGCACCGTCGGCGAGAGGCGCGAGGAGGCGATCGGTCCGAGGCTGACGGAAGCGCAGGCGGCGCAGATCATGGCCGCCTGGTCGCTGGTGCACGGCTTTGCCGTGCTCTCGCTCGACGGGCGCTTCGACCAGATCGTGGCGCATGCGCCCGAGGGCGCGACGCAGGAGAGCCTGTTCGAGGCCATTCTGCGCGGCCCGGACGAAAAGGCCGCAATCTAAGCCTGCCCGGAGCGGGGCGCGCATGCTTTGATCCCCGCCCACCCCAGCTGAAGGACACCCGCCCATGCAGAACCTCGTCAACCGCCAGGTCCGGCTCGGCGCACGCCCGGCCGACATCCCGCAGGCTGAACATTTCGTGCTGGCCGAGGCGGCCGTGCCAGATCCCGGCGAGGGCGAAATCGTCGTCCGCAACCAGTTCCTTTCGGTCGAGCCCGCCATGCGCGGCTGGGTCAGCGCGGTCGCCAACTATTCCGCGCCGGTCGGGCTCGGCGAGGTCATGCGCGCCTTTGCAAGCGGTGAGGTCATCGCCTCGCGCCACCGCGACTTTGCCCCGGGCGACAAGGTGACGGGCCTGTTCGGCTGGCAGGACTATGCCGTGGTGACGCCCGCGGCGGTGACGCGCAAGGTGACCGAGACGGACCTGCCGCTGTCGCTTTCGCTCGGCGTGCTCGGCCTCAACGGTGTCACCGCCTATTTCGGCCTCACCGAGGTCGGCGAACCGCGCGCCGGCGACACGGTGGTGGTGTCGACCGCCGCCGGCGCGGTCGGCTCGGCGGTCGGCCAGATCGCCAAGATCGCCGGCTGCCGCACGGTCGGCATAGCGGGCGGCGCGGCCAAGGCGGCCCAGTGCTGCGATGCCTTCGGCTTCGACGCGGCGATCGACTACAAGGCTGCGGGCGATCTCGGCGCGGCGATCGCCGCGGCCTGCCCCGGCGGCGTCGATGTCTATTTCGACAATACGGCGGGACGGGTCAGCGACGCGGTGCTGCCGCATCTGGCCATGCGGGCGCGTGTCGTGATCTGCGGCACGGCCTCGGTATCGAGCTGGGAGACCTGGCCGACGGGGCCGCGGGTCGAGCGGCATCTCCTGGTCAAGCGCGCGCGCATGCAGGGCCTTCTCGTCTTCGACTATCAGGCCCGCTACGGCGAGGCGATCGCGCGGCTCGCCGCCTGGGTGCGCGAGGGGCGCCTCGCCTATGCCGAGGACATTCTCGACGGTATCGAGGCGGCGCCCGACGCCATTGCCGGGCTCTATCGCGGCGAGAACCGGGGCAAGCGGCTCATCCGCCTGCACGCCTGACGGTCAGGCGGCCCTCGGCTTCGCGTCGCGCAGCAGCGCCTCGAGATCGAGATGGCGGTTCGACATGGCGAGCGTGCCGTCGGGATTGCGCGGCCATTCGGCCTCCGGCCGATCGCGGTAGAGCTCGACGCCGTTGCCGTCGGGATCGGTGAGGTATAGCGCTTCGCTCACCCCATGGTCGGCGGCGCCGTCGAGCCGGATGCCGGCCTCGACGAGGCGGCGCAGGGCATCGCCGAGTGACCCCCGATCCGGATAGAGGATCGCCGTGTGGTAGAGACCGGTCGAGCCCGGCGGCGGCGGGTGGCCGCCCTTGCTCTCCCAGGTGTTGAGGCCGAGGTCGTGATGATAGCCGTCGGCCGACAGGAAGACCGCCTGGCTGCCGTAGCGCTGGGTCACCGAAAAGCCGAGCACATCGCGATAGAAGGCGAGAGCGCGGTCGAGATCGGCGACTTTCAGGTGGACATGGCCGATGCGGGTACCGGCCGCGACGGGCGCGCGGGCGGGCTCGGCCATGACGATCTTGTCGGCGGACATGTCACACTCCTCCAGCGACCGGCACCCTGCCGGAACGGCGTCGATGCAGAAGATGGTCCGGCTTTTGCGCCAGTGCGAGCCCGGCAAGGCTATTCGTGCGCCGGTGCAAGGGAGCCGGAGCAACCCGGCCGGCCGTCGGCGCAAGGGAGAGCGCGGACGCGCGGCTTGACAGGACCTGAGCGCGCGGGGACAACCGCGATCAATCCATCCCTGTTCGAGCACGGAAACCGCCATGTCGCATGCACAGCTCCAGTCGGTCATCGAGGCCGCTTTCGACAATCGCGCCGCGATCGATGCGACGACCAAGGGCGAGGTGCGCGAGGCGGTCGACACCGCGCTGATGCTGCTCGACCGCGGCGAGGCGCGCGTCGCGTCGAAAGGGCCGGACGGCTGGACCGTGCACCAGTGGCTGAAGAAGGCCGTGCTGCTGTCCTTCCGCCTCAACGACATGACCGCCATTTCCGGCGGCCCCGGCGGCGCCACCTGGTGGGACAAGGTGCCGTCCAAGTTCGAGGGCTGGACCGCGGCCGAGTTCGGCCCGGCCGGCTTCCGCGCCGTGCCGAACTGCGTCGTGCGCCGCTCGGCCTATATCGCCAAGGGCGTCGTGCTGATGCCGTCCTTCGTCAATCTCGGCGCCTATGTCGACGAAGGCACGATGGTCGACACCTGGGCTACCGTCGGCTCCTGCGCCCAGATCGGCAAGAACGTGCACCTGTCCGGCGGCGTCGGCATCGGCGGCGTCCTGGAACCGCTGCAGGCGGGCCCGGTTATCATCGAGGACAATTGCTTCATCGGCGCCCGCTCCGAGGTGGTCGAGGGCGTCGTGGTCGGCGAGGGCTCGGTCATCTCCATGGGTGTGTTCATTGGTGCTTCCACCAAGATCGTCGACCGGGCGACCGGCGAGATCCATGTCGGCAAGGTGCCGCCCTATTCCGTGGTCGTGTCCGGCAACCTGCCCGGCAAGGCGCTGCCGGGCGAGAACTGGGGCCCGTCGACCTACTGCGCCGTGATCGTCAAGAAGGTCGACGCGCAGACCCGCTCAAAGACCGCCATCAACGAGCTGCTGCGCGATTGATGGCCGGCGACAGGGTGGCGCCGCGCTGATGGCGAAGGTCGACTGGACCCAAAGGCGGATCTGGCTGCAGCCGGCGGCGTGGCACTATCTCCTGTTCTCGTTCGAGGGCCGGATCTCGCGCCTGCCGTTCTGGATCGCCGCCGTCGTCCTCAACATCTTCGCCTATGTCGCGGACCGGCTGGCCTTCGATTTCGGCGGCAATCCGGCCTCCGCGGTCATCGGCCTCGCCTTCCTCTATCCTTCGCTGGCGCTGGCGGCCAAGCGCGGCCACGATCGCGGCCGCTCGGAAAGCTATCTTCTGGTCTTTTTCCTGCCGGCCTTCCTGACCAGCTTCCTGCAGGTGCTCGGCTATATGGACGAGGCCGGCCATATGCGGGCGGCCCTCGTCATGCTCGGCATCGCCGTGCTGGCCGCGATGATCGTCCTCGTCATCGATCTCGGCCTGCTGCCGGGCGAGCCCGGAACCAACCGATTCGGCCGCAATCCGCTGGAATGAAACAAGGATCGCGGCGGCGCCCGGCGCGACTGAAACAATCAGAAGTGCAATGAGCCGTTGACCTAACGTCGCGCGGTTGCGAGTGTCCCGCCGGGCGACTCGGAGCCAAGGAGATCGGCATGGACTTCCAGAATCTCGACCCGCAGAAACTCATCCCGCAGTTCCAGAAGCTGCTCCTGACCTTCGAGGGGCGGATCGGACGCCAGGATTTCTGGATCGGCATGATCACCATCGCCGTCGTCAATCTGGTGGTCGGCGGCATTCTCGGCTGGATCAGCTCGTTCCTGTCCTGGCTGGTCATGCTGGTGCTCTACTATCCCGTCTATTGCGTCAGCCTGAAACGCTCGAACGATCTCGACTACCCGCAGATCTATGTGCAGGTGCTGGTCGCGATCTCGATCGCCTTCATGTTCGCGACGCAGGCCGGCTTCCTGCTCTGGGTGCTCTGGCCGGTGATGCTCCTCGCCTCCGTCGCCGCGCTGGTCCTTCTCGGCTTCGTCCAGGGCACCAACGGCCCGAACCGCTATGGCCCCGACCCGCTGACAATGCAGAACGCATGACCGCAGATCCGATCGAACTGACCGCCCGCCTCATCGCCTGTCCTTCGGTCACCCCGGCAGAGGGCGGCGCGCTCACCGTCATCGAAAGGACGCTCGAAGCCGGCGGCTTCACCGTTCATCGGATCACCTTCTCCGAGCCCGGCACGCCGGACGTGGAGAACCTCTATGCGCGCATCGGTTCCGGCGGCCCTCACCTGATGTTCGCCGGCCATACCGACGTGGTGCCGCCGGGCGAGACCGCCGCCTGGCGCCACGATCCGTTCAGCGGGACCATCGACGAGGGCCAACTCTACGGCCGCGGCGCCGTCGACATGAAAGGCGGCATCGGCTGCTTCATGGCGGCCGCTCTCGACCATCTCGCGGCCCAGGGCGGCAGGCCGAAGGGCTCGATCAGCTTCCTGATCACCGGCGACGAGGAAGGACCGTCGGTGAACGGCACCGAAAAGCTCATCGCCTGGGCCGCGGCGCGCGGCGAGCGCTTCGACCATTGCATCCTGGGCGAGCCGACCAACCCGGCGCGGCTCGGCGACATGATCAAGATCGGCCGGCGCGGCTCGCTGTCGGCGGTGATCACCGTCACCGGCCGCCAGGGCCATGTCGCCTATCCGCATCTCGCCGCCAATCCGATCCCGCCGCTCATTGCCGTGCTCGCCGCGCTGACGGCGAAGCCGCTCGATGCCGGCACCGACCATTTCGACCGGTCGAACCTCGAGATCACGTCGATCGACGTCGGCAACGGCGCCACCAATGTGATCCCGCAGCGGGCGGTCGCCCGGCTCAATATCCGCTTCAACGACCAGCACAGCCTCGCAAGCCTCAAGGCCTGGATCGAGGGCGTGGTGGCGAAGGCGGCGACGGAGGCGATCACCACGGAGATCGGCTATGCCCGCGGCAATTCCGAATCCTTCCTGACCCGGCCCGGCGCCTTCGTCGACATGGTCGCCGGCGCCATCGCCGAGGTGACCGGCACGCGGCCGCAGCTCTCCACGTCGGGCGGCACGTCGGACGCGCGCTTCATCAAGAACTACTGCCCGGTGGTCGAATTCGGCCTCGTCGGCGAGACCATGCATGCGGTGGACGAACGCGTGCCGGTGGCCGATCTGGTGGCGCTGACCGCCGTCTACCGGCGCATCATCGATCGGTATTTTGCGAAGAGCGAGTAGCGAACGGCGAATGACGAATGGGGATGCAGCCAAGCGTGCCGCCTCATCCCTGCTCCCTATTCGCCACTTGCTATTTGCCCCGCTCCAAATCCGGCAAGGGCCGCCACTCCTCGGCATAATCCACCTGCGTCAGGTAGAGCGCATGCGCCGGGCCGACCGTGCCGCAGGCCTTGCGGTCGCGCGCCGCGAGCGCGGCGGTGACGTCGTCGGGCGTCCAGAAGCCTTCGCCGACCAGCTTCACCGTGCCGACCATGGAGCGCACCTGGTTGTGCAGGAAGGAGCGCGCCGACAGGATGCAGGCAATGCCGTCCGCCCGGCGCTCGATGTCGAACCGGTCGAGGTTCTTCACCGGCGACTTGGCCTGGCATTCGGTCGCCCGGAAGGTGGTGAAATCATGCCGGCCGACCAGCCGGCGCGCGGCTTCCTGCATCGCCGCCAGGTCGAGCCGGCGCGGCGACCACCAGGCCCGTCTCGCCTCCAGCGTCAGCGGCGGACGGCGATCGACGATCCGGTAGAGATAATGCCGGCGGATGGCGGAGAAGCGCGCGTCGAAATCGTCCGGCATGCGCTCGGCCGCGAGCACCGCCACCGCCTCGTCCTTCAGGTGCCGGTTGATCGCGTCGCGCACCACCCGGTTCGGCCAGTCGCGCGTCAGATCGATATGGGCGACCTGGCCGAGGGCATGGACGCCGGCATCGGTGCGGCCGGCGCCGTTGACCTTGACCTCTTCGCCGCAAAAGGCGGCGATGGCCTGGACCAGCGCGCCCTGCACGGACTTGCCGAAGCTCGCGCTCTGGATCTGCCAGCCGATATAGGGCCCGCCATCATATTCGATGGTCAGCTTGTAGCGCGGCATCAGCCGATCCGGGCGCCGGGGTCGAGTCGCGCGCCGCGCAGGAAATCCGCGGCGCGCATGGCCTTGGCGCCGGCACGCTGCACCTCGAGGAGCCGGACCGCGCCGGAGCCGCAGGCGATGGCGAGCCCGGCGTCGATGACCGCGCCCGGCGCGCCGGCACCGTCGGCAAGCGTTGCGCGCAGCACCTTCACCCGCTCCGGTCCCTTGCCGAGATCGGCCTCGAACCATGCGCCGGGGAAGGGCGAGAGGCCGCGGATCAGGTTGTGCACGTCGACGGCCGGCCGCGACCAGTCGATGCGCGCCTCGGCCTTGTCGATCTTGGCGGCATAGGTGACGCCGGTCTCGGCCTGCGGCGAGAAGCCGAGCGAGCCGCGGTCGAGGGCGGCAAGCGCCCGCACCATCAGGTCGGCGCCGAGCGTCGCCATCCGGTCGTGCAGCTCCTGCGCGGTCATGTCGGGCGCAATCGGGATGCGCTCGACCATGGCGACGGGGCCGGTATCCAGCCCCTCCTCCATCTTCATGACCATGACGCCGGTCTCGGCATCCCCCGCCATGATGGCACGCTGGATCGGCGCGGCGCCGCGCCAGCGCGGCAGGAGCGAGCCATGGAGATTGAGGCAGCCGAGCTTCGGTGCGGCGAGCACCGCCGGCGGCAGCAGCAGGCCGTAGGCGACGACCACGGCGACATCGGCGTCCAGGCTGGCGAAATCCGCCTGGGCCGCCGGATCCTTCAGGGTCTTCGGCGTGAAGACCGGAATGCCGAAACGGTCGGCGAGCCGGTGCACCGGCGTCTTCTGCTCCTCCATGCCGCGACCGGCGGGCTTCGGCGCGCGGCTATAGGCGGCGACCACCTCGTGGCCCTGGCCGATGATCTCGGAGAAGGTCGGCACGGCGAAATCCGGCGTGCCCATGAAGACGACGCGCAAACTCACCCGATCGCCTCGCGCTTGGCCTGCTTGGTGAACTTCTTGATCACCCGGTCGCGCTTCAACCGCGACAGGTAGTCGATGAACAGGACGCCGTTCAGATGGTCGAATTCGTGCTGGACGCAGGTCGCGAGCAGGCCTTCGCACATCATTTCGACAGTCCGACCCTCAAGGTCGAGATAGCGCACGCCACACTGGGCGGGGCGCTCCACCTCCTCGTAATATTCCGGGATCGACAGGCAGCCCTCCTCGTAGACCGCATGGTCCTCGGACGTGAAGGTGATCTCCGGATTGATCAGCACGATCGGCTTCTTCTCCTCGTCCTTGCGGGCGAGATCGATGGTGACGATGCGCTTCGGCACGGCGACCTGGATCGCCGCGAGGCCGATGCCGGGCGCGGCGTACATGGTTTCCAGCATGTCGGCGACGAGCGTGCGGATCTCGTCGTCGATCTCCCCGACCGGCTCGCTGACCTGCCTGAGGCGCGGATCGGGAATGGAAATGATCGTGCGAATGGCCATGAATGTGTCGTTTCAACCGGAGGAGCCGCAGGAGAACGACGTCGCCACGGCGGATGGAAGTGTCGCGCCTGAGTTAAGCGCCAGAGCGCCAGGGGTCAACGGCCGCGGCGTGCCGGGGCGGGATGCAGTCCGAGCCGCGCAATTGTCTCGACCTTGCAAATGATTGTAGAGCTTGTCCAACGACCGGGAACGGGTCGGGTGGCACGGGAGGGGACCATGCAGAGGCATCCAAGAGGCGCAGGCCGGCGCGGATCCGCGCCGAAGGCCGGCCGGAGCCCTGTCTGAATGGACAGCACCATTCTCCTGTTCCTCCTGCAGGACGGCATCACCAACGGCGCGATCTATGCCCTGCTCGGGCTTGCCCTGGTGCTCGTCTTCGCGGTGACCCGCGTCATCTTCGTGCCCCAGGGTGAATTCGTCGCCTATGGCGGCATGACCTTCGCGCTCCTGCAGGCCGGCAAGGTCCCCGGCACGGCCTATATGGTGGTCGTGTTCGGCATCGCCGCGCTGGCGCTCGAACTCGCCCAGCGCCGGCGCGCCCTGACGCTCGCGGCCACGGCCCGCGAGGTCGCCGCCAAGCTGCTTCTGCCACTGGTCATTCTTGCCATCACCCTCGTCGCGGTACGCGCCGGCTCGGGCACGCTTATCAATGTCGTCCTGACGATCGCCATCATCGCACCCATCGGCCCCTATCTCTATCGCGTCGCCTTCGCGCCGATCGCCGATGCCTCGGTGCTGGTGCTGCTGATCACGGCCGTCGGCGTGCACCTTGCCATGACCGGGCTCGGCCTGGTCTTCTTCGGCGCCGAGGGCCTGCGCGCGCCGCCGCTGTCGGCCGCGGCCGTGCCGCTCGGCCCGATCGTCGCGACCGGCCAGAGTCTTGCGATCTACGCGGTCACCGTGCTGCTGATCGTCGGGCTCTACCTGTTCTTCGGCCAGACCCTGACCGGCAAGGCGCTGCGCGCCACCGCCATCAACCGCGTCGGCGCAAGGCTCGTCGGCATCCGCCTCGCGCTGTCGGGCCGGGTCGCCTTCACGCTGGCGGCGGTGATCGGCGCCGTCTCCGGCATCCTCATCGTGCCGATGACCACGCTCTATTACGATACCGGCTTCCTGGTCGGCCTGAAGGGCTTCGTCGCCGCGATCATCGGCGGCCTCGTCAGCTATCCGCTGACCGCGGCGGCGGCCATCGTGGTCGGCGTGGTCGAGGCGCTCGCCTCGTTCTTCGCCAGCGACATGAAGGAGGTCATCGTCTTCACCCTGATCCTGCCCGTCCTGGTCTGGCGCTCGCTCGCCGACCCGCATGCCGACGAGGAGGAGTGAAGCGATGCGGCGCCTCGGTTTCATCCTGTTCGCGCTGGTCCTCGCGGCCATACCGTTGATCCCGGGCCTCTCGGTGTTCTGGATCACGCTCCTCGACAATATCGGCCTTGCCGCGCTGGTCGCGCTCGGCCTCGTCCTGCTCACCGGCGTCGGCGGGCTGACCTCCTTCGGCCAGGCCGCCTTCTGCGGCTTCGGCGCCTATACCAGCGCCGTGCTCACCACCCGCTACGGTCTCGATCCCTGGACCGCCCTGCCGGCGGCGCTCGCGGTGACCGGCCTTGCCGCGGTGCTGCTCGGCCTCGTCACGGTCAGGCTGTCGGGCCATTTCCTGCCGCTCGGCACCATCGCCTGGGGCCTCGCGCTCTATTACCTGTTCGGCAAGATCGACCTGCTCGGCCGGCATGACGGACTGTCCGGCATTCCGCCGCTGTCGCTCTTCGGCCGGTCGCTGATCGATCCGCGTGGGGTCTATTACGTCATCTGGTTCTTTGTACTCGCGGCCGCCGTCATGACCACCTTCCTGCTCGACTCGCGCGCCGGCCGCGCCATCCGCGCGCTGCGCGGCGGGCGGATGGCGGCGGAAGCCTTCGGCATCGAGCCGGCCCGGGTGAAGCTCGCAGTCTTCGTCTATGCCGCCCTGCTCGCCGGCCTGTCCGGCTGGCTCTACGCCCATGTCCAGCGGGCGGTGAACCCGACGCCGTTCGGGGTCAATGCCGGCATCGAATACCTGTTCATGGCCGTGCTCGGCGGCGCCGGCCAGGTCTGGGGCGCGGTCGTCGGCGCCTCGCTCGTCGTGCTGCTGAAGGATGCCCTGCAGCGCGTCGTGCCGGCGCTGTTCGGCACCGCGGCACAATATGAGACCATCGTCTTCGGCGTGCTGCTGGTGGTGATCCTGCAGGTCGCGCGCGACGGACTGTGGCCGCGCCTCGTGGCGCTCGCGCCGAAGCCGCCGCCGCCCGCCGTCGACGCCGATGCCGAAGCGCCGGCGGCCCGGCCCAAGGCCGACACCAACCCGCTGCTCGAGGTCGACGCGGTGCGCAAGACCTTCGGCGGCCTCGTCGCCGTCAACGACGTGTCCTTCGCCGTCCGGCCCGGCGAGATCGTCGCCCTGATCGGCCCCAACGGCGCCGGCAAGAGCACCACCTTCAACCTGATCACCGGCGTCACGCCGGTGACGTCGGGCGCGGTGCGCTTCGCCGGCCGGCCGATCGGCGGCGCGCGGCCCCAGCTCGTCGCGGCGCGCGGCATCGCCCGCAGCTTCCAGCACGTCAAGCTGCTGCCCGACATGTCGGTGCTCGACAATGTCGCGCTCGGCGCGCATCTGCGCGGCCGGGCCGGCTTCCTGCGCGGCCTCATGCGGCTCGACCGCGCCGAGGAGGCTCGCCTGATGGGCGAGGCCGCGAGGCAGATCGCCCGCGTCGGGCTCGCCGAACACATGCACAAGCCCGCGGGCTCGCTGGCGCTCGGCCAGCAGCGCATCGTCGAGATCGCCCGCGCGCTCTGCCTGGACCCGGACCTGCTCATGCTCGACGAGCCGGCCGCCGGCCTCCGGCATCTCGAAAAGGCCGCTCTGTCCCAGCTGCTGCGCCAGCTGCGCGCCGAGGGCGTCGCGGTGCTGCTGGTCGAGCACGACATGGGCTTCGTGATGAACCTCACCGATCATATCGTCGTGCTCGATTTCGGCACCAAGATCGCCGAAGGCCCCCCGGACCGGATCAAGACCGACCCCGCCGTCCTCGCCGCCTATCTCGGAGCGGCCGAATGACTGCGCTGCTGGCCATCGAGAGCCTCTCCGTCGCCTATGGCCATGTCGAAGCGGTGAGCGGCGTGTCGCTCGGCGTCGACGCCGGCGAGATCGTCACCGTCATCGGCGCCAACGGCGCTGGCAAGAGCACGCTGCTCAACGCGGCGCTCGGCCTGCTGCCCGCCGCGCAGGGCACGGTCCGCTTCGACGGCCGCGACATGGCCGCCGTCGAGGCGGAGGACCGGGTCGGGCTCGGCCTCTGCCTGGTGGCCGAGAAGCGCGAGCTGTTCGGCACCATGACGGTGGAGGACAATCTCGTTCTCGGCGGCTTCCGCACCGAGCGGCGCCTGGCGGCCGAAACGCTCGGCGCCGTGTTCGACCGCTTCCCGCGGCTCAAGGAACGGCGCGGGCAGCTCGCCGGCACCCTGTCGGGCGGCGAGCGGCAGATGCTGGCCATGGGCCGGGCGCTGATGAGCCGGCCGCGGCTCTTGATGCTGGACGAACCGAGCCTCGGGCTCGCGCCGAAGATCGTCGCCGACATCTTCGCCATCATCGCCGACCTCCGCGCGAGCGGCGTCGCGATCCTGCTGGTCGAGCAGAATGCCCGGGCCGCGCTGAACGCGGCGGACCGCGGCTATGTGATGGAGCTCGGCCGGATCAGCATCGAGGGCACCTCGGCGACGCTCGCCGGCGACCCGCGCATCGCGGCAAGCTATCTCGGCGTCGGCCACGGCTGACGCCGCGCGGAACCATCGCAGCATCCGGGCCAATAAATGTCGCCGTCGGGCCAAACTGGCCGATTTCGACAGCCTAGCTGCGATTTCTGCGCTACCCTGCCGTCCGCTCGCTTGCATGGCCAGCCGGTGCGACTGACGGCACTATGGCGCCAGGCAACGGATTGACGACAGCCTTTCATCGGAGACCATTTCCATGACCGACGGCCTCGACCCGCGCGACGCCTTGAAGCCCGATGCGGCCGGCTTCAAGCCGCATTCATCGCACTGGGGGGTGTTCTCGGCGCGCTGGCAGGACGGCAAGCTCGACGTCAGGCCCTATCCCGGCGATCCCGATCCGAACGGCATCATCGACAATTTCCCGCGGGCCCTGCGCCACAAGGCGCGCATTGCCGAGCCGATGATCAGGCGCGGCTGGCTGGAGCGCGGTCCGGGACCCGACGACCGCCGCGGCCGCGACGAATTCGTCGCCGTGTCCTGGGACGAGGCCCTCGACCTGCTCGGCGCCGAGCTGAAGCGCGTGCGCGACGATCACGGCCCGGGCGCCGTGTTCGGCGGCTCCTATGGCTGGGCGAGCGCCGGCCGCTTCCATCATGCCCAGAGCCAGATCCACCGCTTCCTCAACACTGCGCTCGGCGGCTATGTCCGCTCGGTCAACAGCTACAGCGCCGGCGCCTCCACCGTGCTGCTGCCGCAGATCCTCGCGCCGCTCGAGGAGATCACCAAGCGCAACGTCTCCTGGGAGCAGATCGCCCAGCACAGCGACATCGTCATCGCCTTCGGCGGCATGGCGCTGAAGAACAGCATGATCGCCGGCGGCGGCATCAGCGAGCATGTCGAAAAGGGCGCCATGGAACGGGCCCATGCCCGCGGTTGCGAATTCGTGCTGGTCGGCCCGCTGAGGAGCGACATGCCGGAAGAGGCCGGTGCCGAATGGGTCGGCCTCCAGCCCGGCACCGATACGGCGCTGATGCTCGGCCTCGTCCACACCCTGGTCAGCGAAGGCCGGCACGACCGCGCCTTCCTCGACCGCTATACGGTGGGCTGGCCGGTGTTCGAGCGCTATCTGCTCGGCGAAACCGACGGCCAGCCGAAGGATGCCGTCTGGGCTGCGGCCATTTGCGGCGTGCCGGCGGAAACCATCGTCGCGCTCGCCCGGCGGCTCGCCGGCCGGCGCGCGCTCGTCGTCGTCTCCCATTCCCTGCAGCGCGCCGAGCACGGCGAGCAGCCGATCTGGATGGGCATGGTGCTGGCCGCCGCCCTCGGCCAGATCGGCCTGCCCGGCGGCGGCTATGCCTATGCGCTCGGTGCCATCGGCTATTACGGCCGGCGCTTCAACGCGGTGCCCGGCCCGACCCTGCCGCAGGGCCGCAACGGCGTCGCCGACTTCATTCCGGTCGCCCGCATCGCCGACATGCTGCTCAATCCGGGCACGCAATATCGCTACAACGGCACGACGCGGACCTATGCCGACATCCGCCTGGTCTACTGGGCCGGCGGCAATCCGTTCCACCACCACCAGGACCTCAACCGGCTGCGCCGGGCCTTCGCCAGGCTCGACACGCTGGTCGTGCACGAGCTCGCCTGGACCGCGACGGCTCGCCATGCCGACATCGTTCTGCCCTGCACGATGACGCTCGAGCGCGACGATATCGGCCAGAGCTCGAACGATCCGCTGATGGTCGCGATGCATGCGGTGGCCGAGCCCTTCGGCAAGGCGCGCGACGACTATGCGATCTTTTCCGGCCTCGCCGAGCGGCTCGGCGCGCTCGATGCCTTCACCGAAGGCCGCACGGCGCGGCAATGGCTCGAATATCTCTACGAGCCGACGCGGCGTGCGCTCGCCGAGCGCGGCGAGCCGGCGCCGACCTTCGCCGAATTCTGGGAGATGGGCAGCATGAAGCTGCCCCAGCTGCCCGACGATGGCGGCGCGCTGCGCCGGTTCCGCGAGGATCCGGACGCCCATCCGGTGCCGACACCGAGCGGCAGGATCGAGGTCTTCTCCGAAACCATCGCCGGCTATGGCGAAGCCGACTGCCCGGGCCATCCGACCTGGCTGCCGCGCAACGAGCTGCCCGATGCCGCGGCGCCCTATTTCCTCGTCGCCAACCAGCCGGCGACGCGCCTGCACAGCCAGTTCGACTTCGGCGGCCACAGCGAGGATGCCAAGCGGCGCGGCCGGGAGGTCGCCTCCATGCACCCGGACGATGCGGCGCGGCACGGCATCGGCGACGGCGACATCGTCAGGCTGTTCAACCAGCGCGGCGCCTGCCTCGCCGCGGTGCGCCTCACCCGCGACGTCGTGCCCGGCGTGATCCAGCTGCCGACGGGCGCCTGGTATGACCCGGTCGATCCGAACGAGGACAATCCGCTCTGCGTGCACGGCAATCCCAACGTGCTGACCCGCGACGTCGGCACCTCGGCACTCGCCCAGGGCTGCACGGGCCAGATCACGGTGGTCAATGTCGAGCGCTTCGACGGCAACCTGCCGCCGATCCAGACCTTCGACCCGCCGGTCGCCGTGCGGCGCCAGGGAGTCTGACCATCCCATCGTCCGGCCGGCGTCCCGAAGGCGCCGGCCGGACATGCGCCTGTCCGCGGGGCAAGCGACCGGGTCCGGCGCGCTCATCGCAACCGTCTCTTGACCGCCATATTGCCGCAGCACACTCCGACCGCATCTCTCGCTGCGGCGAGGAGCGATGATCAGGATTCCCTATTTCGACGACGCCGAGATCGAACTGATTGAACCCGGCGTCCTCGACGCCGCCGAAGCCGACGCTACGCTCAAGCGCTTCCTGGCCCTCACTCCGGCGAACCGCCTCGCGGATTCTCGACACGTCCATGCCTATTACCGGGACTATCACCAGGCCGTCGGCGGCGAGGACTGGTTCGACCCGCAAATGGGCGTCCCCGCGACCGCAGCCGAGATCTGGAAACATGTCAGCCCGAACTGCCTCTTTCTTTCGAAAGACCGGCGCAGCGGGTGCTGGCACGTCGTCGTCGAAGCCAATTGCGCCTGGGAAGAAGGGCACGGTCTGATGCTGGTCTGGCGCGACGGCACGACTCTGACCAAGGCGGGCGGCTATGACGGTCACGTCACCAACGTAAATGCCCATGCAGACGAAACCATGAACGACGTCGTCTATTCGGCTTCCGATCCACAATTCACGACGCGCCTCGGCGATCCGGCCTGACCGGGAGAGCGCGCCAGGGATAGCAGCCCGCGTCCGCCTCACGTCCCCCGCGGCTTCGCCCGGTGGGTGGCGGTCGCCACGGCCGGATCGTCCGGCCAGGGATGGCGCGGATAGCGGCCCTTCATCTCGGTCTTGACCGCCTGGTAGGAGCCCTTCCAGAAGCCCGGCAGGTCGCGCGTCACCTGCACCGGGCGGTGCGCCGGCGAGAGCAGCTCGACGACCAGCGGGATCTTGCCGCGGGCGACCGTCGGGTGGACGCCGAGACCGAACAGTTCCTGGACGCGGATCGACAGGGTCGGCTCCTCGCCCTCGTAGTCGATCGGATGGCGCTGACCGGACGGCGCGTCGAAATGCGAGGGCAATTCGGCCTCGATGCGGCGTTTCACGTCCCAGGGCAGGAGCTCATCGAGCGCCGCGCCGAGATCGTCGGCGCCGATCTGCGCGAGCGCCGTCTTGCCGACGAGATATGGCGCAAGCCAGTCGCCCACGGTCGCGGCGAGGTGCGCGTCGGAGAGGTCGGGAAAATCGTCGAGAACCCGCCTGAGGAAGGCCACGCGGTGGCGCAGCGCGAGCTGCGCCTTGGACCAGGGCAGGCGGCCGATGCCGAGGCCCGCGACACCCGTGGCGAGGATCGCGGCGCTGGCCGCGTCGGCCGGGACGGGAAGCGTGTCGACGCCGAGCGCGATCGCGCCGAGGCGGCGGGTGCGCCGCGCGCGCAGCGCCGCCGCCTGCGTGTCGAAGGTCACCTCCGCGCGCGTCACGATGCGATCGGCGAAATCCGCCTCGATATCGGCCAGCGTGATCGGTGCCGCCGAAAAGATGCGCGAGCGGGCGGCGACGCCGCCGAGCTCGGCCACCGCCAGGAACGCCTCGCGGGCGAGCGGCGAGGCCGGATCGACGGCGGCGCCCCGGCCATTGGCGAGCAGGAACTCGCCGTCGCGGCCGCGTGCCTTGGCGATACGGTCGGGGAAGGCCAGCGCCAGCACCGCGCCCGCGCGTTCGGCACCGGCACCGCTGTCCGGCGCCGCCTCGACGGCCCTCAGCCAGCCGGCGGCGAGGCGCCGGCCA
>NZ_JAPSET010000045.1:0-56409 GCF_026847585.1 Phreatobacter sp. AB_2022a
GGCGGCCTCGGGCGCGCGCAGGACTTCGTCGACCGAAGGCAGGGCGCGGAGCGCTGCATCGGCCATGGCTAGTAACCGAACAGGAACGGATTGAGCCCGCCCCGCCGATAGCCGGTCTGGCGCATCAGCAGGTCGAGGGCAAGGCTCGCGACATCGTCGGCGACCGGATCGAGATCGGGGTTCCGGTGTTGCTGGAGGACCTTCACATAGGCCTGGCAGGCATCGCAGGTCTCCGCCCGCACCAGTGCCTCGGTGCCTTCGCCCACCCCCTCGTCGACCGCCTGATAGCCGATCTTCGCCGTCTCGCCGCACAGCGTGCATTTGATCCGCACGACATGCCACTGCGTCGCGCAGAGCGAGCAGGTCGCGAAGCGTGTCCCATGGGCGCCGCGCCAGCCGACGACGGCGGAGGCGACGGGCGGCGCGCCGCAGCTCGGACAGGCTCCTTCGCCGGCCGGCTTCAGCCGGTCGGCGGCAAGACCGCCGGCGAGGCGGGTGAAGTGCAGCTGGAGGGCCGCGGCGACATAGACATGCTCGGCGACCGCCTCGGTCGGCGCCGCCCCCGCGAGCAGGAGCGCGGCCATGGCCTCGCGCTCGTCCTCGCCTGCCGCCGTCACGCGGCGCAGCGCGGCGCGTCCGGCCTCAGGCATTTCAATCTCGGGCGCGAGCGCGAAGAGTGCGTCCATTGTCGCCGCGAGCGCGTCGTCGCCGGCCGCATGGCCGCGGTCGAGCGGCGGCATTCCGAAATCATAGGCGCGGGCAAGCCGGGCTTCGTCGGGCATGACCGGTGCGGGCAGGCTTTCCTGCGCGCGATGCTGCGCCTCGGCAAGGCCGGCGAGAAAGCGCAGATAGGGGCGCAGCTTATGGCCCTCCGACAGGATCGCGAAGCGCTGCGCACGCTGCCGGAAGTGGACGGCCGCATCGGGCAGCCTGGCGAAGGGCGGTGCTGCGGCCTCTCCTATGGCGACGCCACCCGCCGCCCCACCGACAACCTTGCTCATGCTTCACCTCACGAACCGCACGGGCCACGTGTCATTGTCCAAGCGCCGGGCATCGAGCCCGCCGTCATTCCGCCGGCGTCGCACCTGCCTTGTCGCCGTCATGCCGGCCGGAAACGAGTTTCCGCAGCCATTTGCGATGATGCCGCCAGGCCCAGCCGCCGGTCACCTGGCCACGGGTCATGGCGCTGATCGTGCCGCGCACCCAGATCGCGGCATAGACATGGACGATCCAGACGCAGATCGCGACGATCGCCGCGAAAGCGTGCACCAGGACGGCGATGCGCTTCTGCTCGATCGTGAAATAGGGGCCGAAATACTGGTCCCAGATGACGATGCCGGTGGAGATCAAGACGATGATCAGCAGCGACATCGACCAGAAAACCAGCTTCTGGCCGGCATTGTACTTGCCGACCTCGGGCAGGTTCTCCTCGTGACCGTTGAGCACGTCGCGGATCTTCGAGAGCCAGACATTGTCGGTCCGCTCCCACAGGTTCAGCTTCCAGAACCGGAGGAACAGGCCGCAGAAGCCGAAGAACAGCACCACGCCGAACCAGGGATGCAGCGCCCGGGTGTTCTGCCCGCCGCCGAACAGCGCGGTCAGGCCGAACAGGCTCGGGTGGAACAGGGCAAGCCCCGACACGGCCAGCAGGATCAGGCTGATGGCGGTGATCCAGTGGTTGATCCGGGCGCCCACCGAATAGCGGTCGACCACGACGGGATTGCCGTCATGCACCTGGTCGCCGGGAGAGACGTCGCGCGTGCTCATGCCTCGCCCTCCGTCAGACGCTTGGCATCCTCCTCATCCTCGCGCGACACCCGGTTGGGGCCGGAAATCGCGTGATGCAGGAAACCGAAGGCGGCGGTGAGGCCGATGACGGCGAGGCCGGCATATTTGGCAGCCCCCTTCCACAATTCGACCAGCGGGCTGATGCGTGGGTTCTTCGCAAGCCCGGCATAGAGCTCCGGCTGGTCGGCATGGTGCAGCACGTACATGACGTGGGTGCCGCCGACGCCGGGCGGATCATAGAGCCCGGCATTGCGGTAGCCGCGCGACTTCAGGTCGCGGATCCGGCCCTCGGCATGCTGGCGCATCTCGTCCTTGGTGCCGAAGACGATCGCCTGGGTCGGGCAGGCCTTGGCGCAGGCCGGGCCCTGATCGACCGCCACGCGGTCGGAGCACAGCGTGCACTTGTAGGCCTTGTGATCGACCTGGCTGATGCGCGGAATGTTGAAGGGGCAGCCCTTCACGCAGTAGCCGCAGCCAATGCAGTTCTCGTGCACGAAGTCGACGATGCCATTGGTGTACTGGACGATCGCACCCGGCGCCGGACAGGCCTTCAGGCAGCCGGGATCGGCGCAATGCATGCAGCCGTCCTTGCGGATCAGCCATTCCAGGTTGCGCGTTTCCGGATTCACCCATTCGGTGAAGCGCATCACCGTCAGGCTCGCCGGTGTCAGGTCGACCGGGTTGTCATAGGTGCCGTGGTTGATGCCGACCGGCTCGCGCAGGTCGTTCCATTCCAGGCAGGCCGACTGGCAGGCCTTGCAGCCGATGCATTTGGAGACATCGATCAGCTTGGCCATCGGGGTGAGCTGGCGCGCCGGGGTCGGCACGCTGGAGGCCGAGCGGCGCACGATATCGGCTTCGCCGAACCGCGGCTGCGTCTTGGCCAGATCGGGATTGGGAAGCGGCGGAAACATGGGCGTGCCTCCTCAGATCACGATGTTGCGCCCGGAATGGGCTCGATGTCGACCAGGAAGGCCTTGTATTCCGGCGTCTCGATATTGGCGTCGCCGACATAGGGCGTCAGCGAATTGGGGCCGAAGCCCTTGCGTGCCGCGCCGGTGAACCCCCAGTGCAGGGGGATGCCGACGACGTGCACGGTGCGGCCGTCGCAGGTCAGCGGCATGATCCGCTTGGTGACCACTGCGCGCGCCTTCACCGAGCCGCGCTTGGAGAACACCCGCACCATGCTGCCTGACACGATGCCCTTCTCGCGCGCCAGGGCTTCGCCGATCTCGACGAAGAATTCCGGCTGGAGCGAGGCATTGATCTGGGCGTGCTTGGTCCAGAAATGGAAGTGCTCGGTCAGCCGGTAGGAGGTCGCCGCATAGGGAAACTCCCGCGCCTCGCCGAACTGCTCCATGTCGCCGCGGAACACCCGCGCCGCCGGATTGCCCCGGATCTTCGGCGCGATGACATTGGCGATCGGCGCCTCGAACGGCTCGTAGTGCACCGGGAACGGCCCGTCGCGCATCATCGCCCGGGTGAACAGGCGCGACACGCCTTCCGGGTTCATGATGAAGGGGCCGACCTGGTCCGGCCTGGCGTTCACCGCGATGTCGGGAACGTCATAGCCGGTCCAGGCCGTGCCGTTCCATTCGATCAGCTTGCGCGTGGCATCCCACGGCTTGCCCTCGATGTCGGCCGAGGCACGGTTGTAGAGGATGCGCCGGTTGGCCGGCCACGACCAGGCCCATTTCGCATAGGCCCCGGTCTCGTCCGGATCGCTGGTGTCGCGCCGCGCCATCTGGTTGCCGGCTTCGGTGTAGCAGCCGGTATAGATCCAGCAGCCCGCCATGGTCGTGCCGTCGTCGCGCAGCAGCCCGAAACCGGCAAGCTGCTTGCCCTTTTCCAGGAGCCGCTTCGACGGATCGTTGGGATCGGCGACGTCCTCCAGGACATAGCCGTTCAGTTCCCGCGCCAGTTCGTCCGGCGAGGGCGCGCCCGGATCGCGATAGCGCCAGTCGAGATTGACGATCGGCTCGGGCACCTTGCCGCCTTCGCGCTCGTAGAGCGCCTTCAGCCGCAGGAAGATCTGCGCCATGATCCAGGTGTCGTGCTTGGCCTCGCCCGGCGGTGTCGCACCCGGCCAGTGCCACTGCAGCCAGCGCGAGGAATTGACGAGCGACCCCTCGTCCTCGGCAAAGCAGGTGCTCGGCAGTTGGATGACCTCGGTCTGGATCTTGGCCGGGTCGACATTGTTGTGCTCGCCGTGGTTCTCCCAGAACCGCGCGGTCTCCGTCTCCAAGGGATCCATGGTGACGAGGAATTTCAGCTTCGACAGCGCCGCCGTCAGCTTCGCCCGGTTCGGGAAGGACAGGAGCGGGTTGAAGCCCTGGCAGAAATAGCCGGTCATCTTGCCCTGGTGCATCAGCTCGAAGGCACGCAGGACGTCATAGGCCGGCACGTCGAGCTTCGGCAGCCAGTCATAGGCGTAGTTGTTGGCTGGCGTCGCCGCCGCGCCCCACATGGCCTTCTGGAAGCTGACGAAGAACTTGCGGTAGTTCTGCCAGAAGCTCATCTGGCCGGGCCGCAAGGGGCGGAAGCCGCGCGTCGACATGTAGCTGTCGAAGGTCGTCTCCCGTTCCGTGGGGATGGTCAGATAGCCCGGGATCAGGTTCGACATCAGGCCGATATCGGTCAGGCCCTGGATGTTCGAGTGGCCGCGCAGCGCATTCATGCCGCCGCCGCGCACGCCGATATTGCCGAGGATCAGCTGCAGCATCGCCATGGCGCGGATGTTCTGCGACCCCTTGGAATGCTGGGTCCAGCCGAGCGCGTACATGGAGGTCATGGTCTTGGTCTTGGCCGAGCATTCGGCCACCATCGCCGCGACCTTCAGGAACGTGTCCCGGGGCGTGCCGCAGATGCGCGAGACCATTTCGGGCGTATAGACCGCGACGTGCTGCTTCAGCAGGTTCCAGACGCAACGCGGATGCTGCAGCGTCTCGTCGACCACGGCGAAACCGTCGGCGCCGATCTCGTATTCCCAGGTCGAGCGGTCATAGTCGCGGCGCTGCTCGTCATAGCCGGTGAACAGCCCGTCCTGATAGGCGAAGCCCTCCTTGACCACATAGGTCGCGTTGGTGAAGGCGCGGGTATAGTCCCACTGCACCTTGTCGTTGGTGATGCAGTAGTTGATGAGGCCGAGCAGGAAGGCGATGTCGGTGCCCTGCCGGATCGGCGCGTAGAGATCGGACACCGAAGCCGAGCGCGTATAGCGCGGATCGACGACGATCAGCTTGGCGCCGCGGTTGGCCTTGGCCTCCGTGACCCACTTGAATCCGCAAGGATGCGCCTCGGCGGCATTGCCGCCCATGATCACGACCAGATCCGTGTTCTTGATGTCGGTCCACGAATTGGTCATCGCGCCGCGACCGAATGTTGGAGCCAGACTGGCTACCGTCGGTCCGTGTCAGACACGCGCTTGGTTGTCGAAGACCACCATGCCGGTCGAGCGCACCACCTTGTAGGTGGCCCAGGCCGTCTCGTTGGTGGTCGCCGACGCCGCCAGGAAACCGGTCGACACCCAGCGGTTGACCGTCACGCCGTCATTGTTGCGCTCGATCAGGTTGGCGTCGCGGTCGTCCTTCAGGAGCCGCGCGATGCGGTCGAGGGCGACCTCCCAGGTGACGCGCTCGAACCGGTCCGAGCCCGGCTTGCGGATCATCGGATATTGCAGCCGCGTCTCGGACTGGACGAAGTCGAGCAGCCCCGCGCCCTTCGGGCACAGCGTGCCGCGATTGGTCGGATGGTCGGCATCGCCTTCGATATGGACGACGCGCGCCGGCTCGTTCTTCGTGACGTTGCCCTTGGAGTAGAGGATGACGCCGCAGGCAACCGAGCAGTACGGGCAGGTGTTGCGCGTCTCCGACAGGCTGGCGAGCTTGAACGGACGGATCGCGGCGGCCTGCGCCGCCTCCGTCTCGCCAAACCCGAACGCTGCCAATGACGTGGCCGCAACACCCGCTGTTGCGCCCTTCAGGAACAGGCGCCGCGAGATCTCGATATTCACGGTAGCGATCCTCCCCAGATGCCCCGCGAGCAGCATTCCGAGCCGTTCATGACGGAAGACCCGGTATCCACTCGGATCACTGACAAAAATGCTGACTAGAACAATGCAAAGGTCGGAGGGAAATGCAAGCAATTGCTATAGGTTGCACCGCAGCAGAGGCTCCCGCGATGCAGTGTCGGCCGCAGCATCCTGTTGACCTCTTCGGCACCGGCGCGCAGACTTCGCGTCGTGCACTGTCGTGTCGCTCCCGCGGTGCGGGGCTCGCTCGCCACATTCTGCCGCTGCGCCGGAATGGCGTTGGCCCTGGCGTTTCTTGCGGCCGATCATGACGCCGCGCGCGCCGAAGCGCCGGCGTGGAGGGCTTGGCGGAAGCCTGTCCCGGATTTCATCCTGCCGGCTCTGGATGGGAATGACGCCGCTTTTGCCGGCGCGGACGACCGTATCGTCCTGGTTCACTTCTTTGCGACGTGGTGCCTGCCCTGCCGCGCCGAACTCCCTGCCCTGCAGCGTTTTGCCGCACGTGCCGGGGCCGCGCGGCTGAAGGTTCTGGTCGTCTCGGCCGCCGAACCCGACTCGCGGGTCCGCCGGCTGCGCGACGAGTTGGCGCTGACCTTGCCCATCCTGCTCGATCGCGACCGCGCGGTGATCAAGGCCTGGCAGGTCGCGCTGCTGCCGACATCGGTCGTGCTCGGGCCGGGTTCGTCGACGCGGTTCGGCGTCGAGGCCGACATGCCCTGGGACCAGGTCGATCCCGACGCCCTGATACGGGCGGCGACGCCGCCGCGCCCGGAGCCGGGCGCCCGATCCGGCGAACCGCCGCCGGAACTCCAACGAGAGGAAGCCCATTCCGAGGGAGGCTGACATGCCGATTGATCGACGCATGATGGTGCAGGCCGGTGCCGCGGCGGCGCTGGCGGGGGCGTGGTCCTCGCCGCTGCGCGCAGAGAACGCTTTCGCCCCGCACCCGGGCGCATGGCGCGGCTACGAGGTGAAGACCCGTCTCGAGATCGCCGAGGCGTCGGGCGCCGTGCAGGCCTGGATCCCCCTGCCTTCGGTCACCGAGGCGGACTGGATGCGGACCGGCGGCAGCCTCTGGCGGACCAATGGGCTCGCGCGGCTGCGACGCGAAGCGAAATACGGCGCGGAGATGCTGCACGTGACCTGGCCGGCCGGGACGCCGGCGGCCGGCCCGGACGCCCCTGTCGTGGAGGTCGTCAGCCAGGTTCTGACACGCGACCGCGCGGTCGACCTCGCCCGGCCCGCCGGGATCCGTCCGCTCGAGGCGGCCGAGCGGCGGCTCTACCTGGAGGGCACCGAGCTCATCCCCATCGACGGCATCGTCAAGGCGACGTCGGACCGCATCGTCGCCGGTGCCACCGGCGACCTCGCCAAGGCCCGGGCGATCTACGAATGGGTGGTCGGCAACACCTTCCGCGACGCCACCACGCGCGGCTGTGGTTCCGGTGACATCGCCGCCATGCTGACCAGTGGCAATCTCGGCGGCAAATGCGCCGATCTCAATGCGCTCTATGTCGGTCTTGCGCGCGCCGCGGGACTGCCGGCGCGCGATGTCTACGGGCTGCGCCTTGCCCCGTCCCGCTTCGGCTATCGCAGCCTCGGCGCGGGTTCCGAGGTGGTGACCAAGGCCCAGCACTGCCGCGCCGAGGTCTTTCTGGAGGGTGTCGGCTGGACCCCGGTCGACCCCGCCGACGTGCGCAAGGTCGCGCTCGAGGAGCCACCGGCCAATCTCGACCTGGACCATCCCAAGGTCGCTGCCGCCCGCGCGACGCTGTTCGGAGCCTGGGAAGGCAATTGGCTCGCCTACAACTTCGCGCACGACGTCGCCCTGCCGGGCGCGACCGGCCCGACGCTCGGCTTCCTGATGTATCCGCAGGCGGAAGTCGCCGGCCAGCGGCTCGATTGCCTCGACCCCGACAGGTTCCGCTATGCGATCACGGCAAGACCTCTCGATGCGGCCTGAACCGGCCGACGCCAGCGGCGCGGAAACGGTGCTCGACCTGCGCGGGCTCGCCTGTCCGCAGCCTGTGCTGCACGCCAAGCGGGCCCTGCGCACGGTGCCGGCCGGCGCCGTGCTGGTGCTGGAATGCACCGATCCGCTCACCGTCATCGACATTCCGCATTTCGCCCGCCAGACCGGCCATCGCCTCCTCGGCCAGGCCGAATCCGACGGGCTCTATGTCTTCAGGCTCATGAAACGGCATTGATCGCGGCATCCGCCCGGGAGGATCGGCAATGAACATCCAGGCCCCCATCGAAGCGCCCGTGCGGTTGACCAGCCTTGCCCATGGCGGCGGCTGCGGCTGCAAGCTCGCCCCGTCGGTCCTGCAGGACCTGCTCGCCGGCCAGCCCGCGGCCGGACCTTTCCATCGGCTCCTGGTCGGCACCGAGACCGGCGACGATGCCGCCGTCTACCAGGTCGACGAGCAGACCTGCATCATCGCGACCACCGACTTCTTCATGCCCATGGTCGACGATCCCCACGATTTCGGACGCATCGCTGCGACCAATGCCATTTCCGACGTCTACGCCATGGGCGGAACGCCGATCATGGCCCTGGCGATCCTCGGCATGCCGATCGGCAAGCTGCCGGTCGAGACCATCCGCGCCATTCTCCAGGGCGGCGCGCAGGTCTGCGCCGGCGCCGGCATTCCGGTCGCGGGCGGCCATTCCATCGACTCGCCGGAGCCGATCTACGGCCTCGCCGTCATCGGCACCTGCCGGCCGCAGGACGTCAGGCGCAATGGCGGCGCGCGACCCGGCGACCGGCTGATCCTGACCAAGGGGCTCGGCGTCGGCATCTATTCGTCGGCCATCAAGAAAGACAGGCTGTCGGCCGAAGCCTATGCCGAGATGATCGCCTCGACGACGCTGCTGAACCGGGCCGGCCAGCGGCTCGGCGCGAACCCCGACATCCATGCCATGACCGACGTCACCGGTTTCGGCCTCATCGGTCACGGCCTGGAAATGGCCCGCGCCTCCGGCGCGCTGCTGGTGGTGCGCGCGCCGGCCGTGCCGCTCCTGGCCGAGGCCGAAGCCCTGGCGAAGCTCGGCTGCGTCACCGGCGCTTCGCTTCGCAACTGGGCGAGCTACGGTGCGGAGGCGGAACTCGGCGGTGATGTTGCGGAGTGGCAGCGCCATGTCCTGACCGACCCGCAGACGTCCGGCGGGCTGCTCCTCGCCTGCGCGCCGGAGGCGGCCGATGCGCTCGCCGCATCGCTCCGCGCCGAAGGTTATCCGCGAACGGCGATCATCGGGCATGTCGAGGCGGGCAAGGCCGGCCTCAGGGTCGAGGCCTGACGGGCGGCGGTTCAGCCGAGGCCGGCGCGGCTGCGCTCATAGTGCCGCCGCGCCTTGGCGCGATTGCCGCAATCGCCCATCGAGCACCAGCGGCGTGTGCCCGTGCGGCTTTCGTCGAGAAACAGCCAGCCGCAGCCCTTGGGATCCGCGCACTGCTTGACCCGTTCGGCGCGCGGCCCGCTCAGCAGATCGGCGGCCGACCAGACGAGCGGCGCCAGCATGTCGAGCGCGCTGGCCGGCCGGCCCGTGTCGTGCCAGCCGATCCCTTCGGGCCCGGGCGCCAGGACCTGGCGCTGCGGCATGGCTGCGATGACCGTGTTCAGCGCGGCGAAATCCGCGGCGGCGCCCGACCTGCCGTCGATGCGCGCGCGCAGCAGCCGGTAGGTCGCATCACGGAAGCCAAGCGCCGTCCGGTACAGCCTGTCGGCGGCGGGCGCATCGGCCAGGGCCGCGGCAAGGCGGGAACGGTCCCGCGCGCCGACCAGCCCCGCCCCGGTGCACCAGTCGACGAGCGCATGCGCTGATGGAAGCTTTTCCTCCGGCGCTGCCGAATTGCGCCAGGCCACCGTGTTGACGAATTCCAGGCACAGCTTGGCATCGGCACTGCGGCGCGCCGGGTCGAGGCCTGCATGTGGCGTTCCGGACATGCCCGCAAGGCTAATAACCCTGTACCGAGTTAGCAAGCGCGCCATGCGCCGCGCTTGCCGGCCGCGGGAGGAACCGATGATCGCCAGGCGCGCCGTTCTCGCAGCCCTTGCCAGCCTCGTCCTCGCAGGGCCTGCTGCCGCACAATACCCGGCCTATCCCAATGACGAGCGCTCGCCGCGGCGACGTTCCTGGTCGCGCCGCCGCCACCGCCGGCGGTGGCGCGCGCTGAGCCGCCGCGACCGCATGCTGATCGAGCGGCAGGAGGTGCCGAGTTCCTACGGTTCGCCGAGCCCCTGGAACTAGGAGGCCGCGGCGGAGCCCTGGGCGAGCCCGACCAGAAGCGCCTCGGCAAGCTCGGCCGCGCGGCGCCGGATATCGGGGATCGCCGTGATCTCCCAATGCCGCCCGCGCGTCGGCGGGCCCAGCGCGAACAGCCGCTGCGACGCGACGCCGTCGCGGTCCAGCACCCGGTCCCGGCCGTCGACGTCGATGCCAAGACCCAGCCGGTCGGCGCGCATCAGTCCGTCGCGCAGCATTTGCGCCTGCAACCGGTCGGCATCGTCCGGATCGCAGCGCGCGCCCGAACAATCGACGACACGATCGAAGACATGGGTTTCGTGGCGCCCGCCCTCGCGCAACTGCACGGTGACGCGCGCTTGCTCCCCGGTGGCTTCGATGGCGAGGAGCCGGCCGGCGAGCACGGTCAGCTGCCCGGCGGCGATCACGGCCTTCAGCCCGACCCCGACCGACGGCGGCGCGCGATGGCGATGGACCTCCCACCAGGGGCGCAAATGGCGCAGGAAGCGGCGGCGCTGCCGATCGTCGAGGCTGTGCCAGAGCGCGCCATTGCGCGGCCGCAGATCCTGCATCACCGCTTCCCAGCCTCCCGCCGCCTCGCTCAGCGCGCGGAAGCGGGCGAGCCGCCGCGACAATCGCCCGGCGAACAGCAGGTCGGTATCCGCGCCGGCGCCGGCGCCGGCGTCCGGCGGATGCGTGCGCGGCAGGAGACCGCGCCGCGACAGCGCGACGATCTGGCCGAGATGGTCCCGCTCCATCAGCGAAATCACCATGTCGATCATGGTCAGGCCGGTGCCGACCAGCAGCACCTGGCCGGCCGGATCGAGCCCGTCGAAAATGTCGCTGCCCCAGGGGTCGCGCCGCCAAGCCAGGCCGGTGTCGGCCGCCGGCGGCCGATAACCGGTGGCGAGCACCACGAACCGGGCCGCGAGCGATGCTCCGCCGGCGGTCGTCAGGATCAGGTCCGACGCCGCCGGGCGCAGGCCGACCACGTCGTCGGCCACGATCTGCAGCCGGCCCCGGCCGGCCGCCGCGGCATCGGCCAGCATGGCCTGGAGATAGCGGCCATAAAGCTGGCGCGGCACGAAGCCACCGGCCGTGACGCCGGCCCAGCGCCTGAAATGGTCAGGGTCCTCGGCAAAGGCGCTCATGTCGCCCGCCCGCGTATTGAGCAGATGCGCGCAGGACGTGGTCGCATAGGCGATCCCGAGCCCTGGCCGGGCGCTCCTGTCAAACAGCGTCACGCGGACCGGCATGGTCATCCGGTGCATCAGCCGGACCGCCAGCAGCGCGCCGCTCGCCCCACCGCCGACGATGGCGATGTCGGTTGTTCCATGCTCCATGCTCGGAACGGTTCCTCTCGATCTGTTCGCCGCCGTGGATCATTGGCCGGCGATGCCGCCGGCAAGGCTTGGCGTGCGGCGCAAGGACGGCTATCGTTATATCCATAGAAGCATAACGATGCGAGCACACCAGTGTCGAGCCTCACCGTTCTTCATCGCAGCCCGCGGGTCGAGCCGCCTTCACTGGCCGACCGGCTCCGGCCCCCGGCCTTCGGCGACGAAGGCCCGCCTTCCGCCAGGCGGCGGAAGATCTGGGCCATCTCGCCGCATTTCCACTGTTCGATCATCGGCACCTGCCTGACCGCCGGCGAACTTCGCCAGGTCTTCGTCAAGCTCGGCGACGCCGATGCCGGATCGGCCAGCGACCACGCGCTGCACATCCGCGGCGTCCATGCCGCCGGTCGGCAGGATCTCGCCGGCAAGCTGATCAACAAGGCTCTGGACAGGCGGCATGAAGCGGCGCTGAAGCGCTTCGGCAAGGCGACGAGCACCGAGGGTCTGCGCGAGATCTGGCGCAAGGCCTTCGACGACGGCGACATTTCCGGCGCCTACTGGGCCGTGCTCAGCCATCCGGCGGCCGATCGGCAGCTCCTTCACGATGCCTTCGGCGAGGTGCATATGCTGTCCCATCTGGTCGGCAGCGCCAACCGGATCGACATTGCCCGCCTGAACCGGCTCGAGCGGCAGCTGGCCGAGCGCGACGACAAGATCGCCCGCCAGGAGGCGCGGCTGCGCGCGGCGGCCGATGAGCGGGCTGTTCTCCAGCGCCGGGCGGAAGCCGGCGAAAGCGAGCTGGCAAGGCTGGCGATCCGCGAACAGGCGCGTGCCGAAGCGGGCCGTGGCTTGGCGAGCGCCACGGACCGCGACGAAGGCAGCAGGGCTCATGCCGACAATCTCGCCGAGCGGCTGAAGCGGGCCGAGCTGCGGGCTGCCGAGGCCGAGCGGTTGAATCGCGCGCTGAGCCTGCGGGAGGCGGAATTCCGCCGCGAGCTGGCGGCGCTCGAAGCGGCGCTGCAGGCTGGGGAAGGCGATACCGACGATGCGCCCGACCTGGGCGGCCTGACGCTGCTCTATGTCGGCGGCCGGCCGCGTCTCGTCGATCAGCTGAGGGCGCTCGCCGCCACGCGCGGTGGCCTGCTTCTCGCCCATGACGGCGGGGTTGAGGACAATGTGACCTTGCTGCCCGGCCTGATCAGCCAGGCCGACCTCGTCCTGTTTCCGGTCGACTGCATCAGTCACCTCGCGGCCGGCCTCATCAAGCGCCACTGCCGCGAGGCCGGCAAGGCCTATCGGCCGCTGCGCAGCGCCAGCCTCGCAAGTTTCCTCACGGCGCTCGCGGCGATCGACCATGGCCGCGCGGCCGAGCACGGCACGGCCGTCGCCTGACCAGGAGCGGAGGGACCGATGCCAGTCCTGCCTGCATCTCTTGCCGCCGGACGCCGCGCACGAACGCCACATTTCCACGGCGATTGCGACGTGGCGGCCATGGTCTATGGCCGCGATGTCACGCCGGACGCGCTGCTCGCCAGCTTCATCGACGATCTGCTGGGCCAGGGATTCGATGTGCGCGGCGTCGTGCAGGCCCGGCCGGCAGGCGACTCTCGCCGGCCGGGCGGGCCTCTGTTCAAAACCATCCCCGCATCCCCGTGCGAAGCCGGGCCCCGGCGCGACCCGCGGGCGGCCTGTGGCACCACCCTGCCCGACATCGGCGCCTGGCTGGCCGCCGGGCTGCGGCGCCGGCCGGATCTCGTCGTGCTCAATCGGTTCGGCTCGCAGGAACTGGCCGGGAGCGGCCTCGTCGGCGCGCTCGCCGAAGCCATCGAGCGTGACGTGCCGGTTCTCATCGCGGTGCCGGAAGCACTCTTCCCACGCTGGCTCGCGCTCGCGCGCGGCCTTGCCGTGCGGCTCGCCGCCGACCGGGCGAGCCTCGATGCCTGGTGGCGCTCGCTCGGCAAGGCCGGTCCGCAGGTGCCGGACACGACATTTTGCGGCCGCTTCAAGTAGCGCGCCGCGCTTGTGATCACGCTATATCCAATTGTATATAGCGTGATCACAAGCGCCGTCCGCCGTCGGACCGTCGCCAATGGTGAAGCACCGATGCCGTCCCTGATGCCGCTGCCCCGCCGGCTTGCCCTGGCCCTGCTCCTGCTGGTCGCGGCCGGGCCGGCCATGGCCGAGGATGCCGACGTCGGCAGCCCGGCCGGCCTCGTCGTCCAGGCTGGCGAGGCCGCGCCGCTCACGCTGACACGCGACAGGCTCGCGGCCCTGCCGCAGATCACCCAGCGCGTGACCCAGCGGACCGGCCGGGGCGAGACGACGGCCGAATGGACCGGTCCCCTGCTCTGGACGGTGCTGACCAGCGCCGGCCTGGTCGACCCGGACCATCACGGCGACCATCCAAAACTGATGGCGCGCATGACCGGTCGGGACGGCTATGCGGTCGTGGTGGCGCTCGCCGAGCTTGCGCCGGACTATCAGGGGCAGCCGATCCTGGTCGCATTGCGCCGCGACGGCGCCGACCTGGCGGAAGGCGCGCTGCGCCTCGTCGTGCCGGGCGATGGCCGGGCCGGTCGATCCGTGCGTGATCTCGCCCGCATCACCGTCTCGCGCTGAGACGCCGCAGCTCCGGACCGGCGCAGGCTCCGCCCGCCGCGGGCCTGCCGTCGTCACGTCAGGAAAGACAAAGTGATTTGGGATTGATGGCCGACGCGGCTAGTTGCAGCGCGAGCCATATTCATCCATGCCGCGCGCCGTTCCGCCGCGGCCCTTGCGGAAAGACCAAGCCATGACCGAAGCCGCGCCGCTCAGCCCCCTGCCGTTCATCGATCTCGGCGCCCAGCGCCGGCGCCTCGGCGGCGATATCGACGCGGCCATTCTCAAGGTGGTCAACCACGGCGCCTATATCATGGGCCCCGAGGTCTTCGCGCTGGAGAAGGCGCTGGCCGAGTTCTGCGGCGCGAAGGAGGTCATTTCCTGCGCCAGCGGCACCGATGCCCTCGCCCTGATCCTGATGGCCAAGGGCGTCAAGCCGGGCGATGCGGTCCTGTGCCCCGCCTTCACCTTCGCGGCGACCGCCGAGGTCGTGGCCTGGGTCGGCGCGACGCCCGTCTTCCTGGACGTCCACCCCGATACCTTCAACGTCGACGCGGCCTCGCTCGCCGCCGGCGTCAAGACGGCGCGCGAGCGCGGCCTCAATCCCGTCGGCTTCATTCCGGTCGATCTGTTCGGCCAGCCGGCCGATTACGACGCGCTGGAGCCGATCTGCGCCGAACAGGGCCTCTGGCTCCTGTCGGACGCCGCACAGTCCTTCGGCGCCACCTACAAGACCCGCAAGGTCGGCACCATCGGCATCGCCACCGCCACCTCGTTCTTCCCCGCCAAACCGCTCGGCTGCTACGGCGATGGCGGCGCGGTCTTCACCGACGACCCGGAGCTTGCCGCCGTCATGCGCTCGCTGCGCATCCACGGCCAGAACAACGACGACAAATATGACAACCAGCGGATCGGCCTCAACGGCCGCATGGACACGATCCAGGCCGCCGTCCTCATCGAGAAGCTGAAGATCTTCGCCGACGAGGTGGCCGCCCGGCAGCGCATCGCCGCCCGCTACAATGCCCTGCTCGGCGACATCGTGGACGTGCCTGTCGTGCTCGACGGCCTCACCTCGAGCTGGGCGCAATATACCATCAAGCTGCGCGGCGCAGACCGCACCACGGTCGCGGCACGACTCAAGGCCGAGGGCATTCCCACCGCCATCTATTATCCGCGGCCGCTGAACCAGCAGACCGCCTACAAGCACTATCCGAGCGCCGGCAACGGCCTGCCGGTCAGCGACCGGCTCGCCGACGAGGTGCTGGCCCTGCCGATGCACCCCTATCTCGACGAAGCGACCCAGGACCGCATCGCCGCGGGCCTGCGGGCAGCCCTCGCGGCGCGCTGACCTCCCGGCCGCCGGCGCGGCGCTTGCCGCGCTGCGCCGGCGCGGCTATGCGGATGGCTCGTTCGAAGGCTCAAGGTCGAAGGGCTTACGGTCATCACCGCCACCTCCCCCGCCATGTCTCCGCTCCTCGCGATCGTGCTGGCAGCATGCGCTGCCGCCGCCCTCGCATGGCTCGCGATCGCGCTGACACGGCCGCTGATGGTCAAGCTCGCGCTCGCGCGCCCAAATGGCCGCTCCTCGCATCGCGAGCCCATCCCGCAGGGCGCTGGCGTCGGCCTCATGGCGGCGCTCATCGCCATCGCCCTGGGCGCCACGGGCCTCGCCTCGGGCATGGACCGTAGCCTCGTCTTCCTCGCCGCCGCGGCCCTCGGCCTCACCGCGCTCGGCCTGGTCGACGACATCAGGCCGTTGCGCTGGCGGCTGAAGCTCGTCCTGCAGATCCTGTTCTGCCTCCTGGCGGTGGCCGGGCTGCCGCCCGCGCTCCGGCTCCTGCCGCTCGACGGCCTCTACTGGCCCGAGCGCGCGGTCATGACCGTCGCGCTGGTCGCAATGGTCAATATCGTCAACTTCATCGACGGGATCGACGAGATCACCGCGGCGCACTGCGCACCGGCCCTCGCCGCGGCGGCCCTGGCCGGAGCTCTCGCGCTCGCCGGGCCGACGACGGGCCTGACGGCCGGCGCCGGCCTCGGCGCGGTGGCCGGGTTCTGGCTCTGGAACCGGCATCCCGCACGCATCTTCCTTGGCGACGCCGGCAGCCTGCCGCTCGGCCTGGTGGTCGGCTGGCTCGCGCTGCGCCTGAGCGCCGAAGGCGCTCTGGTCGCCGGCCTGCTGATCGTGCTCTACCCGGTGACCGATGCGACGATCACGCTGGCTGGCCGGCTCATGCGCGGCTGCAACATTGCCGAACCGCATCGCGACCACGGCTATCAGCGCGCGGTCGACAGCGGCGTGGCGGTGCGGCGCGTCTCGGCGGTCGTCGCGCTGATCTCCGCAGCGACCGCCGTGCTCGCGCTCGTCGCCCTTGCCGCGCCCTATCCTGCCGTCCAGGTTCTGGCGCTGGCCATCGGCCTCTGCTGGACGGTGCTGCCGGTCCTCGGCTGGCAGCGCCGGCGGCCTGCAGCGGCGGCATCCCGGCCGTGAAGGTCCTGGTCACCGGCGCAACCGGCTTCGTCGGCCGGGCCATCGCCGGCTATCTGGCGGAGCAGGGCCATGCCGTATCGGCGGGCGCCCGCAATCCAGGCACGCTGGCGGCGGCGCCCGGCATCACGCCGCGAGCGCTGCCGGACCTGGAAGGCGACGTCGACTGGCGCCCGCTGCTGGCGGAGATCGATGCGGTGGTCCACGCGGCGGGCCTTGCCCATCAGCCGGCCGGCACGGACGAGGCGCGCATGATGCGCGTCAACGCCGAGGCCGCCGCCCGTCTGGCCGCGGCCGCCGCGGCTGCCGGCATCGGCCGCTTCGTCCTGATCTCCTCGATCCGGGCCATGACCGGGCCGACGGCGCCGGCGGCCCTGACCGAGGCCGGCCCGGCCCGGCCGACCGACGCCTATGGGCGCTCCAAGCTCGCCGGCGAACGGCTGGTGCGCGACGCGCTCGGCACAGCCGTCGTGCTGAGGCCGACCGTCGTCCATGGCGCCGGCGCCAAGGCCAATATGGCGAAGCTCGCGCGGCTTGCCCGCCTGCCCCTGCCGCTGCCGATCGGCAGCCTCGCCGGCCGGCGCTCGCTGGTCTCGGATCGCAATCTCGCCGCTGCGGCGGCCTTCGCCCTGATGGACGAGAGGACGCGGGGCGGCCTGTTCCACGTCACCGACGGCGAGGCGCTGACCGTGCCGGCCATGATCGCCGCCATGCGCCGGTCGCTCGGCCGGGCAGCCGGCACGTTCGGCCTGCCGGGCGGGCTCGATGCGCGGCTGGTTCGGCTGCTCCTCCCCGGCCTCTACGATCAGCTCGGCCGCGATCTGGTCGCCGACGATGCGAAGCTCGCCGCGGCCGGCTGGACGCCGGTCGAAACGAGCGCGGCCGGGCTCGCCCGGCTCGTGCAGGCCGCGTCGGGCCGTCAGACCCGCTTGTAGTCGTCCTGCGAGCGGACGATGTCGTCCTCGCCGAGATAGCTGCCCGACTGCACCTCGATGAGCTCGAGGTCGATGCGGCCGTGATTGGTCAGGCGGTGCCAGGCGCCGAGCGGGATGTAGACGCTCTCGTTCTCGCGCACGAGCTTCTCGACGCCGTCGATCTCGACCGTCGCCGTGCCGGTCACCACCACCCAATGCTCCGAGCGGTGGAAATGCTTCTGCAGCGACAGGCGCGCGCCCGGCTTGACCACGATCCGCTTGACCTGGAAGCGGGTGCCGCGGTCGACCCCCTCATAGGACCCCCAGGGGCGCAGCACCTTGCGGTGCTCGTCGGCAAGGCGACGCGTCGTCTCGTCGGCGCGCAGATCGCCGACCAGCGTCTTCAGGTCGCCGGCGACGTCGCGGCGCGCGACCAGCACCGCATCCTTGGTGGCGACCACCGCAATGTCCTCGAGCCCGATGACGGCGGTGTGCACCTCTTCGCTCACCACGAAGACGTTGCGCGCGCCGATCAGCGATACCGCGCCGCGGGCGGCATTGCCGTCCGCATCCTTGGGCGAGATCTCCCAGAGCGCGTTCCAGGAGCCGAGATCCGACCAGGCATAGTCGGCGGCGATCACCGCCGCACGATCGGTCCGCTCCATGACGGCGTAGTCGACCGATTTCGCCGGCGAAGCGGCGAACAGCTCGCGGTCGATCCGCTCGAAGCTGATGCCACCGGCTTCGTCGCGCGCGATGGCGGTGGCGACCTTGGCCGCCGCTGCGGCAATCTCCGGCTCGAACCGCTTCAGTTCACCGAGGAAGACATCGGCGCGAAACAGGAAATTGCCGGAATTCCACAGATAGCCCTCGGCGAGAAAGCGCGTCGCGGTCTCGGCATCGGGCTTTTCCACGAAGGCGGCGACCATATTGACCCGCCCATCCATGGTTGCGCCGGGCCGGACATAGCCATAGCCGGTGGCCGGCTGGGTCGGCCTGATGCCGAAGGTGACGAGCGCGCCCGCCTGGGCGGCGTCGAGACCGGCGGCGGCGGTCGCCGTGAAGGCCTGGGGATCGGTGACGAGGTGATCGGCGGCGAGCACCAGCATGACCGCATCGGGATCCTTTTGCCGCAGCAGCTCGGCCGCAACCGCGATGGCCGGTCCGGAATCCCGCCGCATCGGTTCGAGCACGATCCGCCCGGCAACGCCCGCCCGCGTCAGCTGGTCTGCGACGAGAAAACGGAAATCCTCGCCGGTGACGACCATCGGCTCGGCGAAGACCGAACGGTCGGAGACACGCGTCAGGGTATCCTCGAACGTCGAACGGTCGCCGAGCAGCGGCAGGAACTGTTTCGGGTGGGCTTCGCGGGATGCCGGCCAGAGCCGCGTGCCGGCGCCGCCGGAAAGGATGACCGGTACGATGCGTGTCTCACCCGACATGGTGTCCGAACCCTTCTGCGACGCCGCGGCGCCCATGATCTCGTCCATGCGCTAGCTGCAACAGGGCCCCCGCGCCAGCCAAATTCGCTAAAATGGTCAACATGTCCACGCCGTGCCGTCGCCCGTCAGGCCGCCGGCGCCGCCAGCGAAGGCCGGTAGAACGCCGTCTGCCGTGTCGCGGCCTGATAGGCCGCGACCAGCAGCACCACATAGGCCGACATGAACACCGTATTCATCTGATCGTGGCTGAAGATCAGGTTGGTCATGCCGAAAATGGCATAGCCGCCGGACAGCATGATCGCGAAGGCGACCCGGTCGCGGTAGCGGTCATCGCGGACCGAACCGACCGCGATGATGATCGGCGCGGCCAGCACGGCGATCAGCGCGATCAGACCGATGAGGCCGCGGCCGACGGCCGTCGTGATGAACTCGTTGTGCAGGTGCCGGTAGGGCGGCACGTCGAAGCCGTCCTTGGCGGCGCGCCGGCGCACCTCGCTCACCGCGTTCTGGCTGCCATAGCCGAGCACCGGCCGGGACAGGAAGGCTTCGGCGCCATAGGTCCACAGGATCGCCCGGTGGGCCGTGCTCGGATCGCGGCTGTTCATGGCCTCGCCGTCGGCGAGAGATGAGCGCAGCTCGACGAAGCGGTCGGACACCTTGGCGATGAGGCCGAGCCCGCCGACCGCCGCGCCGACCAGCATCAGGGCGAGGACGGTCATGCCGGTGCGGCGGCGGATGATCGGCCAGAGATAGACGCCGAGCGCCAGCACGATCAGCGGCAGGGCGAGCAGCGCGCCGCGCGTCTGCGACAGGAGGCAGGCGCCGAGGCCGGCCGCCGAAGCGACGATCGCGAAGACCTTGTGCAGCCGCGACAGCCTGGAA
Source organism: Phreatobacter sp. AB_2022a (assembly GCF_026847585.1). NCBI lineage: Bacteria > Pseudomonadati > Pseudomonadota > Alphaproteobacteria > Hyphomicrobiales > Phreatobacteraceae > Phreatobacter > Phreatobacter sp. AB_2022a. Next base: position 19,725 of record NZ_JAPSET010000045.1, read on the forward strand.
AAGCCGATCAGCGACAGTCCCGCGGCGAGAATCGCGACATCGCCGAAGGGGATGGCGTTGGCCATGCCGGCGGTCGGACGGCTGCGGCCGAACACGAAAGCCTCGATGCTGGCGAAGATCAGGGCCGATATCGCACCCGCGCGGATGCCGTGCAGGAACAGGTCGAAGACGTCGATCCGCGGCGTCTGGACCATGGCGCCGACCAGGACCAGGAACAGCAGGAAATGGATCGTCGTGCCGACGTCGAGCAGGCCCATCAGCCGGTTCGGGAACAGGACCGGCGAGAGCACCGCGACGGCGAAATAGACCAGCGCCACCGTGCAGCCGAAGGCCGTCTCGCGCGGCCAGACCCATCGCACCCGGCCGGCCCCCCAGAGGATGCCGACATAGGCCGCGCCGATGAAGAACCAGAGGGTTGCCACGCTGCCGAGCGGCAGCGGCAGGAAGCCGAGCAGCGGCGCGAACAGGAAGGCCGCACGGTTGGGATCGTCGAAGGTCGCCCGGATCCAGCCGGCGGCGCGCGAGGCGAAGGAAAGCGTCGGCCGATCCATCTGTGTTCAATCCGCCGCAGCGCCCGTCAGCGCGACAATCCCATGGATGCCGTCAGTCCACCGTCCATGGTCAGGGTGGCCCCGGTCAGGTAGCCGGCCAGCGGCGACATGAGATAGGCCACGAGGCCGCCGATCTCCTCCGGCCGGGCAAACCGGCCAGCCGGGATCTGGCTCTCCATCTTGTCGCGATAATCGGCATATTTCGCCATCATATCGGTGTCGACGAAGCCAGGAGCGACGATATTGACGCTCACGCCGCGCTTGGCGCTTTCGATGGCGAGCGTCCGGCAATAGGCCGCGAGCGCCGCCTTCGAGGCGCCGTAGGCGGCGTTGCCCTGGTTGGAGCGCTCGGCGGTGACCGACCCGATCGCGACGATCCGGCCGGAACGGGCACGCATCATCGGCCGGACCAGCGCGGAGACGAGCCGGGTGAAGGCGAAGAAATTGATCTGCATCACCGTCTCGGCCTTGCCCTGGTCCATGACCGCGGCGAGCTGGTCATAGGGCTGGCCGGCATTGTGGACGAGCCCGTAATAGGCGTCCTGCTCGGCGAGCTCGGCGGCAAAATCCTCGACCGCCTGCTTGTCGGCCAGGTCGACGCTGCGGATCGCGACATCGCGGCCCGGATGCGCCGCGCGAATCTCGGCGGCAAGGGCCTCGGCCGCCTCTCCCGAGGAACGGACCGTGAAGGTGACGTCGTGCCCGGCCTCGGCGAGGGCGCGGACGATCGCCGCCCCCATGCCCTTGGCGCCGCCGGTGACCAGGACGCGTCCCATCACGCCGGTTCCTTCGCCAGCACCAGGCAGACGTTCTGTCCGCCGAAACCGAAGGAATTGGAGATCGCCCTGGTCACTTCGGCCTTGCGCGCCACGTTCGGCACCACGTCGAGATCGATCGAGGGATCGGCCTCGCCGTAGTTGATGGTCGGCGGAATGACGCCGCGGCCGATGGTCATCAGCGTGAACACCGCCTCGATCGCGCCGGCTGCCGACAGCGTATGGCCGATCATCGACTTGTTCGAGGAGACCGCGATGGATTTGAGGTGATCGCCGAACACCGCCGAGAGCCCGACATATTCCATCTTGTCGTTCTCCGGCGTCGAGGTGCCGTGCGCATTGACATATTGGACATCCGCCGGGGTGACCCCGGCATCGTCGAGCGCATTGCGGATGCAGCCGATGATGGGCGCGCCGTCCGGGCTCGAGCGGGTGCGGTGGAACGAATCGGCCATCTCGCCGCAGCCTTCCACGACGCCGAGGATCCTGGCGCCACGCGCCTTGGCGTGATCATAGGATTCGAGCACCAGGGCGCCCGCGCCTTCCGCCATGACGAAGCCGTCGCGGTCGCGCGAGAACGGCCGGGCCGCCGCCTCGGGCTTCTCATTGCGGGTCGAGAGCGCCGAGAGCAGCGAGAAGCGCACCAGCGATTCCTGGTTGGCCGAGCCGTCGGCGCCGATCACCAGCGCGGCGTCGGTCTCGCCGCGCCGGATCGCCTCGACGGCGAGCTGAATGGCGGTCGCGCCGGTGGCGCAGGCGGTCGACACGGAAATCGGCGCGCCCTTGGTGCCGAAGCGGTCGGCCAGCTCGTCGCTCACCGAACCGAACAGGAAGCGCGTCTGCATCGCCGAAAAGTCCTTGGCCGCCGCGCCCTTGAGCAGCTCGCCATAGGTGACCGCCTCGGGCCGCCCGCCGGCGCGGGCGAGTTCCTGCCGCTGCGGCCATTCGAGCTCCACCGGCGGCATGCCGAGGAACAGCGGACCGGGGAAATCGCCATCCGCGCCGAGGCCCGCCTCCGCGACGGCTTCATCGGCCGCCAGGGCGGCCATTTTGGTCGTCAGGTCGGGAGCGTTGTCGAACGGCACGAAATCCACCGTGCCACCGATCGTCGTCCTGAGGCCGTCGACCGGAAAGCGGGTCAGCCGATGGATGCCGGACACGCCGGCCGTCAGCTTGGCCCAGTTGTCCTCCTTGCCCTGTCCGAGCGAGGTGACCACGCCCATGCCGGTCACCACCACCACGGGACGCCCATGCTTGTCCTTCGCCGCGCCAGCCATGCCGGTCTCCCTCAGATCGCTTCCACGAGGCCGAGGCCCTCGCCGCGCCAATGGCCGACCGAGGTTACCACCGCCTGCTTCACCTTGCGTGTCATGGCCGCTTCGGTCGGCGACCCGCCGACCGGCGGCACGGCTTCGCCGCGCGCCACCATCATGGCGGCGAGCGCGATATTGGCCGGGAAGGTCGCTTCCACGCTGTGGCCGATCACCGAGCCGGTGGCGCGGGTCGGCACTCGGCGCTGATCGAGGAGGTCGCGCTCGATGGCGACCGGGCCGGCGACGCCGGTGCTGCCGGAAACCACCACGGTCGCGCCCGGCACCAGCTGGGGCGAGATGGCGTTCCATTGCACCGCCAGGGAATGTTCGGCCTGTCCCGGCTTGCGCGCCGTGCGGTCGGACGTGACCGTCGTCAGCTTGGCGATCGGCTTGGCCCCACGCTTCTCTGCATGCTCGCGCGCCTCGATCACCAGGAACGCGCCGACCGAGCCGAGAATGGTGCCGCCGCCCTCGTTCTGGCGCTCCCAGACCGGCGCCCAGGGCTTGGTCCAGTTCATGTGGCCGAGCTCGAAATGCAGGATCGTGTCCGGCCGCTCGGCGGAATAGGCGCCTCCGACCAGGAACAGGTCGCCCTGGCCGGCATGGCAGCGCGCCAGCGCGACGCGCACGGCGTCGACCCCGGCCATTTCCTCGCCCATCAGGGTGCGCGAGGAGCCGACCACCCCATGGACGATCGAAATATTGCCGGCCAGCAGGTTGGAGAGCTGGGCCAGGAACAGGGTCGGCCTCAGATCGTTCATGAGGCGCTCGTTGAGGAAGGCCCCGGGCGCATTGGATGCTTCGAGACCGGTCAGCACCTGGCCGTCGACCGCATAGTCGCGCTCGCCGCCGCCGGCGGCGACGACCATGTGCATGCTGGACAGGAGCGCCTTGTCGCCCTTCACGCCGGCATCGTCGAGCGCCAGGCCCGCCGCATAGGTGCCGAGCCGCTGCCAGGCCTCCATCTGCCGCCGGTCGCCCCGGTCGGGGATCTGCTTGACGACGTCGATGGCGACCGCCGGATGCACGTGATAGGGCGCGTAGGTGGACGAATCGACCTTCAGCCAGGCGTCCTTATCCCCGCCAAGGGCGGCCCAATGCGCATCGAGCCCCTCGCCGAGCGCCGTGACAAGGCCGATCCCGGTGATCCAGGCCTCGCGTTCCCGGGCAATCGACATCAAGCACTCCTCATTTATCGCATTGTTGTCAGGCCGCTTCGAGCTTTTCGAACGGGAACTCGAGGCGCTCGCCCCATTCGCGGATCATCAGGGCGAATTTTGGATCTGGGAAGGTCTTCACCGCAAACTTGATCTCGGCTTCCGCGACCTTCTTGCCCTGGCGGGTAATGAAGGCCTTGGTCACCGCATAGCCGGAGCCGTCGCCGATCAGCTGGGCGGTCACTTCGAGCGGCGTCGAGGGCTGCACGAAATCGCGCATCTTGGCCGAATTGGTGCCGACCAGGAACGGCATGGCGGTCAGCTTGTTCAGGCCGAGAATCAGCCAGCCCGAGGTCTGGGCCATGGCCTCGATCATCAGGACGCCCGGCAGCAGCGGGTAGCCGGGGAAATGCCCTTCGAAAACCGGGCTCTCCGCGGGCACGTCGGCCGCTGCCGTCAAAGTCTTCGCCTGCGCGTCGAACGACAGGACGCGCGTGATCATCTGGAAATATTCGAGCCGCATGGAACGCGGACCTCCCGTCAGCGGGACCGCACTCGACAGGGCCCGGACCGATGAACGAAGCAAAGCCCCGAAACGAGTGAGGGCCCCGGCGACGTCAGGCGCGCGACGGCGTCACGCCGTCTTGGCGGCGACCAGTTCGTCGATCTTCGTGCACAGCGCACCGAGCACGAAATAGTCCTCGGTCTTCGCCTTGCCCTCGTTCACCTCCTGCGTCCACTTCTCGAGCGGCAGCTTGATCCCGAACGCCTTGTCGATCGCGAAGGCGATATCGAGGAAGTCGAGCGAATCGATGCCGAGATCATCGATCGCATGGCTTTCCGGCGTGATCTTCTCCAGCGGAATGTCGCAGGTTTCCGAGATGATCTTCGAGACGGTTTCGAAGGTGGACGACATTATTGAGGGTCTCCGTGCGGGCCGCCATCCGGCGAATAGATGCGAGACAATAGGAGGCGGGTGCCCGCGAGGGGCATCGTTTAGGCTTCGGGCCTGCTATAGAGGAGCCGTCGCAAGTCATCAACCCTCCGCATTCCCGACCGACGGGGGTAAGTTCGCGTTAACCCTCGCCTCTCCGGGCCGCTGGCAGCGCCGCCCGGGCATACCTGCCGAGCCACGGCAGCGCCCGCGTTGACGCCGGCCGCCCCGCCCTCGGGCCCCGGCGAGTTGACGAGGCCCGTCCTGCCCTTTAGGCAGCGCCACTCGTTTTTCACAGAGCGCGCTGCGCTCCCGAAAGCCAAACCGGACCTCAAGGAGAATCCGATGCGCGCGCTCCGTCTCCATGGTGACCGCGACCTCCGCCTGGAAGAGATCGAGGACGCGCCGGCCCCCGCGGCAGGCGAGGTCCGTATCAGGATCGCCGCCGTCGCGCTGAATCACATCGACGTCTGGGGCTTTCGCGGCATGGCCTTCGCCAAGCGGAAGATGCCGCTGGTGGTGGGCGCGGAGGCCTCCGGCACGATCGACGCCGTCGGGGCCGGGGTCACCCGCTTCAAGGCTGGCGACAAGGTCGCCATGTTCGGTGCCAAGACCTGCGGCACCTGCGTCTACTGCCGGTCGAACCGCGACAATCTCTGCGAGAATGTCGGCGGCGTCATGGGTTTCCATATCGATGGCTTCGCCTGCGAATACGTCACCATGGAAGAGCGGCTGGTCGTGCCGGTTCCCGCCGGCGTTTCGCTGACCGATGCCGCAACCGCCCCGATCACCTTCTCGACCGTCGAGCACATGCTGTTCGACAACTGCAAGCTCCAGCCCGGCGAAACCGTGCTGGTCCAGGCCGGCGGCTCCGGCATCGGCACCGTGGCCATCAAGGTGGCCAAGGCGCTCGGCTGCACCGTCATCACGACCGTCGGCGATGACGAAAAGGCCGAGAAGGCGCGCGCCATCGGCGCCGACCACGTGATCAACTACCGCACCGAGCGCTTCGAAGGCGTCGTGCGCAAGATCACCAAGAAGAAGGGCGTCGACGTCGTGTTCGAGCATACCGGCGCCGATACCTGGAACGGCTCGCTCCTGTGCATGAAGCGCGGCGGCCGGCTGGCGACCTGCGGCGCCACCTCGGGCGCCACCGTCCAGATGAACCTGATGCAGCTGTTCCAGCAGCAGTACAAGATTCTCGGTTCGTTCGGCGCGCCGATCCGGGCGATCGCCGACGGCCTGAAGCGGATCGCCGACGGCGTCTCGCCGGTCATCGATACGGAATTGCCGATGGACCGGTTCCAGGAGGCGCTCGATCGGCTGGAGAGCCGCCGGGTCTTCGGCAAGATCCTCGTCCAGATCTAAGCGCGGCCGGTCCCTTGGTTCGCTGGATCCGCCACAACTACCCCTGGGCCATGCTGCCGCTCGACTGGGTGGTGGGCGTTCTCGTGCTCGTCGGGCTGCGCCTCGTCCGTTCGCTCGGCCCGGACCGGGCGAGCGATCTCGGCGCCTTCGTGGCGCCGCGCATCGGCCGGTTCATCAAGGCGAACCGCACCGGCTACGCCAATCTGAAGGCCGCCTTTCCCGAGAAGTCCGAGGCCGAGATCCAGGCGATCCTGCGCGGCGTCTGGGAAAATCTCGGCCGCACCGCCTGCGAATACGCCTGCATGGACGACCTCTGGGACTTCGACGTGGCGAAGCCGAACCAGGGTCGCATCATCACCGACGACGTGCCGCTTTATGAACGGCTGCGCGACGACGGCAAGCCGGCGATCTTCTTCGCCGCCCATCTCGCCAACTGGGAGATGCCGGCGGTGGCCGCGGCCGCCCATGGGCTCGACACCACCGCGCTCTATCGTATGCCCAACAATCGCTTCGTGGCGCGGGCGATCGCCAAGATCCGCGGCCGGACCATGGGCAAGATGGTCGCCTCCGGCGGCGCCGGCGTGCTGCAGCTTGCCCGCGAGCTGGAGCGCAACAACCATATCGGCATGCTGATCGACCAGCACCTGGCGCGCGGCGTCGACGTCACCTTTTTCGGGCGCCCGGCCAAGGCCAATCCCACCGCCGCCAAGCTCGCCCGCGAATTCGACTGCCCGGTCCACGGCGCTCGGGTGATCCGCCTGCCCGGCAACCGGTTCCGGCTGGAGGCGACCGAGGAGCTCGTCCTGCCGCGGGACGCCGATGGCCGGATCGACGTCAAGGGCGCCATGCAGGTGATGACCGACGTCGTCGAATCCTGGGTGCGGGACCATCCCGAACAGTGGCTCTGGCTGCATCGCCGCTGGCGGTGAACCGTCCACCGTTAACGACGATGCTTGTCAGCCGAATGACAGACTATGGACAAATGCGATTTGTGTATTAAGCTTTGTCCCGTGGTTCACAGCGGCGGTGAACGATCATGCAAGGCCAGAGACTTTATTGGCAGGCTGCGCGCGTCGATCGTGAGATAACGTTCGAGAAGCCCGCAGGGACTTGGCGCATTGCTCTGCTTGCCAGTATTGGCCTGTGGGGTCTGATTGCGACCGCGCTCATGCAACTGATCGGCGAATAGCCCGGCGTCGCGCCATCGTCCGATAGCGCTGGCGCATCCTGCGCTCTTTTGGCAGGCCGATTGGCGCTTCAGGCGCCGATAAGCGGCAGTCAGCCGGGCCACGGAGCATGCGGAGCCGGTGCGGCGGACTGGTATCCACCGCCTGCCGGCCGTTGACCACCCTTGCGACCAGCCCCCTTTCCCGCACCGCCGAAGGCCCTTAAACAAGGAGCCCGTTTGCGGGGGTGCGTATCGGCCCATGACAGCTTATTCGATCGATGCCGTGGTCATCGGTGCCGGCGTTGTGGGCCTCGCCGTTGCGCGCCGCCTTGCTCTCGCCGGCCGGGAGACACTGGTCATCGAGGCCGCCGACGCCATCGGAACCGGCACATCCTCGCGCAACAGCGAAGTGATCCATGCCGCGCTCTATTATCCGACGGGATCGCTGAAGGCGGCCGCCTGCCTGCGCGGCAAGGAGCTTCTCTATCGCTATGCCGCCGACCGGGGCGTGAGCACCGAAAACTGCGGCAAGCTGATGGTGGCGACCGAAACCTCGCAATTGCCGAAGCTCCGGGCGATCTGGGACCAGGCCCATGCCAATGGCGTCACGGGCCTTGCCTGGATGACGCCGGAGGACGTCCGCGCCATCGAACCGGAAGTGGCCTGCGTCAAGGCCTTCATGTCCGGCACGACCGGCATCGTCGACAGCCACGGCCTGATGCTGGCGCTGCAGGGCGACCTGGAAGATGCCGGCGGCATGGTGGCCTTCGAAACACCTGTCCTGTCGGCCGAAATCGCCGCGAACGGCATCGTTCTGCAGACCGGCGGGGCCGCACCGGCCGAGATCGCCACGCCCATGCTGGTCAATGCAGCGGGCCATTTCGCGCCCAAATTCCTGCGTGACCTCAAGGACTTTCCAGCCGACTGGATTCCGCGGCAGTGGTACGCGAAGGGCAATTATTTCGCCCTGACCGGCCGTCAGCCGTTCTCCCGGCTGGTCTATCCCATGCCCGATGCCGCGGGGCTCGGCGTGCACGCGACCATCGACCTGCAGGGCCGCTGCCGCTTCGGCCCCGACGTCGAGTGGGTCGAGAACGAGCATGACCTCGTGGTCGACCCGGCGCGCGCCGCGGGCTTCTATGCGGCCATCCGCAGCTATTGGCCCGGCCTGCCCGACGATGCCCTGCAGCCCGACTATGCCGGCATCCGGCCGAAGCTGCACGGGCCCGGCACGCCGATGCCCGACTTCCGCGTGGATGGTCCGGAGGCCCACGGCATATCCGGCCTCGTCAATCTGCTCGGCATCGAAAGTCCGGGGCTCACCGCCTCGCTCGCCCTTGCCGATATCGTGGCCAAGCGCCTCGGCCTTCCCGTCCTGGAGACCGTCTAGATGACCGACCCAGCCTCCCTGCCCGCGCTCGGTGCGACCGCCACCGCCGACGCCATCGCCGCCGGCAAGACCACGGCGGCCGCCGTGATCGACGCGGCGCTCGCCCATATCGCCCGCGACAACGACCGGCTGCACGCCTTCATCCTGGTGCTGGCCGAGGAGGCGCGGGCCGAAGCCGCTCTGCTGGATCAGCTCCAGGCACGCGGCCACCGGCGCGGTCCGCTGCATGGCGTGCCGGTGGCGGTGAAGGACATCATCGATGTCGGCGGCCAGAAAACCCGGGCCGGCTCCACGACGCGCGATCACCTGCCGCCGGCAAGCTTCGATGCCGCCGCCGTGGCGCGGCTGCGCGCCGCCGGCGCCGTGGTCATCGGCAAGACCCATACGGTGGAATATGCCTTCGGCGGCTGGGGCACCAATGTGGTGGCCGGCACCCCGGTCAACCCCCACGACATCGCCGTGCCGCGCGTGCCGGGCGGCTCGTCGTCCGGCTCGGGCGTCGCGGTCGGCGCCGGCATGGTGCCGCTCGCCTTCGGCACCGACACGGGCGGCTCGGTTCGCCTGCCGGCGGCCTGGTGCGGCGCCGTCGGCTACAAGACCTCGTTCGGCCTCGTCGGCCGGTCCGGCGTCGTTCCACTGGCACTCGCTTTCGACACGATCGGGCCGATCGCGCGCACCGTGCGCGACGCCGCGGTCATGGGCCAGGCCATGCTCGGCTCCGATCCGGCCGATCCCGCGACGGCCGGCGCGCCGGGCCTCGATCTCGTCTCGGGCCTGGAAGCCGGCGTGAAGGGCCTGACCATCGGGCTTGTCAGCCTCGACCACGACATGGCCGTGGATGTCGAGGTGGCCGCGGCGATCGAAACCGCGTCCCGCGGGCTGGAACGGGCCGGCGCCCGCATCGTCCGCCTCATGCTGCCGGAAACGCTCGCGACCTATACCGCCGCCTGCGGCGAGCTGATGATGGTCGAGGGCTATTGCCGCCACGGCGCCTTCGCCGACAGCGACCCGCCGGCGCTCGGCGCGCCGGTCGCGGCGCGCATCCGCGGCGGCGCCAGCCTTTCCGGCCCCGCCCTGTTCAACGGCCTCGAGCAGCGCGCCGAGCGCATCGTCGCGGCGAATGTCGCGCTCGAGGGGATCGACGCGCTGATTCTGCCGACCACCGCCGTCCCCGCCATCCCGATCGCCGAAGTCGACGAGACGGCAGCGCCCGGCGCGCTCACGCGCTTCGTCAACTATCTCGAATGGACGGCGGTCTCCGTGCCGGTCGCCCGGACCGCGGGCGGCCTGCCGATCGGCCTCCAGGTGGTGGCGCGACGCTTCGCCGATCCCCTGGCGCTGCGCATCGCCCGCGCCGCGGAGCTCGATGCCGGCGGACCGCTGCCCCTGCCCATCTAGGGGGCGGCCGATAGTGCCGGCTCCCCTCGCCCCTGCGACAGTCTCCTCGCGCCGCGCCTGACTGAAACGTGGTGAAGACCGCCCCTCCATTGGGAAGGAGGCGGATGCTTCGTCTCGGCCAGCTCCAATACATATTGTCTGATTTTAGATTTTCTGTATATTCCCGTTCGCCGCGCATCGCGCAGCAGGACTTCCAACGACCTCACAAGAGGCGCCTGTCCGAAGGGGAACCCACAGATGACCGCGACGACCCTGCCCGACGGCGCCAGGACGCCGTTCTATTTCAGCCTCTCCTTCCAGATGGCGCTCGGCCTGGTGCTGGGCGGCATGGTCGGCTGGCTCTGGCCCGATATCGGCACCCAGCTCAATCCGCTCGCGACCGCCTTCGTCAAGCTCATCAAGATGATCGCGGGGCTCATCGTGTTCCTCACCATCGTCACCGGCCTCGCCCAGATGGAGCGCGGCGCCGGCCTCGGCCGGATCGGCATCGCGGCGATCGTCTATTTCGAGATCGTCAGCACGCTCGCGCTGATGCTCGGCATGGTCCTCGGCAATATCTTCCAGCCCGGCCTCGGGCTGACGCTACCGGCCGACGGCGCCGCCGCCGTCGCCCGTATCGCCGAGGGCGGCAAGGCGCTTTCGACGGTCGAGTTCCTGCTCGGCATCATTCCGAAGACGGTGCCCGATGCGCTGGCCGGCGGCATCATGCTGCAGGTCCTCCTGGTCTCGCTGCTGTTCGGCTACGGGCTGCACCTGCTGGGCGAGAGAGCCGCGCCCGTGGTGCGCGACCTGACCGTGCTGACCGAGCTCGTCTTCAAGGTCATGGGCCTCATCCTGAAGGTCGCGCCGATCGGCATCTTCGGCGCCGCCGCCTTCACCCTCGGCAAGTTCGGCCTCGCCTCGCTGCTGCCCCTGGCCAAGCTCATTGCCCTCGTCTATGCCGGCTGCGCGCTGTTCATCGTGGTCGTGTTCGGCCTCGTCGCGCGTCTCTCCGGCTTTGGCCTGTGGTCCTTCCTCGTGCGGATCCGCGAGGAGATCATCATCGCCTTCACCACCACCTCGTCGGAAGCCGCCCTGCCCGGCCTGATGCGCAAGCTCGAGGCTGCCGGCTGCAGCAAGCAGGTCACCGGCTTCGTCGTACCTGCCGGCTTCTCATTCAACCTGGACGGCTCGTCGATCTACATGACCCTGGCCGCCCTGTTCATCGCCCAGGCCGCCGGCATCCAGCTCGGCCTTGCCGAACAGGTGTCCCTGCTGCTCGTCTTCCTGCTCACCTCCAAGGGCGTAGCCGGCGTCTCGGGCGGCGCCTTCGTCACGCTTGCCGCCTCGCTCCTGATGTTCCCGGACATTCCGCTCGCCGGCCTGGCGCTCATCCTCGGCATCGACCGGATCATGGATTCGGCCCGCACCGCCACCAATGTCATCGGCAACGGTGTTGCCACCATGGCCATTGCCGGCTGGTATGGCCAGCGCGGCACGGCCAGACGCAGTGCCGGCGACACCGACCCGCCAGCCGCAGCGGATATCGCCGAACCCGTCCTGATCCAGAGGCCCTGACCCATGCGAGAGCCCGCCTATATCGACCCGCGCAACGGAACGCTCTATCCGCTCGACCAGCCGCGCTGGTGCTCGGACGACCGTCACCCGCTGATGATGACGGAGCTCAGGGGCCTGACCCGCGACGAGATCGAACGCGGCACGCGCTCGCTCTGGCGCTACCGGGCAAGCCTGCCGGTCGAGATCGCCAGGCCGATCTCCATGGGCGAGGGCATGACCCCGCTCGTCGAGCGGAGCTGGGGCGACCTGCGCCCCTTCTTCAAGCTTGAATGGTTCAACCCGACCTCGAGCTTCAAGGATCGCGGCACGACCGTCATGCTGTCGGCGCTGCGCCAGCTCGGCGTCGACGCCGTGCTGGAGGACAGTTCCGGCAATGGCGGCGCCTCGGTCGCCGCCTATGGCGCCGCCGGCGGACTGAGGACCAAGGTCCTCGCCCCCGCCTATGCCTCGCCCGCCAAGATCGCCCAGATCAGGGCCTATGGCGCCGAGGTTCAGCTGGTCGAGGGTCCCCGCGAGGAATCGCAGGCCGAGGCGATCAGGCAGTCGGACGCGCTCTTCTATGCCAGCCACAACTGGCAGCCCTTCTTCCTGCAGGGCACCAAGTCGCTCGCTTATGAAATCTGGGAGGATTTCGGCTTCGGCGCGCCCGACAACGTCATCGTGCCGGTGGGGGCCGGCAGCAGCCTGCTCGGCTGCCATATCGGCTTCAGGGAACTGCTCGCCGCCGGGCAGATCGGCCGCATGCCACGGCTGTTCGCGGCCCAGCCGCTCGCCTGCTCGCCGGTCGATGCGAGCTTCCGGGCGGGCGTCGACACGCCGGTCGCCCGGCCGGTCGAAAAGACGGTCGCGGAGGGCACGGCGATCAAGGCGCCGCTGCGCCTTGCCCAGATGATCGCCGCGCTGAAGGAGACCGCCGGCGACACCGTGGCCGTCACCGAGGGAGAGATCATTGCCGCGCTGAAGCGGCTCGCCGCCCAAGGCCTGATGGTCGAACCGACCTCGGCGACTGCCGCCGCCGCGCTCGATCATCTGGTCGCCCGTGGCAGCATCCGCGCCGGCGAGCGCACCGTCGTCGTCGTGACCGGCACCGGCATCAAGAGCGCCGGCCTGATTTCCGAGCTGTTCGGCGCGGCCGCGCCATGAGCCGGGACAGGAAGGAGCCGGCCATGGCCGGGATCAAGGCGAACAAGACCACGCGGGAACAGGCTGTGCTGCTCGCCGAACTGAAGCAGGTCGCGGCAGGCCTTGCCGAAACCTTCGCGCCCTTCTGCGAGGTGGTCGTGCATGACCTGCGCGATCCGCGCCACGCGATCTATGCCATCGACAACAACCTCTCGGGCCGCGCGGTCGGCGATCCCGCGACCGAGCTCGGCCTCGCCCGCATCGCCGATCCCGACTATCCGCAGGTGATCGCCAATTATGCCAACCAGTTCGCCGACGGGCGGCAGGCCAAGAGCACATCGATCGGGATCAAGGATTCGACCGGGCAATATGTCGCGGCGCTCTGCCTCAACATCGATCTCAGCCTGTTCCGCAGCCTGCAGACGGCGCTCGGACAATTCGCCAGCGTCGACCAGACCGGCCCCGCGCGGGAATCGCTCAATCCGGCCGGCGCCGAGGCCATCCGGGCACGCATCGACGCGTTCGCCGCGCGCATCGCCTCGACGCCGCGGACCCTGAAGGCCGACGAGCGCCGCGCCTTGATGCGCGAGCTGAAGGAGGCCGGCTGCCTCGAAGTGCGTCGTTCGATGGAGATCGTCGCGGCGCATCTCGGCGTCTCGCGCGCGACCGTCTATGTCGATGCAAGATAGGCCCGCCGCTGCGGATCGGGCCGCCGCGCAGCTCCTGCTGATCGACGGCAGCCTCGTCGACACCCTGCTCGCCCCGGACGCCGTGGCGGCCGCGGTGGAAGAGGCTTTCATCCTGCATGCCGAACGCCGCGGCCGTGTCTTCCCGGTCGTGCGCGAGGCGCTGCCGGGCGGCGGCATTTTCGGCATCAAGGCAGGTGATGTTCCGGATGCCGGCCTGCTCGGTTTCAAGGCCGCCGGCTTCTGGCCGGCCAACCGCGCCTGCGGCGGAGAGCCGCACCAGGCGACCATCGTGCTGGTCGACCCGGCGACCGGGCGGCCGCGCGCCATCATCGACGGCAATGCCGTGACCACCTTGCGCACTGGCGCGGCCGGAGGCCTCGGGCTGCGCCGTCTCGCCCGGCCCGACAGCCGCAGCGCCGTCGTGTTCGGCACCGGCGTGCAGGCACGCATCCAGCTCCGCTTCGCCCTCGACCTGATGCCCTCGCTCGCCGAGGTCGCCTACGTCTCCGGCGATGGCCGGCCCGATCCCGGCTTCGAGGCGCTGTTCGCCGGCCGCTGCCGCATCGCACATACCGGCGACCGCAACGGCGCCGTGGCGGTGAGCGATCTGGTCATCACGGCGACGCCCGGCCCCGGGGCGCTGTTCGAAACGGATGCGGTCCGGCCGGGCACGCATCTGACCTGTGTCGGCGCCGATACCGCGGGCAAGCGCGAACTGCCCGAAGGGCTGCTCGCCCGCGCCCGGCTCGTCGTCGACGACCGCGTCCAGGCCCGGGCGATCGGCGAAATGCAGTGGGCGCCCGCCACATCCGCCATCGAGCTCGGCGACATCCTCTCCGGCAAGATGGCGTTCCAGCGGGCGCCCGGCGACATCACGGTGTTCGACATGACCGGCCTCGCCCTGCAGGACCTGACCGTCGGCCGCCTGGTCTTCGAGCGCGCCCGCGCTGCCGGCCGCGGCGTCGCCGTGCCCTGGGCCTGGTAGCCTTCACGGCCGAGCCCGCCCTGCGTTGGAGGGCCGCGTGAAAGCGGCGCGCCCCGATCCTGCCGTCGAGAACGGCCTTGCAGCTCCGATCAATCTGCTCAAGGATTGATCAGCATGCCCCTCCCACCGGCATGGGGCCGGATGGTCGATGAAACCGAAGCATCCAGGCCCGCACGAGACGGGCCGTTTCGGACATCTGGCACGTCACTTGCCAGCGTCGATGAGACGGGCATCAGGGAGGAAATGCATGCTGTCCACCATTCGGCCGGCCGTCATTGCCGGCGCGGTTCTGGTCTTGGCGGGGGCCATGGCCAATGCACCGGCCATCGCGCAGGAGAAGGTGCTGCGCATCGGCATGACCGCCGCGGACATTCCACGCACCCACGGTCAGCCGGACCAGGGCTTCGAAGGCAACCGCTTCACCGGCATCCCGATCTACGACGCTCTGGTCAACTGGGACCTGTCGCGGGCCGATGCCCCGTCGGTGATCATTCCCGGCCTCGCCCTCGAATGGGCCGTCGACGCCAACGACAAGACCAAGTGGGTCTTCAAGCTGCGGCCCGGCGTCAGATTCCATGACGGTTCGCCGTTCAATGCCGCGGCCGTGGTCTGGAACGTCCAGAAGGTGCTCGACCAGTCGGCGCCGCATTTCGACCAGAGCCAGGTGGGCGTCACGGTCTCGCGCATGCCCAATCTGCGATCGGCGCGGGCCATTGACGATCTCACCGTCGAGCTGACCACCTCGGCGCCGGACTCGTTCCTGCCCATCAATCTGACCAACCTGTTCATGGCCTCCCCTGCCCATTGGCAGAAGCTGCTCGGCGAGGTGCCGGCAGGCGTCACCGACCCGCGCCAGCGCGCCCAGGCGGCATGGACCGCGTTCGCCGCCAATCCCTCGGGCACCGGCGCCTTTCGCGGCGTCCGCCTCGTCCCGCGCGAACGCTTCGAAATGGTCGCCAACCGCGACTATTGGGATACCGCACGCCGGCCGAAGATCGATCGCGTCGTGCTGCTGCCGCTGCCCGAGCCCAATGCCCGCACCGCCGCCCTGCTGGCCGGCCAGGTGGACTGGATCGAGGCGCCCTCGCCCGACGCCGTGCCGCAGATCACCAGCCGCGGCTTCAAGATCTATTCGAACGCCCAGCCGCATGTCTGGCCCTGGCAGTTCTCGTTCCGCGAGGGTTCGCCCTGGACCGACCGGCGGGTGCGGCACGCGGCCAATCTGTGCATCAACCGCGATGAATTGAAGGAACTCCTGAACGGCCAGATGGAAGTGCCGAAGGGCACGGTTCCGCCCGGCCATCCCTGGTGGGGCAATCCGTCCTTCGACATCCGCTACGATCTCGCGGCCGCCCGCCGGCTGATGCAGGAAGCCGGCTTCTCGGCCCAACGGCCGGTCACCGTCAAGGTGCTGACCTCGGCCTCCGGCTCCGGCCAGATGCAGCCGATCGTCATGAACGAATGGCTGCAGCAGGCGCTGAAGGAATGTTTCTTCAACGTCGAGCTCGAGGTCGCCGAGTGGAACTCGGTCTTCACCAACTGGCGCGAGGGCGCGGGCTCCGCCGGCGCCCGCGGCGCCAACGCCATCAACGTCACCTTCGCGGCCATGGATCCGTTCTTCGCCATGGGCCGCTTCGTGACGCGCCAGGCCAATCCGCCGACCTCGAACAATTGGGGCTTCTTCAACTCCGACGAGTTCGACGCGCTGGTCAATACGGCCCGCACCACCTTCGACGCCGCCGGCCGCGACAATGCGCTGGCCGCGCTGCACAAGCGCCTCGTCGAAGAGGCGCCGTTCCTGTGGGTCGCCCACGATGTCGGACCGCGCGCCCTGTCGCCGCGCGTCACCGGCGTCGTCCAGCCCCGCTCCTGGTTCATCGACATCGCGACGATGGACATCCGCGCCGGCTCCTGATCGCCCGCGCGTCACGACGCGGCGGCCCGATGCGGCCCGCCGCGTTTCCTCTGGATGAACCCTGCGGGCGGCCGGCGCGGGCCGCGCGCGGGGTTTCCCGGCGCATGAGGTCCGACCGATGCTCGTCTACCTGGCCAAGCGGCTGGTCTACACGATCCCGATCGTCATCGGCGTATCGCTCGTCTGCTTCGCCCTCGTGCATATCGCACCCGGCGATCCCCTGGTGTCGGTGCTGCCGCCGGACGCATCGGACGCGCTGAAGCAACAGATGATGGCGGCCTACGGTTTCGACCGACCCTATTACGAGCAGTTCTTCAAGTGGTGCCTCAGGGCCCTGCATGGCGATCTCGGAACCTCGATCGCCACCGGCCGCGCCGTCTCGGGCGAGGTCATCGGCGCGGTACGCAACACGCTGCTGCTCGCAGCCATCGCCACGCTCATCGGCTTCTTCTTCGGCCTGCTGTTCGGTTTCGTCGCCGGCTATTTCAGGAACAGCGCGGTCGACAAGATCGCCTCCTTCCTGTCGGTTGTCGGTGTCTCGGTGCCGCACTACTGGCTCGGCATGGTCCTGGTGATCATCTTCTCCGCGCAACTGAACCTGCTGCCGCCGACCGGCGCCGGGCCCGGCGGCTCGGCGGAATGGCGGCCGGACTGGGAGCATATCCGCCACCTCATTCTGCCCGCGGCCACCATGAGCGTCATTCCAATGGGCATTGTCGCGCGCACCATCCGCGCCCTCGTCGCCGATATCCTGTCGCAGGACTTCGTGCCGGCCCTGCGGGCCAAGGGGCTCTCGGAATTCGGCATTTTCGGCCATGTCGTGAAGAACGCCGCCCCGACCGCGCTTGCCGTGATGGGCCTGCAGCTCGGCTATCTCCTCGGCGGCTCGATCCTGATCGAGACGGTGTTCTCCTGGCCGGGCACCGGCTTCCTCTTGAACGCGGCGATCTTCCAGCGCGACCTGCCGCTGCTGCAGGGCACCATCCTGGTGCTCGCGCTGTTCTTCGTCGGCCTCAACCTGCTGGTGGACGTCCTCCAGACGGCCATCGACCCGCGCATCCAGCGGAGCTGATCATGACATCGGTGGCGTCCCTGCTGCGCGAGGACCCGGCCAAGGCGCCGGCCGCGATCGAACGCTCGCCCGGCTACTGGACCGGCGTCGCGAAGCGCGTATCGCGCGACAAGGTCGCGATGCTCGCCGGCATCCTGATCCTCGCCCTGGTGCTGGTCGCGATCTTCGCGCCCTGGATCGCCCCGGCCGATCCCTATGCCGGCCGCACGATCCGCCGGCTGCGGCCGATCGGCACGGCCGGCTTCCCGCTCGGCACGGACGAGCTCGGCCGCGACATGCTGTCCCGGCTCATCCACGGCGCCCGCTACTCGCTGATGATGGGCGTGACGCCGGTCATCATGGCCTTCATCGCCGGAAGCCTGATCGGCATCGTCGCCGGCTATGCCGGCGGCCGCGCCAACACGCTGATGATGCGCACCATCGACGTGTTCTACGCCTTCCCCTCGGTGCTGCTCGCGGTCGCGCTGTCCGGCGCGCTGGGGGCCGGCATCCAGAACGCCCTGGTGTCGCTGACCATCGTGTTCATTCCGCCGATCGCGCGCGTCGCCGAGGCGGTGACCACCCAGGTGCGCAGCCGCGACTATGTCGAAGCGGCGCGCGCCTCCGGCGCCCGCGCCCTGACCATCATCCGCGTGCATGTGCTGGGCAATGTGCTCGGGCCGATCTTCGTCTACGCGACCGGCCTCATCTCGGTCTCCATGATCCTCGCCTCGGGCCTGTCCTTCCTCGGTCTCGGCGTGCGCCCGCCGGAGCCCGAATGGGGCCTGATGCTCAACACGCTGCGCACCGCCATCTATACCCAGCCGATGGTCGCGGCCCTGCCCGGCGTGATGATCTTCCTGACCTCGATCTCGTTCAACCTGCTGGCCGACGGCCTGCGCTCGGCCATGGACGTGAAGCAATGAAAGTGCCGCTTCTCACCATCCGCAACCTCGTCAAGCATTTCCCCGTGGCCGGCGGCGGCCTGTTCGGGCCGGCCAAGGTGGTGCGCGCCGTCGACGGCGTCGATTTCGACGTCTTCCCCGGCGAGACGCTCGGCATCGTCGGCGAGAGCGGCTGCGGCAAGTCGACCACGGCGCGCCTGATGATGCATCTGATCGCGCCGACGGCCGGCGAGATCCTGTTCGACGGCGCCAAGGTCGGCTCTCCGGACCTGTCGCTGACCGGCTACCGCCGCCAGGTCCAGATGGTGTTCCAGGACAGCTACGCCTCGCTCAATCCACGCCTGACCATCGAGGCCTCGATCGCCTTCGGCCCGCAGGTCCATGGCGTCGGCAGGCCGGCCGCGATCGCCCGCGCCCGCGACCTGCTCGCCCGCGTCGGCCTCGATCCATCACGTTTTGCCGGACGCTATCCCCACGAGCTTTCGGGCGGCCAGCGCCAGCGCGTCAACATTGCCCGTGCCCTGGCGCTCCAGCCCAAGGTGGTCATTCTCGACGAGGCCGTCTCGGCGCTCGACAAGTCCGTGGAGGCGCAGGTCCTCAATCTCCTGATGGATCTGAAGGACGAATTCGCGCTCACCTATCTGTTCATCTCCCATGATCTGAACGTGGTGCGCCACATGTCCGACCGCGTCATGGTGATGTATCTCGGCAAGGTCGCGGAGATCGGCCCGGCCGACGCCGTGTTCGACGCGCCCCTGCACCCCTATTCGGCCGCGCTGACCCGGTCCATGCCGACCATGGATCCGGACCGGCGCACGATGGAAGCCCCGATCTCGGGCGACCCGCCGAACCCGATCGATCCGCCGGACGGCTGCCGCTTCCATACGCGCTGCGTCCATGCCGAGGCCGTCTGCAGCGCCCGCCAACCCGCCCTGGCAGGCGCGGCGCAAAACCATGCGGCCGCCTGCCTGATGAGCGAACCGGGCTCGGGCCATTCCGCGGCTCCGTCCAGCCGCGCAGCCGCGTAAGGAGCGAGGCCATGGCCGCCGAGGAACCGACCGTCGTGATCCGCGACCTCACCGTCGCCTTTACGGGCGGCGCCAGACCGATCCGTGCCGTCAACGGCGTCGACCTGACGCTCGATCGGGGCGAAACCCTCGCCATCCTCGGGGAATCCGGTTCCGGCAAGTCGGTCACGCTGCGGGCCCTGCTGCGGCTCAATCCGGAACGGCGCAGCGTCACCACCGGCACGATCCGCGTCGGCGGCCGCGACGTGCTCGCGCTCGGCGCCCGCGATCTCCAGGCCTTCCGCGGCCGCGCGGTGTCGATGATCTTCCAGGAGCCGGCGCTGGCGCTCGACCCCGTCTACACGCTCGGCCGCCAGATCGCCGAGACCATCGTCAAGCATGAGGGCTGCTCGACGGCCGAGGCCCGCCGGCGCGCGCTCGACCTGTTCCAGCGCGTGCGCATCCCCTCGCCCGAGCGCCGGCTCGACAACTATCCCCATGAAATGTCGGGCGGCATGCGGCAGCGGGCGATGATCGCGCTGGCCCTTGCCTGCAACCCGCAGGTCCTGCTCGCCGACGAGCCGACCACCGCGCTGGATGCCACCGTCCAGATCCAGATCCTGCTGCTCATCCGCGAGCTCCAGCGCGAACTCGGCCTCGCCGTGATCTTCGTGACCCACGATATCGGCGTGGCCGTCGAGGTCGCCGACCGCGTGGCGGTGATGTATGGCGGCCGGATCATCGAGACCGGGTCGATCCGCGACATCATCCGCGCGCCCCGCCATCCCTATACGATCGGGCTCCTCAACAGCCGCGCCCGCGAGGGACTGCCGCGCGGCGCGCGGCTCGATGCCATTGCCGGCTCACCGCCCGATCTTGCCGACCTGCCGCCCGGCTGCGCCTTTGCCCCGCGTTGCCGGCTGGCCGTGCCCGCCTGCACGGCGGCGCAGCCCGAGCCGGTCACCGTCGGCGCCGGCCACGTCGTGCGCTGTCTGCGGGTCGAGGAAACCGCCTTGCCCGCAGTGCCGGCGTAAGGCCGGGCGCGGACGATGCGGCAGCCCGCGCGTCTCGCGCCCCGCAAGACCTCTTTCGGGGAGCGGAGCTGATGCTTCTGACGGTCGTCAATCCCAACACCACCGCCGCCATGACCCGGCGGATCGGCGCGGCCGCGCGGGCGGCGGCAAGCCCCGGCACGACCATCGCCGCGGTCAATCCCGCGCGCGGGCCGGCCTCGATCGAGGGATATTATGACGAGGCGCTGTCGGTGCCGGGCGTGCTCGCGGAACTCGCCAAAGCGCCGGCGAGCGATGCCTTCATCATCGCCTGTTTCGACGATACCGGCCTCGACGCCGCGCGGTCGCTGGCCACGGCGCCGGTCGTCGGCATCGGCGAAGCCGCGATGCACATCGCAAGCCTCGTCGCCGGCCGTTTCAGCGTGGTGACGACCCTGGCCGTCTCGGTGCCGGCGCTCGAGCACAATGTCGACAAATACGGCTTCGGCCGCCGCTGCGGCAGCGTGCGGGCCTGCGAGGTTCCGGTGCTCGAGCTCGACGACCCCGCCTCGAACGCCCGCGCCAGAATTGCCGCCGAGATCGCCAAGGCGATCCGCGACGACCGGGCCGAAGCCATCGTGCTCGGCTGCGCGGGCATGGCCGATCTTGCCGCGGCGCTCGGCGCGGAATGCGGCCTGCCGGTCATCGACGGTGTCGCCGCGGCCGTCAGGCTGGCCGAAGGCCTGGTCGGCCTCGGGCTCCGCACCTCCAAGCGCGGCGGTTACGCGCCGCCCCGGCCAAAGGATTATGCGGGCCTTTTCGACAAATCCGAACCATAGTGTAAACGAGACGTTAAGGCTCCCGGGCTAGAAGGAAGCCATTGCAACCGCCAGCTGAAATTGCAGCGACGACGACGCCACGCCGGACCCGCGCCAGTCATGAGTGAACGCCGAATCGCCCAGCGATCCCGCACATTCTGGAAGGGAATGATCATATTCCCGGGCGGCCTGCGTTCGGTCGAATGCACGGTGCGCAACTATTCCGAGACCGGCGTGCGGCTCGATTGCGGGTCGATCATGGACCTGCCCGACCGGTTCGAACTGAAGATCCCGCAACGCAACGCCACCTATGCCTGCGAGGTCGCCTGGCGCCGCGGCGGCGAGATCGGCGCGCGCTTCGTGAACGGTGCGACCGACCCCGGCGTCGACGCCATCAACGAGAAGCTCAAGGAACTGGCCGCGCAGAACAAGCGGCTGCAGCGTCAGATCAACGACCGCGATTCCGAGACGCTTTGACCTTGCGACAGCCGGACGCCGCAGCGTGAACCCGATGGCTGTGGTCGAACGCCTGGCCCGCGCAGCGACACCGCTGCGGCTTGCCCTTGCCCTCGCCGCGGTGCTCGCTGCCTTTCTCGTCAACGCCTATGCCAATGCCGGCGTCGAAGCCCTGCTGCGCGGCAGTTGCGGCGGGCTCGACTGCCTGAAGCAGGTGCGGCCCGAGGCGCGCCATGCCGGCTACACGGCCGAGGACTTTCGCGCCTTCCTGACGACGATCGGCCCGCGCCGGAGCGAGGCCCTCGCGGCCCTTCTGACCGATCTGCCGCTGGCCGTCGCGACCGCCGCAGCGCTCCTGACCGGCGCGGGCCTGGCGAGCCGCGGCCTGCCGCTGTCGCAGCGCACCTTCCGGCTGCTGTTTCTCGTGCCCGCCGGCTTTCTGACTGCCGACCTGGTCGAAGACGGCCTTCTGGCGCTGGCCTATTCAGGCCTCGCCGATGCGAGTCCCGTCCTGCCCTGGACTTCCGCGTTGAAATTCGCGCTGCTCGCGGCCAGCGCCGTTTCGAGCCTCGTCCTGGCCCTGGCCGGCGCCGCGCTCGCTCCGCCGGCCGACTGACCGCCTCAGTTCCCGCCGGCGAGCGCCGCCGGCAGGCCGCGAAGCATGGCGTCGACGCCGAGATCGAGCAGCTTTTCCGGATCGCCGAGATCCCGGGGGCGCGCCGGTGATCCCGGCACCGACAGGCTCGCAAGGCCGTGGGTGAGCGCGAACACCAGCATGGCCGCCCGCCGTGCCGCCTCCGCGTCGTGCGTGCCGAGGGCCCGGCCGACCGCCTCGCGCAACATCCGGAAGCCGGGATCCTCGGCCCCTTCGGATTTGGCCTCTTCGCTCGTCGTGCCCGAGTTGAACATGGCTGCGTAATAGGCGGGCTCCTCGCGGGCGAAGGCGAGATAGGCCCGGCCCATGGCGCTGAAGCCTTGCGGCCCACCGGCCGCCGCGGCCTGTCCAAGGCGCTCGCCGAGCGCGGCAAAGCCAAGCTGAGCAATGTCGCGCAGCAAGCTCTGCCGGTCCTTGAAATGACGATAGGGAGCGGCCGGCGACACGCCGGCGAGCTTGGCCGCATCCGACAGGGTGAAACCGGCCGGGCCGCGCTCGGCGATCAGCCGGCGCGCCGCTTCGATCAGCGCTTCCTTCAGGTTGCCGTGATGATAGCCGCGGCGCGCGGCGAGATGAACGTCGGCCGAGGTGGGCCGGGATGAATCGTCGATCGGTGGCTTGGCCATTATGTAAAAAGACGTGACATTCTATTCCAGGCCGGTCAAGGCGGCGATCCGGCGGTCTGCCGGGAGGCGCCGCCATGCCGGCCGCCGGACCGGCAGGGCGCTGCGGGCACGATTGACCCGCCACGTCAGCCCATGAAACATCTGATGGGACAGGATATCTCACCTATCATCCACATGGCGCGGCCGCAAATTCGCCAGACTTGTCAAAGCGCTCGCGCTGCCCGCCGCGACGCCCGGTCGCGGGCCGGTCGAATCCGCTTGGCAAAGCCCCGTCGCGCTGCTTAGCCTGCAGGTTCCGGTTCCTGCGAGGGAGGTTGCCAGTGGAACTTGCCCGACACGTGAACGTAGTTGCCGTCTGCGCCGCATTCGCGTTTTTCGGAGCCATCCTGTTCGGTGCATTCTAAGAGCATCGACACCGGCAGGGCTGGTTGAACCGGTCGATCCAAAGCATCGAAACCACGACAGTTCGCAGACCTTCGGCCGGACGAAAGTCCGGCATTTTCTTTTGCTTTAACCCTCTGATGTCAACCCTTGCGTGCAAGTCTACGCAGGTACTGGTCTTGCGGGAAAACTCGGCTAGACTGTCGACATCGAACTGCAATAGTCCCGTGCCAGATGCGCGACGGGCTCGGCTGAAGTTTGGCCACGTCCCAGGCACTGCGCCCTGGGGCGAGGTCGAGGGGCGAGCCTGTTTGTTGATACGTCTCGCCGACATGGTTCCAGCCTCGGAACCGCGTCGACAATCCACTGCCGCCTTTCATGTCATGGGCCGTCCGCCGCGACGGACGGCCAGGTAGGGCTTCAATGGTTGCACGCATGTCCGGCTTTGCCGTGTTCTTTCTCGCCTGCTGCATCCTTGCAGGCGCAAGCCTGCCAGCCGCGGCCCAGGATGCCGACCAGATCTACGCCGTGATCCGGCGCGACGCCGAGCTGCGCGCCATGCGGCGCGGCGAGGCCAGCGCCCGTGTCGCCTCGCGCTCTGCCTTTCCCGGCCTGCCCTTCTTCGGCGCCACGCCCCAGCGCGAGGTGCCCCTGATCACCGTCCGCCCCCGGCATGAGGGCGGTCCGGCGCGCCAGGGCCGCTCGGTGTCCACTTCGAACCGGTCCGGCCAGTTCCGCGTGCCGGGCGGCACCCGAGTCTATTGCGTCCGGCTCTGCGACGGCTTCTTCTTTCCGGCACCCGCCGGCGGCCGCGATGGTCAGGGCACGCAGCAGGAGGCCTGCAACAGCCTGTGCCCCGGCACCGAGGTTGCGCTCTACACGGCGCGCGGCGGCCAGCCGATCGAGGAGGCCAGCGGGCCGCGCGGCCAGGTCTACGCCCGGCTGCGCACCGCCTTCCGTTTCCGCGAGGCGGCGGATGCGACCTGCACCTGCCACGGCCGGGCCACCAATGGTCTCGCGCGCCTGCCGATCACCCACGATTTCACGCTGCGTGCCGGCGACATAGTGGTGACCGAGACCGGTGTCCGCGTCTTCGCCGGCGCCTCGCGCTTCCCCTATCGGCAGGCCGATTTCGTCGACGCGCGGTCCTATGGCAGGCTGCCGGCCGACCTGCGCCGCCGAGCGGCCGAGATCCAGGCCAGTATCCAGGCACGCGACGCCGCCGTCGCTGCGCCCGTCGCGCGCACCGGTTCCGGCCAGGCGACCCGCAACCTTGCACGGCGGGCCGGCATGACCGATGCGATCGAGACCTTTCCCCTGACATCGGGCACGGTCTCGGCCGAGGGTGTGCGAATCCTCGACATCTCGCGTCGATCCGACACCAGCCTGCGTTGATCCAATAGGCCGGCGAAGCCAGGGCCTGCGGCGATTTGCGGCTTTTTCGTGGATGGCCAGTTGATCATCGCCCGTGCAATGCTGTATGACGCGCGCCGCAACGAGGCAGCGCGACGACCGCCGGGACAGATCGGCGACTGATGACAACCCCGAGGGCCTCGATCGGCGCTTGAAGCCATTTGTCACTCAGGGCCGGACAAAGCGCCCGGCCGTCTCAAGGTCTTATCCATGGCGAACGAAACGGCGGCAGCCGGCAATACGGTCCCGGCAGGTGTCGGCGACCCCGCAAAGGCGCCCCCCTCAGCCGACACGGCCCATGACAGCCATGTGCCGAAGGCCAGTTTCGCTGCTCTTTTCATCGGGTCCATCGGCGTCGTCTACGGCGATATCGGCACCAGCCCGCTCTATGCCTTCCGGGAAGCGCTGGCCGGCGCGCTCGGCCATCCGACCGCCCCGCTCGCCGCCATTCCACGCGAAACCGTGCTCGGCGTGCTGTCGCTGATCCTGTGGGCGCTGATCCTGCTGGTGACGGTCAAATATGTCCTGATCCTGCTGCGCGCCGACAATGAAGGCGAAGGCGGCACGCTCACCCTCATGGCGCTCGCCCAGAAGGCGCTCGGGCGCGGGCGCACCTTCATCGTCGTGATGGGCGTCATCGGCGCCGCCCTCTTTTACGGCGATGCCGCCATCACGCCGGCCATTTCGGTGCTGTCCGCCCTGGAGGGCTTGAAGCTCGTCACTCCGGTCTTCGACCCCTACATCCTGCCGATCACCACCGTGGTGATCGTGCTGTTCTTCGCGGTGCAGAGCCACGGCACAGCCCATGTCGCCCGGTTCTTCGGGCCGATCATGATGACCTGGTTCATCTGCATCGGGCTTGCCGGCCTCATCCACATCCGCGACGACCTCGGCGTGTTCTGGGCGTTCAACCCCGTCCACGGCGTGCATTTCCTCCTGACCCACGGCAGCCTCGGCCTGGTGGCCCTCGGCGCGGTCTTTCTGGCCGTCTCGGGCTGCGAGGCGCTGTTCGCCGATCTCGGCCATTTCGGCCGGCGGCCGATCCAGAATGCCTGGCTCGGCGTCGTCTTCCCCTCGCTCACCCTCAACTATCTCGGCCAGGGCGCCATGGTGCTGGCCGATCCCTCCACCGTGCAGAACCCGTTCTTCCTGCTGGTGCCGAGCTGGGGCCTGCTGCCGATGGTCATCCTCGCGACCATGGCCACGATCATCGCGAGCCAGGCCGTGCTGACCGGCGCCTTCTCGCTGTCGCGCCAGGCCGTGCAACTCGGCCTGCTGCCCCGTCTCAAGGTGATGTACACGTCCGAGGAACATGCCGGGCAGATCTACCTGCCCTTCATCAACTGGATCCTGCTGGTCGCGGTCCTGCTCCTGGTCCTGTCGTTCAAGACCTCCTCGCACCTTGCCTCGGCCTACGGCATCGCGGTCAGCGGCACCATGGTGGTCACCTCCATCATGGCCTTCGTGGTCATCCACCATGTCTGGAAGTGGAGCCTCCTGGCCACCGCGTGCCTGATCGTGCCGTTCCAGATCATCGAATGGGTCTTCCTCGGCGCCAACCTGATGAAGCTCATCGAAGGCGGCTGGGTGCCGCTCCTGTTCGGCGGCTCGATCATGTTCCTGATGCTGACCTGGCGGAAGGGAACGCGCATCCTGGCCGACAAGACCCGGCGCATCGAGGTACCCCTCGCCGATCTCATGAAGAGCTTCGAGAAGCGCCCGCCGCACCGCGTCCCCGGCACCGCCGTGTTCCTGACCTCGGAACATGCCTATGCCCCCGCTTCGCTCCTGCACAACCTCAAGCACAACAAGGTGCTGCACGAACACAACGTGTTCCTGGCGGTGAAGAGCGTCGGCACGCCGCGCGTTCCGGAGGGCGAGCGTGTCTCTTATGAGAAGCTCAACGACAGCTTCTCCAAGCTCGTCATCAAGTTCGGCTACATGGAGACGCCGCACGTGCCGAAGGCGCTGATCGCCTGCAAGAAGATCGGCGTGAAGTTCGACATGATGTCGACCTCATTCTTCCTCTCCCGGCGGCACCTCAAGGCCTCCGGCAAGCTCGGCATGCCGCTCTGGCAGGACTATGTGTTCATCGGCATGGCGGTCAACGCCAACTCCGCGACCGACTATTTCCACCTGCCGACCGGCCGGGTGGTCGAGGTGGGCACGCAGGTGACGATCTAGGGTCGCATCCCGCTCGAGGCGGTCGTCGAGCCGCTCGGACCGACGCGATTCACGGCTTGCTGCGCCCGCGCCTGGCCATGGATCGGCCATGGCATCGGGCATGCCGGAAGCGGCAACACCGGATGATCGCGCGCTAGAATGGGCCGCCGGCCGATTCCCTCAAGCGCAGCGAGACGCAGCATGACCAGCCCCCTGAGCCTCGAACTGACCCTCTTCGTCGAGCATGGCCGCGAGCGGGAGGCGGCAAATTTTTATGTCATGGCTTTCGGCGCGCGCGAAACGGCGACCTATCCGCGGACCGGAACGCCGATGGCGGTCGATCTGGAACTGGCCGGCCTCAAGGTCTCGGTGGCCGGCGCCAACCCCAATCGCGAGCGCGAGCCCTGGCGCGGCGGCCCCTTCTTCCCGAAGGCCGCCGGCGCGGTCGGCACCGTTTTCCGCCTCACGGTCGAGAACATCGACACGACGATGTCCGCGGCGACGACGGCGGGCGCCACGGTCCGGGACGCCATCCAACCCGATGAAACCGGCCGCCGGGTCGCAGCACTTTTCGATCCCTTCGGCCATATCTGGGCTCTCGCCGAACAGACGGGCTCCGCAGCGCGCCTTGCCGCATGAAAAAGCCGGGCCGTCGCGACGCGGCGGCCCGGCTGCACATGTCCCCTTTTTCGCTCCAGCCGGCCGGCGCTATTCCGCCGCCTCGCTCATCGAGCGCATCAGCGCGGGATCGTAGTTGAGCACCGGCGCCAGCCAGCGCTCGGCCTCCTCGACCGTCCAGCCCTTGCGCGCGGCATAGTCGACGACCTGGTCGCGCTCGACCCGGCCGACGCCGAAATATTCGCTGTCCGGATGGGACACATAGAGGCCCGAGACCGAGGAGCCCGGCCACATGGCACGACTTTCGGTCAGCTTCACGCCGATCGCCTTCTCCGCGTCGAGCAGGCGGAACAGCGTGTCCTTCTCGGTATGGTCGGGCTGGGCCGGATAGCCCGGCGCCGGCCGGATGCCGCGATACTGCTCGAGGATCAGTTCCTCGTTGGAGAGCTTCTCGTCCGGCGCATAGGCCCAGAGCTCGCGCCGGACGATCTGATGCATGCGCTCCGCCAGTGCCTCGGCGAGGCGATCGGCCAGCGCCTTGGTCAGGATCGCGTTGTAGTCGTCCTTCGCATCCTCGAAACGCCTGGCGAGTTCGTCCTCGCCGATGCCCGCGGTCACGACGAAGCCGCCGATCCAGTCGGCCTTGGTCCCCGACGGCGCGAAATAGTCGGAGAGGGCGATATGCGCGCGCTCGCGGCCTTCGCGCCGGGCGATCTGCTGGCGCAGCGTATGGAAAGTCGCGAGCTCCTGCCCGCGGCTTTCGTCGGTAAAGACCTTGATGTCGTCGCCGACCGCATTGGCCGGCCAGAAGCCGATCACGGCCCGCGCGGTCAGCCACTTCTCGCCGACGATCCGCTGCAGCATGACCTGCGCGTCCTTGAACAGGCCGCGGGCCGCCTCGCCCTGCTTCTCGTCGTCGAGGATGGCCGGATAGCGGCCCTTCAGCTCCCAGGTCTGGAAGAACGGCGTCCAGTCGATCGCCGAGACGAGATCGGCGAGATCGTAGTCCTCGAAGACACGCGTGCCGATGAAACGCGGCCGGGGCGGTTCGTAGCCGGCCCAGTCGAGCTTCAGGCTGTTGGCCCGGGCATCGGCCAGCGGCAGGCGCTGCTTGGTCTGCTCGCCGCGCAGATGCGCCTCCGCGATCTTGGCGTATTCCGCCCTGATGTCGGCGACATATTGAGGCCTGTTCTCGTTCGACAGGAGCGTCGAGGCGACGCCGACCGCGCGCGAGGCGTCGGCGACATAGACCGCCTGCCCACGCTCGTAGTTCGGATGGATCTTCACCGCGGTATGGACGCGGGAGGTGGTGGCGCCGCCGATCAACAGCGGCACCTCGTAGCCCTGGCGCTCCATCTCGGCCGCGACATGGCACATCTCGTCGAGCGAGGGCGTGATCAGGCCGGACAGGCCGATAATGTCGACCTGATGCTTTTTCGCCTCCTCCAGGATGCGTTGGGCCGGCACCATCACGCCGAGGTCGATCACCTCGTAGTTGTTGCACTGGAGCACGACGCCGACGATGTTCTTGCCGATGTCGTGGACGTCGCCCTTGACCGTCGCCATCAGGATCTTGCCGGCCGCGGGCTTGTCGACGAGGCCGAGATCACGCTTCTCCTGCTCCAGGAACGGCTGGAGATAGGCCACCGACTGCTTCATCACGCGGGCCGACTTGACCACCTGGGGCAGGAACATCTTGCCCGAGCCGAAGAGGTCGCCGACGACGTTCATGCCGTCCATCAGCGGACCTTCGATGACATGCAGCGGGCGGGCCGCCTGCTGGCGAGCCTCCTCCGTGTCCTGCTCGATATATTCGGTGATGCCGTTGACCAGGGCATGGGTGAGCCGGTCGCCGACCGGCTTCTCGCGCCAGGCGAGGTCGACGACCTTGGCCTCGCCCTTGCCGTGGCCGCGGAACTTCTCGGCGATCGCCAGCATGCGCTCGGTGGCGTCGGGACGCCGGTTCAGCACCACGTCCTCGCAGGCCTCGCGCAGTTCCGGGTCGAGGTTCTCATAGACCTGCATCTGTCCGGCATTGACGATGCCCATGTCCATGCCGCGCTTGATCGCGTGGTAGAGGAACACAGAGTGCATCGCCTCGCGCACCGGTTCGTTGCCGCGGAACGAGAACGAGAGGTTGGAGACGCCCCCCGAAATATGGGCATGCGGCAGGTTCTTGCGGATCCAGCCGGCCGCCTCGATGAAGTCGTTGCCGTAATTGTCGTGTTCCTCGATGCCGGTGGCGATCGCGAACACGTTGGGATCGAAGATGATGTCTTCGGGCGGGAAGCCGACCTCGTTGACCAGGATGTCGTAGGCGCGCTTGCAGATCTCGGTCTTGCGCTCGAACGTGTCGGCCTGACCCTGCTCGTCGAAGGCCATGACCACCACCGCCGCGCCATAGCGCAGCACCGTGCGGGCATCCGCCACGAACTTGTCGTGGCCTTCCTTCAGCGAGATGGAATTGACGATGCCCTTGCCCTGCAGGCGCTTCAGGCCCTCCTCGATCACCTTGAACTTCGAGGAATCGACCATGACCGGCACCCGCGCAATGTCCGGCTCGGCGGCGATCAGGTTGAGGAAGTCGATCATCGCCTGTTCGGAATCGAGGAGGCCCTCGTCCATGTTGACGTCGATGATCTGGGCGCCATTCTGCACCTGGTCGAGCGCGACCGCGAGCGCCGCCGTGTAGTCGCCGGCCGTGATCAGCTTGCGGAAGCGCGCCGAACCCGTGACATTGGTGCGTTCGCCGACATTCACGAACGGGATTTCGGGCGTCAGCACGAAGGGTTCGAGGCCGGAGAGCCTGAGGCGCGGCTCGATGGTCGGCAGCTTGCGCGTCTTGACGCCGGCGACCGTCTTGGCGATCGCGGCAATGTGGTCGGGCGTCGAGCCGCAGCAGCCGCCGACGATGTTGACGAAGCCGGCGGTCGCGAATTCGCCGACGAGCTCGGCCATTGCCTCCGGGCTCTCGTCATAGAGGCCGAACTCGTTGGGCAGGCCGGCATTCGGATAGGCGCAGACCAGCGTGTCCGCGACCTTCGACAGCGCCTGGATATGGGCGCGCATTTCCTTGGCGCCGAGCGCGCAGTTGAGGCCGATCGAGAACGGCCGGGCATGGCGCAGCGAATACCAGAAGGCCTCCGTCGTCTGGCCCGACAGGGTGCGGCCGGAAAGGTCGGTGATCGTGCCGGAGATCATCACCGGCAGCTTCACGCGCCTTTCCTCGAACACCTCATCGACCGCGACGAAGGCCGCCTTGGCGTTCAGCGTGTCGAAGATGGTCTCGATCAGGATGATGTCGGCGCCGCCGTCGACGAGGCCGCGGGTCTGCTCGGCGTAGGCCTCGCGCAGCTCGTCGAAGGTGACCGCCCGGAAGCCCGGATTGTTGACGTCGGGCGAGATCGAGGCGGTGCGGTTGGTCGGTCCGAGCGCGCCGGCGACGAAGCGGCGCCGGCCGTCGCGGCCCTCCGCTTTCTTGGCCGCCGCCTTGGCCAGGCGCGCGCCTTCGTAGTTCAGCTCATAGGCGAGGTGCTCCATGCCGTAATCGGCCTGGGCGATGGAGGTCGAGGAAAAGGTGTTGGTCTCGACGATGTCGGACCCGGCCTCGAAATATTCGAGGTGGATCGCCTCGACCACGTCGGGCTTCGTCAGGATCAGGAGATCGTTGTTGCCCTTGAGGTCATGGTTCCAGTGCGCGAAGCGTTCGCCCCGGAAGGCCGCCTCGTCGAATTTGTAGCGCTGGATCATCGTGCCCATGGCGCCGTCGAGCACCAGGATACGTTCAGCCGCCGCCTTGGTGAGGGCGGCGAGCACATCGGCTCCATTGGCATGGCGGGGCGGAAACTGGGTCATGTCGCGCACTCTGATGTCAGGCGGCAGTCGAACGGTAGAACTCGGGGATGCGGCGGCGGATCACGCCGCCGCGCGGGCCGTCTCGCCTTCGGGCCTCAGGCCCAGCAGGTGGCAGACGGCGTAGACGAGATCGGCGCGGTTCATCGTATAGAAGTGGAACTCGGTCACGCCGCGATCGACGAGGTCGAAGACCTGTTCCGCGGCAACCGCCGCCGCGATCAGCTTGCGCGTGGCCGGATCGCCTTCCAGCCCTTCGAAGCGGCGGGCGAGCCAGTCCGGGATGCTGGCTCCGGCGCGCGCGGCAAAGCCCGCGGTCTGCTTGAAGTTCTGCACCGGCACGATGCCGGGGACGATCGGGATGGTGATGCCCGCGGCGCGTGCCCGGTCGAGGTAGCGCAGATAGACCTCGTTGTCGAAGAAGAACTGGGTGATGGCGCGCGTCGCGCCGGCATCGACCTTGCGCTTCAGCATTTCGATATCGGTGTCGATCGAGCCGCTCTCGGGATGCTTTTCCGGATAGGCCGAGACCGAAACCTCGAAATCGCCGATGGCGCGGATGCCCGCGACCAGTTCGGGCGAGCCGTCATAGCCGCCGGGATGCGAGGCATAGGGCGTGCCGATGCCGCCGACCGGATCGCCGCGCAGCGCCACGATGTGGCGCACGCCGGCGGCCCAGTAGCCGCGGATGACGTCGTCGACCTCGCCGCGGGTCGCGGCGACGCAGGTCAGGTGCGCGGCCGGCTTCAGCTGCGTCTCGGCGATGATGCGCTGGACGGTCGCGTGGGTGCGCTCGCGCGTCGAGCCGCCGGCGCCGTAGGTCACCGATACGAAGGTCGGCGCGAGCGGCGCCAGCCGCTCGATCGATTCCCACAAGGTCGCTTCCATCTCCTCGCTCTTCGGCGGGAAGAACTCGAAGGACACTTTGAGCCGGGAGCGCGAGACGTAGCGGCTGGGCTTGTAGGAGGTGGACATCAGACAACCTCGACGGCTGGAACACCCGGCAGCGCCGGGGCATCGGTCACAAGACGGGGATCGCGGGCGACCCAGATGGAAACGGTCAGTTGCTCGCTGCCGCCATGGTCGGGCGCGAGCGTGCGGAAATCGGTCGGTTCGAGACCCGCCGCAGCAAGCCAGCCTTCGACCACCTCGCGCGCGAAGCCGAGGCGGCGATGCGCCTGCGTCTCGCGCAGGAATTCGAGTTCGTGCGGGGCGAAATCGATCACCACCAGCCGGCCGCCGGGGCGCAGCACGCGGGCCGCCTCGCGCACCGCGCGGGCGCCGTCGTCGAGGAAGTGCAGCACCTGGTGGATGATCACGGCGTCATAGCTGTCGCGCGGCAGGGCCAGGGCATAGATGTCGCCCGCCCTGACGGCGCAGTGACGGATGCCGGCCCGGTCGAGCGCGGCGCGCGCGAGGGTGAGCATTTCCGGATTGGCATCGATGCCGAGGCCGCGGTCGATCTCGCCTGCGAACAGTTCCAGCATGCGCCCGGTGCCGGTGCCGAGATCGAGCAGCGCCCGGACCGGCCGGCCCTCCAGCGCCTCCTTGACGGCACGCTCGACCCGCTCCTCGGCCACGTGCAGGGCGCGCAGCTTGTCCCATTCCGCGGCATGGCGGCGGAAGAAGGCCTGGGCCTCCTCGGCCCGCTTGGCGCGGACTTCGGCCAGGCGCTCGCGATCGCTCGCGAGAATCGGGTCCTCGGGATCGACCAGCGCCACCAGCGCCTGGACGGCGCGCGCGCCGGCACCCTCGCCGCTCGCGCGGAAGAAGGCCCAGGATCCCTCCTTGACGCGCTCGACCAGGCCTGCTTCCAGCAGCAGCTTCAGATGGCGTGAAATCCGCGGCTGCGACTGGCCGAGAATGTCGACCATGTCGGTGACCGTCAGTTCGGCCTCGGCCGCCAGCGCGAGCAACCTCAGACGCGTCGGCTCGCCCACCGCCCTCAGGACGGCGACACCATCGTCGAAGGAATGGGCTCTTGCGCCTGTCACGGGGCCCTCGCCTCCTCGGTTACATATAAAGATATCTTTATGCCCTTATTGCCAAACTGGCAAGCGCCATCCGTCGCCAGGGTCCGATCAAAGGATTTTGTTCCTGTTTGATCCCTCTTTGTTCTTGTTTCGATCGTTGGGCGATGGTAGCTCTCTGGGCATGGGACGCAGCACCGCACGGATCGACAAGAGCATGGCCGACAGGCTGAACGCCGGCGGTCTGGAAGCGGCTGCGGCCAATCTTTTCGGCCTGCGTACGGCCCGCGCGCTCGACGTCTCCGCGGGGGCGGGCGTCGGCGAGGAGCGCCGGCGCGGCCGCGGCACGCTGAGCAATGCCTCCGGCCGTTACGAAAGCCAGTCGCGCGAGGCGCTGGACGACGGCTGGGGCACGCTCGACGAGCTGCCGGAGCTGGCGACCACCGTGCAGGAGGAGAAGGCGCGGCGGATCATCACCCGCAACGACAGCCCCGATCTCTCCTTCGACCGGTCGATCAATCCCTATCGCGGCTGCGAGCACGGCTGCGCCTATTGTTTCGCCCGCCCGACCCACGCCTATATGGGCCTGTCGCCCGGGCTCGATTTCGAGACGCGCCTGTTCGTCAAGCCGAATGCGCCGGAACTCCTGGAGCGCGAGCTGGCGGACCCGGCCTACCAGCCGCGTACCATCGCCATGGGCACCAATACCGATCCCTATCAGCCGATCGAGAAGCGCTGGCAGCTGACCCGCCGCATCCTCGAAGTGCTGGAACGGACCAATCACCCCGTCGGCATCGTCACCAAGAGCCATCTGGTGACGCGCGACATCGACATTCTCTCGCGCATGGCGGCCAAGGGCCTTGCCAAGGTCGCCCTGTCGGTGACCACGCTCGACCGCAAGCTCGCCCGCTCGCTGGAACCGCGGGCGGCGACGCCGGCGAAGCGCCTGGAAGCGATCCGCATGCTCTCGGAGGCCGGCATTCCGACCGCCGTGCTGGTGGCGCCGATCATCCCGGCCGTCAACGATGCCGAGATCGAGCGGATCCTCGATGCCTGCTACCATATGGGCGCGCGCGAGGCCGGCTATGTCCTTCTGCGCCTGCCGCTGGAGATCCGCGACCTGTTCCGCGAATGGCTGGTCGCGCACCGGCCGGACGCGGCCCGCCACGTCCTGTCGCTGATCCGCGATACCCGCGGCGGAAAGGACTACGACGCGACCTTCCATGTCAGGCAGAAGGGCGTCGGTCCGCTCGCCTGGATGGTCGGTCGCAGGTTCGAGGTGGCCTCGCGCCGGCTCGGCTTCGGCAAGCGGCGGCTGCGGCTTGCCACCGAATTGTTCACACCTCCCGAGCGAAAAGGCCCGGATGCCGCGCGCCAGCTCAGCCTGTTCTGAGGCGCGGACGTCCCGGCGCGCGACCTGAAGCGGCATCTGAACCGGTTGAATCGGAATCTCGGCGCGCGCGCCCGGCCGAATCGTCTTGTGAACAACGCAAAACAAGTTGCTGACCGGACTCACATTCCGCCAAAAAGCTGAATCACAGTCCCGCGTCCTGCCGGCCGGCCGATCGGCAGCCCTGGCGGCCGCGGCGCCCTGCCGGATCAATCGAATTCCAAGTTGCCATGGCCCCGATCGTCCCCTCCTTCACCATCGAACAGCGTGCCCTGGCTCAGGGTTTCGGGCCGGTCGCCGGCATTGACGAGGCCGGCCGCGGGCCGCTCGCAGGCCCCGTGGTCGCCGCCGCCGTCATCCTCGATCCGGCGGCCATCCCCGACGGCCTCGCCGATTCGAAGGAGCTGGACGAGGCCGCGCGCGAACATCTCTATGCCGCCGTCATGGCCTCGGCATTGGCGGTCGCGGTGGCCTCCGCTTCGCCCGGCCGGATCGACCGGACCGACATCCGCAAGGCGACGCTCCACGCCATGGCGGCTTCCGTCCGCATGCTGGCGCTGCCGCCGCGCCATGTCCTTGTCGACGGCCGCGACGTGCCCGCCCTGCCGCTCGGCATGTCGGGCGAAGCCATCGTCGACGGTGACGCCCTGGTGGTCTCGATCGCCGCCGCCTCGATCATCGCCAAGGTCCATCGCGACCGGCTGATGCGCCATCTTGGTGCAATCCATCCCGAATATGGCTTCGAGCAGCACAAGGGCTACGGCACGCGCCAGCACCGCGATGCGATCGCCGTGCACGGGCCGACGCGCCACCATCGCATGACCTTCGGAGCACTCAAGGAACGATGAGCGAATCCGGCCAAGTTCCCGCCCCTCGCATTGCCGGCGCGCTGACGGTCAGCCTCGACGGATTTCTCGCGGCCGCTACCGACGGCATCTTCTGGCCGAGACCCTGCGCCGCCATCGATCCCGGGCACCGCCGGTTTCTCGACGCGGTGGGCACGGTGGTAATGGGGCGGACGACCTATGACCGCAGCCTCGCGGCATCGGGCGCCCCCGTCTTTCCCGGCCGCAACGTGGTGGTCGTCACCTCGACGCCGCTGAAACAGCCTGCGGAGCGCGCCAGCGCCTGGCATGACGCCCTGCCCGCTCTGATCGAGCGGCTGCGCCGCGAGTGCCGGGCGCGGCCGGCCCTGATCGTCGGCGGACCGCGCCTCAACAACGCCTTCATCGCGGCGGGCGCCCTCGACCAGCTCGACATCTTCGTCGTGCCCGCCCTGGCCGGGTCGGGCGTTCCGCTGAGCCACGGCCTGCCGGCCCGGGTGCGCCTCGATCTCGTCAGCTCCAAGGTCGTCGGCGACGGCGTGGTGCGGCTGCGCTATCGCCAGCCCGAGATGCGCCAGGCCGCATGACGGCGCCGGGCCATGGGTTCCTGGCGCCTTTCTCCGTAGCGGAGAAACGATAAAGGTCCCTAGCGCTCCAGCACCGCCTTGATGGTCAGCAGGTCGCGCCAGGCGAGCCGCTTGGCGATCGGGCTGCGCAGGAGATAGGCCGGGTGCAGGGTTGCGATCGCCTGGATCTGGCGCTCGCCGAGCTGATAGGGCTGCAGCCGGCCGCGCGACTTCATGATGCCCTTCAGCCCCATCAGGGTCTCGGTCGAGGGCGCGCCGACGCAAACCAGCAGATCGGGGTTCTTCAGCTCGATCTGCCGGCGGATGAACGGCTCGCAGATGGCGATTTCCTGCGGTGTCGGCGTGCGGTTTCCCGGCGGCCGCCAGGGAATGACGTTGGCGATGTAGGCGTTGGTGTTCCGGTCGAGGCCGATGGCGGCCAGCATGCGGTCGAGCAACTGGCCGGAGCGGCCGACGAAGGGCTTGCCGGCGAGATCCTCGTCGCGTCCCGGCGCCTCGCCGACGAACATCACGCGCGCCTGGCGCGCGCCGTCCTCGAACACGGTGCGCGAGGCGGTCGCCTTCAGCGCGCAGCCGTCGAAGGCCTCCAGAATGGCTTTCAGCGCATCGAGGTCGGTGGCCGAACGCGCCGCCTCGCGGGCTGCCAGCACCGCG